>JAFSIZ010000191.1 GCA_017439555.1 Oscillospiraceae bacterium | reverse complement strand
CACTAACCCAAAGGCTTCCCCTTGAGGGGAAGCTCCGCCGCAGGCGGTGATGAGGTGGTTAAACGTTATCCCATATGCAACAACGTATGTTGTTAATTTATAAAAGACACGTATCTTCTTTGCTTTTCGGCAAAGAAGCAAAACGAATTCAAGGGGGGATTTCGATTTCCCCCCTTGAAAAACCCCCTTAAAACGATTGGGGCTTACCGCCCCAAACCCGCAATCAAATAACAATGGCGGTTTTGAATTTAATTTTATGTGTTGTTCTGAAAATTGCAGATTGTACCCGAAAGCCTCCCGTTTGCACCACCCCGTCATATATCCTTGAAAAACATCATGATGGGTGGTATAATGTAGGAAAAATGTATTGGGAGTATGGAAAAATGACAAATTCACCGTTGAAATGTGATATCTGCGGTGCTGTTCTTGATATCAAAGAGGACGGCAGCGCTGTTTGCGAATATTGCAGAATAAAAAATATATTAGGAAACCTCCGCGAAAAGGCTGAAAACTTCGCGAAATCCGAAGAAACGGAATTTATAATAGTAGAGGGTGTGCTCATTGCATATACCGGCAATGATACAGTTGTTACAATTCCTGAGAATGTAAAGGCGATATGGAGGGGCTGTTTTAAGAATATGAAGCAGCTCGAAAAAGTGATTCTGCCTGAAGGTCTTCTGGAAATTTGCGGAGGATATGAAAATTGGGAAGAGTTAGGTGCATTTTCGGGTTGTGAGAGCCTTCGCGAAATTGATATTCCCGATAGTGTGCAGGTCATTGGCCCTCATGCCTTTTCCCGGTGTAAGGCACTTTGCGAGGTAAAGCTTCCGAAAGGCTTGAAAAGGATAGAGCAAAGCACCTTTGAGTGCTGTGCCGCTCTTCGCCGGGTAAGGATTCCGGACGGAGTTGAGAGGATTGCGAAGGGGGCGTTTAATCGTTGCGCAGCTCTTGAAAAAATAAACATTCCGGACAGCATAGTTGAGCTGAAGGACGACGAGTATGATAGCTACCCGAGGTTTTTGGGATGTGGAAGCCTCGTGGAAATTGAGATATCAGACGCCACGCTTGAACGTCTTATGCCGAAGATAGGCGCCGCGGATTTATGGAAATGGTATGTTTTTGAACCGGAGTATGCCGCGGAGAAGGAGGCGGAAAAATCGCCCTGGTATTTAAATTTTAAGCAAAGAAAGCTTTCCGAGCAGAGCGCGATATGGATGAATATGAAGCGTTGCCGGCATTGCGGCGGAGAACTGGGCGGTATTTTTACAAAAAGCTGCAAACGCTGCGGCAAGAAAAAAGACTATTAAAACAACGCTATAATATTAAAACAACGCTGTGATTTGATAACACAGCGTTGTTTTTGTTATGCTATATACAAAATGTTTTTATTTTATAACATCTTTTCCGATGTATTTGCGGAGCACTTCCGGAACAGTTATCGAGCCGTCCTCGTTCTGATAGTTCTCGAGGATTGCGGCGACAGTTCTGCCGATTGCAACGCCCGAGCCGTTGAGTGTGTGTACGAGCTGCGGCTTTGCGCCTGCTTCTGAGCGGAAACGGATGGATGCGCGGCGTGCCTGATAGTCCTCAAAGTTTGAGCAGGAGGAGATTTCGAGATATCTGTCATAAGACGGCATCCATACTTCGATGTCATAGGTCTTTGCAGCCGAGAAGCCCATATCACCTGCACAGAGGCAAACTACGCGATAGGGGAGACCGAGAGAAGAGAGAACGAACTCTGCATCAGCTGTAAGCGATTCAAGCTCGTCATAAGACGTTTCGGGGTTTGCAAACTTGACAAGCTCAACCTTGTTGAACTGGTGCTGACGGATAAGTCCGCGTGTGTCGCGGCCTGCGCTTCCTGCTTCTGCGCGGAAGCAAGCGGAATATGCGCAATATTTGATCGGAAGATCTGCGCCGTCGAGAATTTCATCGCGGTGCATATTGGTTACAGGAACCTCTGCTGTCGGGATGAGGAAATAGTCCTCGCGTCCGAGATGGAAAGCGTCCTCCTCAAACTTCGGGAGCTGGCCTGTGCCTGTCATTGATGCGCGGTTTACCATAAACGGAGGGAACACCTCTGTGTAGCCGCGGCTTGTGTGTGTGTCGAGATAGAAGTTGATGACAGCGCGCTCAAGAGCTGCGCCTGCGCCCTTATAGAAATGGAAGCGTGTGCCTGTGACCTTTGCGGCTGTCTGCGGGTCGAGAATGCCGAGGTCATCGCCGAGATCCCAATGTGCTTTGGGCTCAAAATCAAACTTCTTCGGCTCGCCGACGCGGCGGATCTCAACGTTGCTGTCGGAATCCGGGCCGTCCGGGATTGAATCGTTCGGTGTGTTCGGGATGACGAGAAGAGCCGCGTTGAGCTTTTCCTCAACCTCGCGGAGCTCGCCTTCAAGTGCCTTTGCCTCGTCGCCGAGCTTTTTGAGCTCAGCAAAGAGCTCCGTTGTGTCCTCGCCTGCCTTTTTGAGCTGGGGGATCTTCTTTGAATCTGCGTTCTGCTGGGCCTTTATTGCTTCGCTCTTACCGATGATTTCGCGGCGGCGTGCGTCAAGCTCGAGAACTGCATCGACCTCTGCGGAATAATCCTTGCAGCGGCGCGCGAGAGCGGCCTTTACCTTTTCGGGGTTTTCTCTGATTACTCTGATATCAAGCATTTTGTTTCACTTTCCTTTGTTTTTTGTATTTTATGGTTGTTTTTTATTTTATAGAGTTATAAATTTCGAGATGTTCGGGGGAGAGTAGTGCTGGGTAGCCTGCGTCTTCAAAAGCGGTTATTGCCTCTTTGAGCGCTGTCTTTTTGCCGAGACGGTCGAGGTTTATGATTTCCGCAAAAGAGTTGTATGTGGCGAGCTTCTTTGTGTCCTCTTCCTTTTGTGTTGTGAGGGTTTCAAGCTGAGCTTCAAGCTCTTCAACCTTTGTTTTGAGGCGCGAGTTCTCGGTCATCGCGGCATCAAGCTTTGTATTTTTGTCTGCGGCGAGAATTTCCGCACTGTTGAGCTGCTCTCTGATCTGCTCCGCTTCGCGGTTGATGCGCATCTGTGAGAAGGATGCAATCAATATGAGAGACACGGCGAAGAGGAAGATTGCTATGCTATAGATGATAAGAAAGCGTTTTGTGCTCTTCTTTGATGGATTGTCCATAATGAAGCCTCCTATTTCATACGGCTCAGCGCCGCGATAAGGCGGTCGAGGTCGTCGTTTCCGTAATACTCAAGCTCAATTTTGCCTTTTTTCTTGCCGTGTGTGAGCTTTACTCTGCGCCCGAGAGATTTCGTCAGGTCGCGCTCGAGAACTGCGATATAATCAACCTCAGGCTCTTTTTCGTCTTCGGGGGGCGTGAGCGTTGCCTTGTTCATTCTTCTGACGAGCTCTTCTGTCTGGCGGACGTTGAGATTTCTTTCGGCGACGATGTTTGCCGCTTCTGTCTGCTTGTCCTTATCGGAAAGCCCGAGGATGACCTTTGCGTGTCCGCGCTCTATCCTGCCTTCGCGGAGAAGCGCAAGAGCCTCGGGGGAGAGGGCGAGCAGGCGCATTGCGTTTGTGAGCGTCGAGCGCGATTTGCCGAGCCTTTCTGCGGCCTCCTCCTGCGTGAGCGAGAATTCTTCGATAAGAGCCTTGAAGCCCTCTGCTTCTTCGACGGGGTTTAGGTCTTCACGCTGAAGATTTTCGATGAGCGCAAGCTCTGCGACCTCGCGGTCGTCCGCATCGACGATAACTGCCGGAACCTCTGTGAGCCCTGCGCGCTTTGCCGCGCGGAAGCGGCGTTCACCTGCGATTATCTGGTATCTTCCGCCTTCCGTTCTGCGCACTGCAAGCGGCTGGAGAATTCCGTGTGTCCTGATTGATTCCGCGAGCTCTTCGAGAGAATCATCAAAAAACAGCTTTCTCGGCTGGTTTTTGTTTGGGTCAATGTCTGTGATTTTTATAACGTTGGTCTGCTCGGTGCTTTGTGGGGATGATTGGGTTTCCTGAGAATCATCTGCAAAAAGCGCGTCGAGACCTCTTCCGAGACCTTTCTTTGCCATTACTGCGCCTCCTTAGCGTTATTTTCAATTATTTCTGCCGCGAGCCTCAGATAACAATCTGCACCGCGTGAATGTTTGTCATATTCCATAATCGGCTTTCCGTGGCTCGGCGCTTCTGCAAGGCGCACGTTGCGCGGAATTGTGACGGAGAAAACCTTGTTCGGGAAATACCTCTTGATTTCCTGAGCAATCTGCACAGAAAGATTTGTGCGCGAATCAAACATCGTGAGAAGTATTCCTTCGATATCGAGCTTTGTGTTCAGGCTCTTTTTGATTGTCGAAATCGTCGATGTGAGCGCGGACAAGCCCTCAAGGGCATAGAAGCCGCAATCAACCGGAACGATGACGGAGCTTGCTGCGCACAACGAATTTATCGTAAGCATACCGAGGGAAGGGGGGCAGTCGATTATTATATAGTCATATCTGTCGGAAACTGCGGCGAGCGCATCGCGCAGAATGAAATGGCGATTGCTGACGGCTATGAGCTCAACCTCTGCCGCGGCAAGGCTTGTGCTTGCAGGAAGAAGATCACCGTAAGGGGTTTTTCTTATGACCTCTGCGGCGCTTGCGGAATTTATCATCAGGTCATATGCTGTCGGAAGCTTGTCGTGTTTGTTGACGCCGAAGCCGATGCCTGAATGTCCCTGTGGGTCCATATCCACGAGCAAAACGCGCTTTTTTAATATATGAAGAGCAGCTGCAAGGTTGACGCACGTCGTGGTTTTGCCGACGCCGCCCTTCTGGTTTGCAACTGCGATAATCTTTGCCATTCGCTATCCACCTCGCTGATAAATAGTGTTGTGTATATTATAGCACTTCGCGAGGTAAAGTGCAACAGAAATATCAATGTTCCACGTGGAACATTCCTCAGTAAGTCTCGCGTTGGGGGCTTGTGCAGATGTGAAGCGACAGCGTCCGCCCGAAAGCATCCCCTTTGTGCCAAAAGTAGCGTAGCGCACTATCCAAAGGCTTCCCCTTGAGGGGAAGCTCCGCCGCAGGCGGTGATGAGGTGTTTCCGACGTTATACAGCTCTACGATTCCACCTCATCCGCCTCCGCTTTGCTCCGGCACCTTCCCCTCAAGGGGAAGGCTCTTGTTGATATCCCCACCCCCGTAGGAAACGACCCTGCACCCGGAGATGTAGCAGAGCGCAACCGAAGGATCTTGAAAGATTCCTCGGCTGCGCTCGGAATGACACGCGGAATGTTGTAGCAGCTGTCGGAGCAAAGTGATGATGCTCCTTTCGTCAATGTTCCACGTGGAACATTTGGCCGGGGGGCGTGTGTTCTATTTGAATATCTTTATATTCAGGCTGAGACAGGTGTCGTCCTCGTCCTTCAGAATATCTGTGCGCCAGCCGGCGCGGCGCATTGTGTCGATTGCGCGGTCAACAGTATTGTAAAAAAGGCGCACATCGCGTATGACATATTGCTGGCGGCGCCGTTTTGAAGCGTGTTGCGTTTCCTTTTTTTCAGTGAGAGAATCTATATATTCATCCGTCTCATAGACGTTGAGCTCGTTTTCTATTATGTGCTCAAGCGCGCTTTTGCGCTCGCTTTCCTCGAGACGGAGAAGGGAACGGGCGTGGCGCTCTGTCAGACCTGTCTCCGTTATGCGGCCGATTATATCGCTTCCGAGCTTTCGCAAACGCAGCTTGTTTGAGATTGCAGATTGGGATTTCCCGAGTCGCTTTGCAACCTCCTCCTGTGTGATGCCGCAAATCTGCATCAGATGGGCGATTCCATCGGCCTCCTCAAAAAAAGAGAGCCCTTCGCGCTGGAGGTTTTCGAGAAGCGCAAGCGCCGCCGTGTGTGCATCGTCTGCTTCAATCTCAATACACGGGATTTTTGTAAGCCCGGCAATATGCGCGGCGCGAAGCCTGCGCTCACCTGCAATGAGAAGGTATCCGCTTTCGTGCCGCTTGACGGTTATCGGCTGCAGCAGACCGTTTTCACGGATGCTCGCCGCAAGCTCACAAAGCTTTTCACGGTCGAATACTCTGCGCGGCTGTTCGCGGTTCGGAGTTATTTTCCCGAGCGGAAGATATATTATTTTCCCTTTTCTTGTGATGAGGTCATCTCGTTTTTTCATATGTGGTTTCCTCCTTAAAGCTTCATAATCGGATGATAGCACACAAGCTGTGAAAATTTTGCAGAAATGCGTCTTTTATGAGCATTTGCGCCGCCGCAGTCATTGACTTTTTGCTCACAAAATGGTATCATAGCAATAATACAAAAAGGGGGAATTGAAAATGAAGAATGCTTTTAAAAGGGCGGTTTTGCTTTGTCTGGCAGGCGTTATGCTTCTTTCGCTCTGTTCGTGCGCAATGTCTGAGCAGGAGCGCGCAGTTGCCGATTATGTGGAAAGCGTCGAAAAGCTTGTGGAATCGGAAATGTCCACAGAGAGCTACACCTGCGAGATAGAGGCGCGTAAGACGGCTTTGGTATATAAATATACGCTCCTCGGCGTCGATAATATCCCTGAGGACAAGAAGGCTGATATTGAGGAAATGGCAACGTCGCTTGATGAAAGTGCTCTGAGCTGGCTTGAGGAAATAAAGGCCGAGGTGCCTGAGGTTGAATCGGTTATATATGAATATTATGAGGAGGACGGAGACCTCATAGTATCACGTGAATTCGGAAAGGCAGAATAAAAAATATCATAAAAACTCCCTTGAAACCTCGGTTTCAAGGGAGTTTGCTTTGTTTTGCTTTGTGTGTTATGTTCTCATCGCGCCGTCAACAGAGAGGAATTTTTTGACTATAGCATAGCCGATACCGCGTGTGCCGCCTGTGACAACGGCGATTTTTCCGTTTAATATGATAAAATCCTCCTTATTATATATAAATATTTTGATTTTCTATATTTCATAGCCATCGGCAAATGAGAATATGCGGACGACCTTACCTTTGATCATCTGGATGACAGCGTTGCCCGAGCCCTCATAAAGCTCTGTTTCGCCTCTTGAAAGCTTTGAGAGCTGCGCTCCGCAATAGCTGTCTCCGTCGATGGCGATGATGGCGTGTCCGTCTTCGTCAAGCGCCGCATTCAGTGCATTCTCGCCGATTGCCATATCAGAAGCTGTGTCATAGAAGGAGATTATTCCGCCGCGCTCTGCGATGATGTTGACGAGATAGAAGCCGTCAGCCTCCGAAAAGCTCTTTGAAACTGCGCTTCTGCGCGGCTCAAGCTTCTGGATTTTATCGGTCTTTCTCATGTCAAACTGGATAAATCTGCCCTCAAGAGATGAAAGCTTTCCGATAAAGCCCTCTTTGAGCATAGGCTGGAAATTATAGTTCTCGACATCGTCAACCGTTGTGACTGTGAAGCCGCCCGTCTCGTTTATGAGGTCGAGGACAGCATAATAACGGTCTGTGTCCTTGTTGTATTTCTGCTCTGCCGAGACGACATAGGCAAAATGTCCGCGGTCAACGAGCTCTTCCTTTGTGTCCTCTTCGGGCGTTTCCGAAGGGGAGAGGGAGAGGAGATATGGCGCTGCATAAGCAGGTGCTGCGAGAAGCGGCGCACCGGAGCCTGCAAAAAGCGCGGAAAGCGAAGACTCGGGGAGTGTGGCAGCGCTTGCGGCAGAGGAGAGCAGAAGCGCGAAGGCTGATGCGATTGCGCATATTTTCAAGGCTTTTATTTTCATTTTTTTGCTCCTTTGTCATAAAAAATTGTCTGCCTTTATATGGTAACATAATTTTTTTGTATATGCAAACTTTTTCGTGTCTTTTTGCATCTAATATACGAAACGCATACGGAGCAATACGGGAATCTGCAATTTATAGAATAAATACAGATGTGTTTGCTGTAAAAAGTTGACAAAGTATATGTATTAAGGTATGCTATACATAACAAAGAAAAGGAGAAATGTAAAATGAAAAAAATGTTATGTCTTATCCTCGCAATGATGATGGTGTTCTCGCTTGCGGCTTGCTCGCAGACTCAGGAAAAGCCTGAGCCGGATGCGGATATTTCCGAAGAGCAGCAGACCCCGGAGAACAATGAGTCCCCGGACGTTGACGCACCCGAAGTCCCTGAGACACCGGAGACTCCCGAAGAAGCTCCGGAAAACGAAAAAGAAGAGGCAGAAAAGGCTGAGGACAAGAAGCCTTCGGCAAAGCCGGAAGCAAAGCCCGAGGCAAAGCCTGAGAACAAGCCGGCAGAGAAGCCTGCTGAGCCTGTAAAGCCCGAAGTAAAGCCTGAAACAAAACCCGAGGCAAAGCCTGAGGAGAAGCCTGCTGAACCGGTGACACCGCCTGCTCAGGAAGCTCCGTCCGCAGGTGATACAATAGGCTCAAAGCTCGCTGCCGTTTTCGCGGCAAACAGCGGAAAGAGCACAGACGAGATTGCAAACGCAATCCTCTCCCACGAGTGCATCCAGTTTATGCCTGCGACAATGCCTGTCGAGGAAGGCCTCCTGACAGGCTTTGACAACACTGAGATAAAGGGCTTCAAGAGCGCAACGATGTTTGCGCCCGGCATCGGAACAATACCGTTCGTCGGCTATGTTTTCGAGCTTGCTGACGGCACGGACGCAGATGCATTTGTAAGCACTCTCAAATCAAGCGCAAATCCGCGCTGGAACATCTGCACAGAGGCAGAAGAAACAATCGTCAGAAAGAGCGGCAACAAGGTGTTCTTCCTGATGTGCCCGAAGAGCTTCGAGGAATAAGCAAGAAGAATAAAGCCTCCCCTTTGTGTGTCCCTTGTAGGGGAGGATGCCCACATCCTCCCGTTTTTGTTGTTTTCGTGGACAGTCCGGGAGGCCTGTCCCTACAGGGGATCAGACATATTGTCTCTACACAACATTTAAGGATACCACAACAACGAATCCCCTCAGTCTCGCTGACACTGCGTGTCAACTCGACAGCGCCCCTTGCACTTCAAGTGGAGCCTTTGGTGCCCGGAATGACACGAGCCTCATATAACTCCCCAAATAGCGCCGATTTTCCGAAAGGAGATTACCATGCTTTTTTCAAGCGTTACATTTTTATATTATTTTCTTCCGGCGGTGCTGCTCCTTTATTATGCAGTGCCCTATAAGCTCAAAAATGCGGTTCTGCTGCTTGCAAGCCTCGTTTTCTATGCCTGGGGTGAGCCTGTATATGTGTTTCTGATGCTTGCGTCCAACGCCTGCGGCTATGTTCTCGGGCGTCTCATCGAAAAGCATCGAGGAGAGAAACAGGCAAAGACCTGGCTTATCGTGTCGGTTGTGTTCAACCTTGCTCTTCTCGGCTTTTTCAAATATACCGATTTCTTCATATCAAATTTCAATGCGGCAACGGGGCTTTCCGTGCCGCTTCTCAATGTCATACTGCCGATAGGAATAAGCTTCTATACCTTCCAGATCCTCAGCTACACTGTCGATGTCTATCGCGGCGATGTTGCGGCACAGCGCGATCCGCTGAAGCTTGCGACCTATATATCCTTCTTCCCACAGCTGATTGCCGGGCCTATCGTCCGCTACCGCGACATTGCCACACAGCTTGACGAGCGCGAGCTTTCGTTCTATCAGACCTCGCGCGGTGTGCGCCGCCTTATCATCGGCCTTGCAAAGAAGGTGCTCATAGCAAACCAGCTCGGCGAGCTTTGCGAAATATTCCGCGTCTCGCCTGATAAGTCCGTAGCATATTTCTGGCTCTATGCCGTGGCGTTTACGCTTCATGTGTATTTTGACTTCTCAGGTTATTCGGATATGGCTATCGGCCTCGGAAAGATATTCGGGTTTGAGTTTACGGAAAATTTCCGCTATCCGTTCATATCGCGCAGTATAAGCGGCTTCTGGCGGCGCTGGCACATCTCGCTCGGCTCGTGGTTCCGCGATTATGTCTATATTCCGCTCGGCGGCAACCGCTGCGGCGAGGGCAGGCAGATTATAAACCTGCTCGTTGTGTGGTCGCTGACGGGGCTGTGGCACGGCGCGGCCTGGAATTTCGTCATATGGGGGTTGTTTTTCGCGGTGTTCCTGATAGGCGAAAAGCTCTTGTGGGGTGATGCGCTCTCAAAGGTGCCGATACTGCCGCATATCTATGTCATTGTCATAACTCTTGTGAGCTTTGTCATATTCGATTCGCGCAGCCTTCCCGAGATGCTGCACTATGTCGGCTCGATGTTCGGGGCGGGGGACTATCCGCTTATCAGCACAGAGTTTCTCTATTATCTGCGCTCCTATGGGCTGCTTATCATATGTGCAATCATCGGCGCAACGCCGTTCTGCAAGCTGTTCTTCCGCGAAAACTCGTTTGGAATCACTCTCAAGACGCTGTTTGAAACAGTGTTTTTGATAATACTCCTGCTCCTCGTGACGGCATATCTTGCAGACGGCTCGTTCAATCCGTTCCTGTATTTCAGATTTTAGGAAAGGGGTGTCTTTGTGAAGGATAGAATAACGTGCTTTGCACTTGCGCTTTGCCTGCTCTGCGGCTCGCTGCTCTGCCTTTTCCGGGAGAAGCCCGATTTTTCTGAGAGCGAGAGGCGCGTGCTTGCCAAATTCCCGGAAACCACGGCGCAAAGCTTCTTTTCCGGCGATTTCGCAGACGGCTTTGAGGAATATGCGACAGACACCTTTCCGTTCCGTGAGTATCTTCGCTCTGTCAAGGCTCACGTTTCGAGAGCGGTATTCAACCTTTCCGACAACAACGGAATTTTCAAGGAAAACGCTCACATAACGAAGCTCGATTATCCGCTGAATATGCCGATGCTTGACCACGCGGCAGAGCGTTTTGATTTTATAAACAGGACCTATCTCGAAGGAAAGAACACTCGCGTGTTCCTCTCCATCATTCCCGATAAAAACTATTTTCTCGATGTGTTGAAGCTCGATTACGAAAAGCTCTGCAGCTATATGCGCGAGAAGATGCCATATGCAAGCTATATAGACATCTTCCCGAAGCTCGAGCTTGAGCACTATTACCTCACAGACAGCCATTGGCGGCAGAACAGGATATATCCCGTTGCGGAGACGATAGCAAACGCTCTCGGCGCGGATATATCGGCGACCTATAGCGAAAGCTTTCTGCCCGATCCGTTCTATGGCGTCTATGCAGGGCAATCGGCGTTGAAGGTTATGCCCGATTCCATCATATATCTTGAGAACGACACGCTCTCCTCCTGCACGGTCACAAGCTTTGACACGGGCAAGCCCGAAAAAGCGGAGATGTATGATATGGAAAAGGCGAAAGGCAGAGACCCTTATGAGATGTTTCTCTCGGGTGGCTCGTCTTTGCTGACTATCGAGAACCCGAACGCAAAGGAGAAGCGCGAGCTCGTCATATTCCGCGACTCGTTTGCAAGCTCGCTTGCACCGCTGCTTGTGCCGGGATACAGCAAGATAACGCTTGTCGATATCAGATATATACAGAGCGCGATGCTCGGGAATTTTGTCGATTTTGAAAACGCGGACGTGCTCTTTTTATACAGCACATCAATGCTCAATGCAAGCCTTGCGTTCAAATAATGTGTAAATATTTCGTTCTCCGTTTGCAAAAATGGCAGGCGGAGAATGTTTTTTTTCGAACATATTGTATTTTTCGAATATAACCTTGACGCCGGGGATAAATAATTGTAAAATATATCCAAATATGATATGAAAAGGAAAGATCTGATATGAAAAGAAGCGAGATAAACAAAGCCCTTCGCGAGCTTGAGGCGATGTGTGAGAAGCATTGCTGCTATCTGCCGCCGTTCTGCCATTTCACACCTGAGCAGTGGAAGACAAAGGGTCATGAATACGACGAGGTGCGCGATTGTATGCTCGGCTGGGATATAACTGACTATGGCAAGGGCGAGTTTGAAAAATTCGGCTTTTCGCTCATCACAATCCGCAACGGCAACCGCGCGATGGAGGAAAAATACCCGAAGGCATATGCGGAAAAGCTGCTCTATCTGATGGAGGGGCAATATGCGCCGAACCATTTCCATTGGTATAAGACGGAGGATATAATCAACCGCGGCGGCGGAAACGTGCTTATCCGCGTCTACAACAGCCTGCCGGATGAGGAGATTGATTATGAATCGGATGTAACCGTCCATGTCGACGGCCGCACCTATACAGTTCCTGCAGGCACGCAGATCCGCTTGAAGCCGGGCGAGAGCATTATGATACAGCAATATCTCTATCACGATTTTGAGGTTGAGACGGGCTCTGGCGCTGTGCTTCTCGGCGAGGTCAGCCAGTGTAACGATGACAGCAACGATAACCGCTTCAATCCGCCTGTCGGGCGATTCCCCGAAATCGAGGAGGACGAGCCGCCATATCGCCTGCTCTGCAACGAATACCCGAAGGCGGAGGACTGATCTATGAAAAGGTTTGATATAACGGCGCTCGGAGAGCTGCTTATAGATTTTATAAACAACGGCGTGAGCGAGCAGGGCAACAACACCTTTGAGGCGAGCCCGGGCGGCGCTGTGTGTAATGTGCTCGCGATGCTTGCGCGCTCGGGCAAATCCTGCGCGTTTATCGGAAAGGTTGGCGATGATATTTTCGGGCGTCGCCTTAAAAGCGAGCTTCAGGCGCTTTCGATAAATACGGAAAACCTCAGGCTTGACAAGGACGTGAGGACGACGCTTGCGTTCGTCGAAAACGATGAGACGGGCGACCGCAGCTTTTCGTTCTATCGCAACTCGGGCGCAGACATTATGCTGACAGCCGATGAGGTTGACGAAGAGGTTATAAAGGCGTCGAGAGTGTTCCACCTCGGCACGCTCTCAATGACGCACGAGCCTGTGCGCAGTGCGACGAAAAAGGCGCTTGACGTGGCGAAGAGCGCAGGCTGTATAATATCGTTTGATCCGAACCTCCGCGAAATGCTCTGGGATTCAATGGAGGATGCAAGGGCAGCGTTTGATTATGGGATGCGCTTCTGCGACATTCTCAAAATTTCGGATAATGAGCTTGTCTGGTTTACAGGTGAGCAGGATTATGAAAAGGGCATAGAAAAGCTGCGCGAGAAATATAACATTCCGCTGATCCTGTTCTCGATGGGGCGCGACGGCAGCCGCGCATTTTACGGCGGCGAACGCTTTGAGGCGGCGGCCTTCCTGCGTGAGGACACAGTCGATACAACGGGCGCCGGAGACACGTTTATGGGTTGCTGTATAAACCATATTCTCGACAATGGCTTTAAAGATTTTGACGTTTGCATCAGGCGCGCCAATGCCGCGGCATCAATCATAACCTCGCGCAAGGGTGCGCTCAGGTCGATGCCCACACAGAGCGAGATTGAAGAGATAGTCAACAATTAAATAAGGCAAAGGCACAGCGGTTTTGATAATAAAGCCGCTGTGTTTTGTTGTGTTTCGGGCTTGCGTTATGTAATGGCGGTGTTGTAGCTCTACCCGAAAGGCTTCCTCTCCCACCATTGTTATTTGATTGTGGGTTTGGGGCGATGAGCCCCAATCGTTTTAAGGGGGTTTTTTAAGGGGGGAAATCGAAATCCCCCCTTGAATTCGTTTTGCTTCTTTGCCGAAAAGCAAAGAAGATACGTGTCTTTTGTAAATTAACAACATACGTTCTTGTAAAAGGGATAACGTTTTACCACCTCATCCGCCTCCGCTTTGCTCCGGCACCTTCCCCTCAAGGGGAAGGCTCTTTTGGCATTCCTCCCCATGCAGAAAACGAGCAAAAAGGTGAGTCTCGGCAATATGTCGCAATATTTATCAAAATGGCAAAAAAGGCGACATATTAATGAAAAAAATTTTGACAAAATATTGAATTTTTCGACATATTAGTATATATTAGATATTAGCTCACTGATCTTATATTGAATCGGAGGGAAACATTGTGGAAAAAAGGGAAGAACTGTTTAAATCGTGCACGGAAAAATTGGCAAAGGAATTGCCCGTTCTCAGAAAAATGAACAATCTCACACAGCAGGATCTCGGCGATATCATCGGCGTCAGCCGCCAGACCATCGTCAATATCGAGAGCGGAAAAAGCGCGATGAAATGGTCGGTATTTCTGGCAATACTGTTCATCTGCTCTCTTGATTATCAGACTTCGGAATATCTGAAATGCATCAATATTCCATATGCGGAGCTGAAAGAATGGTTAATTGAAAAGAGAGGTTAGGATATGAATTTTTCAATCGTTATTCCGACGTGGAACCGCTCGAAGCTTGTCGATGCGCTGCTCGAATCTCTTTACGAAGAGAGGCAGCGCTATGACGAGGGCGAGACAGAGGTTCTGATCGTTGACAGCAGCAAGGACGAAGAAAAGGCGAGCATTGTTGCATCGTGTGAGAAATATGATGCGCGCTACATAGATGGCGTGGACAGTGTGAGAAAGAAGAGAAACAAAGGAATTGATCTCTCTCAATATGAATATATCCTGTTCATTGATTCGGATGTCACGGTCAAGCCCGGGCTTCTGCATCACCATGCCGAAACGCTCCGCGAGGGCAAGGAAAACCCGAAGATCACAGCATCCTTCGGGCTGACGGAGTTTGTCGGCAAAAAGAAATTCTGGGGCAGAGTCATCGAGCATACGTCCTTTCTCGATTCCTTCGCCTTTGCAAAGCAGATGCCGTTTGTGTCCTGGGCTATAGGCAACAACATAGCACTGCGCCGCGACGAGCTTTTGAAAATCGGCAAGTTTGAGGAGAATTTCCCCTTCAAGCTCGGCGGCGACGACCTCGATATGACTTATCGTTATACAAAAGAGGGAAACCTCATCAAGACAACACCTGAGGCTGTGACCTATCATTCGAGGGAAACCTGGAATTCGCGCAAGGCGGTAAATGACCGCGCAAAGCGCTGGGGCACGATGGAATACCATATCCTCAAAAGATACCCGGAGCTTGTTCACAGAAGGCTTCCGATGACAGGTGATGTGGTCGCTCTCGTAACTGCGGTATGCGGACTTATGGCGCTTTTGAAGCAATCGCTTGTGCCGCTTGTCTTTCTCGGCGGTTGGTATGTGCTGCTCTATGGAATGATGTATGGCTATCACGTCGCAACCAAGGGAAAGACAAATCCGTTCTTCTGGACGATGGGTGTCATCCAGCAGGGCAAATACAGGTTCTGGAGGCTTGTGATGTCGCTTAAAAAGCGCGATCTCTCGCTGGCCTTCAAGGGGCAGTATTTCGGAATCTACCATATAAGAGACGATTACCGCAACGGTGTGAGAAAAACCTGGCTCTATTATATTTCAATCATCTCGATGATTCTTGCGATGGCGGTATATAAGCTTATCATAGGCTGATGAAAGGATATAAAGATGGAAAATATTAGTTTCAGCATTGTTGTGGCAACAAAGAGCAGAGTAAAGCTTCTGACAGAGCTTATCGAAAGCATAGACGTTGCCGGAAAGAACTATTGCGGAGAATGTGAAGTGCTTATCGTGGATGACAGCATTCCCGAAGAGAGCGAAGCTGTCAGGAAGGTATGTGAGGAGCACTCCTGTGAATATGTGTTCTATGAAAACAGCGTTGCCGCAAAGCGCAACTATGGCGTAACGCTTGCGAAAAACGATGTCATCCTGTTCCTCGATTCAGATTGCATCTGCACAGAGCACATACTCGAGCGCTATGCCGAGAAATATACGGATGAAAAGGTCGCCGCCGTTGCAGGCCCTCTCGAGTTTGTCGGAGAGGATACGTGGTTCTGGAAGGCGATAGAGGCGACGCCGTTTCTCACCTGCTTCTATCTGCCGAGATTTCTGCCTCGTGTAGAATGGGGCGTGACGGCAAACTTCTCTGTCAGAAAGAGCGTATTCCTCGAGGTGGGAGGCTTTGACGAAACGTTCCGGAGACCTGCAGGAGAGGATGTTGACCTCGGCATGAAAATCTGCGATAAGGGCTATGTCATCAACGCGGCATCGGAGGCAGGCGTATACCACAGCAAAAAGACGTGGATACCCGTCAGGGCGATGTTCCGCAGGCTAAATTTCTATGGAACTGCAGATTGCGATCTCATACATAAGCATCCCGACAGGGGTGATACCGTTCTGCCGAAGCGCAGTATGCTCTATATAATCTATTCGCTGCTGATTGCGGCGATAGCAATAGCATCAAAGGCCTGGTGGGTGCTTGCGGGCATACCTCTGGTTTTCCTTGCCGAAAATCTTGTGATGTCTGCTCTCGTCAACAGCCTTTCAAAGGAAAAGAAGGCGACCTTGCTCCAGCAGTTTGTTGCACAGCTTTTAATCCACGACAGCGATTTTGCATATCTCAGGCGCTGTGTGACCTCGGGGCGCTTTTCGGAAATCCGCAGGCAGATGGTCTATTATCTCGGTCAATATGGCGGAATGCTTGAGATCGGTTCATATAACACGTGGCTTCAGCTCGTTCTGCTGATGGTGATAGCGGCGGTTATGATGATAGTATTATAAAGGGGAAAACAAGGGGATAAGAATATGTACGAAAAAGTGATGGGGAAATTGCGCTCGCTTTATGAGCAAGGCGTTTTTGAAAAAAGCTTCTATGCAGACAGGCTCGGCGGAGTTGATGCCTTTGAAAGCTATGAGCAGTTTACAAAAATTCCTTTTATGAAAAAGGAAGACATAAGGGCGACAAAGCCGTTTGACAGGTGCTTTGCTTCCCCCGGCGAGGTCTATGGCATCTTCTCGAGCAGCGGCACGACAGGTGAAAAGACCTTCTATGTCTACAGCAACAGGGACAAGGCCGTTCACGAAAGGTTTGTAAAGCTCTTCTATGAGGAACTCGGCGTCAGGGCGGATGACCTCGGCGGCGTGTTCGCGCCTGTTGATACAGGCGTTATGGCACATTCGATGATGTGGCAGTTCACGACTATGGGCAGCGGCTATGTCAACTGCCCGGAGCCATCGCCTGACAATATGATGGACTTCATAACAAAGCTACCGGTCTCCATCGTTGCGACGAGGCCGAGCGTCGTGAGCTCGATAATCGGCAACCCTGAATTTGAAAAAACCGCGCAGGAATCAGATGTCAGAATGATGCTTCTCGGCGGCGGCTTCCTGACAGAGGGGAGGCGCCGTGCTCTCGAAAAGGCGTGGGGCGCGGATTGCTATTGTATGTTCGGAATGAGCGAGGTGTTCGGACCTATGGGCGGCGAATGCCGCCACAAGTGCGGCATCCACTATCCGGATGAATATCTGCTCATCGAGGTCGTTGACCCGAAGACGGGGCTGCCCGTCGGGCCCGGTGAATATGGAGTCGCTGTATATACCACGCTCTGGGACAAGGGATTTCCGATACTCAGATACTGGACTGACGATTATATCGCTGTGGATACAACACCCTGCCTCTGCGGCAGAGGGCTGCCGCGCTTCCGCTATAAGGGAAGAATGGCGGATTCCATCGAAATCGGCGGAGAATATATATTCCCGGCTATGCTTGAGGAGGTCCTGTTCAGACACGGCTTTATGGGCGAATACCGCGCAATCCGTGGCGAAAGGGTGCGCGTGATTCTGGAGCAGACGGGGGATTTCCGCGTCTTGCCGCAGCTGAAGCAGGATATAGACGCGCTGTTCAAATGCGAGGTTGAGCTTGAGTTTGCGTCGGGCGATGCGCTGATGTATGACGGACACGCAATAAGATTTATAACGGAAAATAAATAAGGGGCGAACAGAGGGAAAATGAATATTTCGGTTGTTATTCCTGCATATAACGAGGAAAGCTGCATCGGCAACTGCCTGCAGGCGTTGTCGGAAGGCTCGGAAAAGCCATATGAAATCATCGTTGCTGACGGAAAATCCCGGGACCGCACGGTTGAGATTGCAAAGGAATATGGCGCAATCGTCATCGACAATGAGAAAAGGCACGCGGCAGGCGGCAGAAACGCAGGCATCAAGGCGGCAAAGGGCGATGTGATCGCATTCATAGATGCCGATTGCATCCCGGATAAAGAATGGCTTGCAGAAATCAGAAAGGCTTTCTGTGAGGACAATATAGACGGGCTCGGAACATATATCGAGCCTGCGGAGACAGACAATATCTATGAAGAATTCTGGGGGCATCTGTCGCTCCAGATTCTGATGTCCTATGGCGACGAGCCATATTATGTCAAGGACAAAACGCTCAACACGGCGTTTATCACGGCGAGCTGTGCGTATAAGCGCGAGCTGCTCGAAAAAATAGGCGGCTTCAGCGATTACTTTGCAAACAATGCAGAGGATATCGATATCTGCTGGAGAGCGCTGGACGAAGGCGCTGTGCTCAAATATGTGCCGTCGGCAAAAATCATTGCACATTCGCCGAGAAATCTCAAGGGAATCTGCAGAAAGAGCTTCCGCAACGGCGTTTCAAGCTCAAAGCTGCAGAAGGTCTATTCGGGGAAGAAATTCTGCATAGACACAAGGCTATACGGTGCGCTCTTCAAAAACATATGGGGAACGCTCCTCGGCAGGAAGTTCGCGTGGCTGTTCGTTGTGGAAATCATATGCCACCTTGCCGGGAAATACCACGGAAGCATAAAGTGCGGCATAATCAACATTTAGCCTTATATATTGCGGAGGTAAGGGATGTTTCGTAAAAAACTCAGATATATCCTGCCGCGGCTCGGGCGGTTCAGATATTATGGCAGAATCCGCATCTTCGGGTTTGACAGACAGCGCAAAATCAAGCGCACGCTGTATGAGAAGCTGAAGCTTGTGATGAACACGGAATCGGAGACGGTTATTCCGTTTATCGACATAGATGTGACAACGCATTGTAACCTGCGCTGTAAAAGATGTGCGAAATGCATTCCCTATTATCGGGAAAAGCGCCATATGCCGCCTGAGGAAATACGCGAAAATCTTGACCTGCTGACAAAATACGTTGACAGGATATGCGTCGGAAGTATTATCGGCGGTGAGCCGTTTCTCAATCCGCAGCTTGCGGAAATCATAAGAATCTGCGCATCATATGAAAAGATAGAGCATCTTGAGGTAACGACAAACGGAACGATAATTCCGGATGACGAAACACTTTGCGCGATAAGGGACAGCGGCGCGTCTGTTCACCTTTCGGAATATGAACACATAGACGCGCGTCACATCGAAACGCGTGAGAAGCTGCGCGAAAAGCTTCGGGAATATGGGATTTTCTATGTATCACAGTTCCATCCTGAGTGGCTGGATTTCGGAGAGATAGAAAAGCGCGCCCACAGCAGGCGCGAGCTCGATGATATGTTTATTCACTGCACGATGAACAGCTGCTCGATCTATAACAACAAAACGCTCTATCGCTGCGGCCGCGCGAGCTATCTCGCACAGCATGGAATAGAGAGCGGCGGAGACGATGTCATCTGCTTTGACGAAATAAAGAGCAAGGAAGAGGCAAAGGAAAAGATAAGGAAATTCTTTGCGATAAGGCATCTGCCTGCGTGCAGCTATTGCGAGAGAAAACCTGCGACAATCATCTCGGGTGAGCAGCTGCCGCCTGTGCGATAAAAGCCGCAAAAATCATAAGGGGAAATGAGAAATGAGGGAAAAGATAGCGGAATATATTCCTTTTCTTGAGGAATGCTTTGAGGGAAAGCCGTATACGCTTGCCGAGGTGAGCGGCGGCCGCTCCTATGATATCAAGGTAAAGGTATCCTGCGAGGGCAGTGATTATATCTTGAAGGTCATTGAAGGCAACCTTGAAAAAGACGAAAGCAACCGCGCAAGAGTTGCCTGGTATCAGGCGCTTGCGATGATGCGCAGCAAGGACCCGTGTGTGCTCGGGCCTGTGCGCTATGGCTTTATAAACTGCCATGTGGTCACGCTCACGGAATGGATATCGGGCGAGCAGCTCAACTCCGTGTTTTCGGAAAAGCCGGAGCTTATGAAGGAATACGGAGAAAGGCTCGGAAGGCTTTTGTATTCCGTGCATCATCAGGAATTCGTGACAGCGGCTCTGGCGCAGAACGGAGCAAGGATTGCGCCGTGGGTAACGAGGACGGCGGATGCGCTGAGAGAGAAAATAAGGCAGTGCGGCATTGATTTTTCGGGTATGGACAAGGCCATTGCCTATCTTGAGGAAAACGCGGGCCTCATATCCGAGGAGCGCGCCTGCATTGTTCACAACGATGTAAGACCTGAGAATTTCATCCTCACGCCCGATAACCTCTATATCTATGATTTCGATTCGGGAACCTTCAACGATGCCTTTGCTGATTTTACCTATCTCACGGTAATGTCTGAGGCGAAATACAGACCGTTTTCCTATGCGCTGATAAAAGCATATTTCGGCGGCGGAGTTCCGCTTGAATTCTGGAAAACAAACCTCTATTTCAGCATAATGAAGCTTCTCGATTATGCGATATATAAATATGACAAAACGGGGAAGATGATCGTCAATCAGGCAAACAACTTCATCGAGGTATTCGATAACTATGAAAACCCCGTTCCGCATTGGTGGACACAGATGGAGAAAGAGGAAAAGGGACAGATAAATGGATGAACTGATTCTTGTAGATATATATGACAGGGAAATCGGCTCTGCGGAAAAGGCATATGCCCACGAAAAGGGTCTGCTCCACCGCGCCTTTTCCGTGTTTCTCGTAAACGGCAACAAAATGCTTATTCAGAAGCGCAACGTCAACAAATATCATTCGGGCGGCCTCTGGGCAAATGCCTGCTGCTCACATCCGAGAAAGGGTGAGACGCTTGAGTGTGCCGTTCATCGCAGGATGGCGGAGGAGCTCGGGATCGACTGTGAGGTAAAAGAGGTGTTCAGCTTCACCTATAGGACGGCCTTTGCCGAAAACCTCTATGAATATGAATTTGACCACGTGCTTCTCGGAAGCTATGACGGCCCTGTTTCGCTGAATGAGGAAGAGGCTTCGGAATACAGGTGGATTGATATCGGGAAGCTGGGAGACGAGCTTGTCACCCATCCCGAGAGGTATTCAAGCTGGTTTCTCATAGCTGCGCCCCGGGTCATAAAGCTCGTTGAGGGGGAGAGAGGATGAAAAATCTTTTCAGATATCTCCGCATCGATGAATGGATAAGCTCAAAGGTGACGATGATGCTCGGCGTCGCGGCATATTTCATGTGCCTCGGCAATGTCGGCATATATGATGCAGCAAAAATCCTCGGCGCCTATTTCCTGTTTCTGTCGATGCTTGCGGCGATAAGCTATGTCGCAAACGATTTTTCGGATATGGAAGCGGATATGAAGGTCGGAAAGAAAAAGGTAATTGCAAGCCTTCCGCGCCCTGTCATATGGCTGTCGTTTGTGATTATGGCGCTTATCGGCGATATTCCGATTATGCTCTGCGCGGAAAACAAGCTTTTGTGCGCGGCGCTTATCATAGTGACGACATTTATGGGCGTTGCATATTCAATACCGGGAATACGCTTCAAGGAGCGCGGAGTGCTCGGTCTCATACAATGCTCTGTCGCGCAGCATTGCCTGCCGCTCACACCCCTGTTCCTGTTCTTCGGGTTCGACGGGACGAATGCCTTTGTGTGGATTATATGGTTTGTTCTCTCGTTCTTTGACGGGCTGAGATATATTCTCATCCATCAGTATACAGACCGCGAGAACGATAGGCTCAGCGGCACACACACGTTTGTAGCAGACGGCCGGGTAAATATCAGAAGGTTTGTGATAGCTCTCGCAATATCGGAGGGCATCTGCTGTCTGCTGCTTATGATACCGCTGTTTGCGGCGCATAAGGCAATCATTCTCGCAGGCGTGATGTTCAATATCGCGCTCGAGTTCTGCATCTGGATGGTGCTCAATGTCTATGCGAAGAAGGATTGGATCGTTTCGTTTGATTCCGTGCCGCTCGAGGCGTTCCTCAATGCGATAATGCCGTTTATGTTCGGGCTGTGTATGATGAAAATAAACAGATGGGCGGGGCTTTTTTCCCTGTTCATCCTCATCTGCTGCTACAGTATGATGAAGATAAAGCTCGGTATCGCGGCCGTTTTTGTGAAATCAAAGCTTTCGAGGGAAAAACAGAAGGGAGCAGAGGATTTATGAGCATATTGATTTATTGTCAGGAAAACAGCCGTGATGAGCTTTTCGCGGCGATGAGTGTGCGCTTTCCGTCAGAGAAGGCAGAGTCTGTCGGATATGAGGAGCTCTCGCGCGGCGGAGCTGCGCTGGTTGTCGATCATGAGCTCGTGCCGAAGCTCAAAAAGGACGAAACCTCACACTTTGAGTCTGTATACATATATTTCAAGGGGCGCATATATGCCGTCGCTGATGCCGATGCGCTCGTCGGCGAAAGAGCGGAATATATAAACCGCGGCGACTGGGAGACCGCAAAGGACATAAACGAGGTTCTGTGTGACATTGATTTCCTTTGCAAAAACACAGTCAACAGGTCATACCCCGATTTTTTTCAGATAGAGTCCACAAACTATTGCAACAGCAGATGCATTATGTGTGAGCACTATCATTCCCACAACAAAAAAGCGGAGCTTCTGAGTATGGAGACGCTTGAGCATATGCGCGACGCCATACAGCTCAGCCGCCGCATAAACCTCAACGGCATCGGCGAGCCGTTTATAAGCAAATATTTAAAACAGCAGATAGATATGTATGTCGGCTATGGCAACAGGATCGTTGCAAACACGAATATGTCGGTGCTCGATGACGAGCTCATCGAATATATCGGAAGGGATTTTGAATGGCTCGCAATTTCCGTCGATGGGGCGACGAAGGAGACCTATGAAAGAATCCGCATCGGAATGTCGTTTGAGAAGGTCATCGGAAATCTCCGCCTGCTGAAGGAGCGCGCGCCACACGTCAAAAAGATTATGTCGATGGTAATGATGCGCCAGAATGTCTGTGAGATGCCGCAGCTCGTCGAGCTGGCACACAGCGTCGGCATCGACCAGGTCGTATTTTTAAACCTCAACCCGAGCCTTATCATCGGAAATATGCAGGATGTTATGCTCAACTGGCCGAAGGTCGCGGAATATTATTCCGTCAAGGCGCTTGAAAAGGGCGAGGAGCTCGGCGTGAGAATCGTTGTCGCAAATGCCGCATCGCTCAACCGCAGCATCACCTTCGGGGAAATAGAAGAGGAGCTCTCCCGTATGCAGAGTATTCCGTTCTGGAAGAGCGAGGAGGAAGAGCGGGAGATGATGAGGATTGCGAAAATCGCAGAGGACTATATTGCCGAAAACAGCCAGGAGCAGAACACGACGGTAGCGACGAAGGTGAAATGCTCGGGCGTCTGCGATTGGCTTCTCAAGAGCTGTTATACAAATCTCCACGGCGATATCTCGCTCTGCTGCAGAAATCTTATATACCGCGCAGGCAACGTGTGCAGTGACGGCGGCTTTCTCTCTGTGTGGAATGCGCCGCTGATGCAAAAGAGCAGGGAAATATTCTATTCGGGCTATCTTCCCGAGGCCTGCCTCAAATGCGGAATGATAGAGGGCGGCGAGCTTAAATATCTCGATGTGGAAATACAGCCCGATTTCTATCAGGATTCGGAGCTTAAACGTCAGCAAAAGCAGAAAATGATAGCTATGCTTGGAGAATGATATGATTTTTGAACAAGAAAAGCGCGAAAACCTGCGCCGTATTCGCGAATTTGAAGAGAGCGCACCGCCTGCGGACTGGGACGGCTCGGTCTCCTTCTTTCCGCGCTATCTCCAGATAGAACACACGACGCGCTGTAACGCAAGGTGCATTATGTGCAATCACCTCTATACAGCCAACCGCGGCTGCCGTGACCTTGATGTCGGGGTTCTCTGTGCGCTTGAGGATATCCTCAGATATGCGGAGACGGTTATGCTCAACGGCGACGGTGAGCCGTTCCTCTGTGCGGATATAGATAAATCGCTCGCGCTGTTCCGCAAATATGGTGTCAGCATCGGCACGAACACGAACCTGACCGTGATTCCCGACAACGTCTGGGAATATCTCAAAGACGGGTTCTCCTTCATCAACGTCTCGTGTGACGGCTCTGAAAAGGCGCTTTTTGAAACGATAAGGAGAGGGCTCTCCTTTGATGTGTTTACAGATAATCTCAGAAAACTCAACCGCGTTGCGCCGAAGCTTCGCAAGAATCTTGATTGCGTGCTGATGCGCCATAACCTCGGGAATATGGCGGCGCTTGTGCGCTTTGCGGCAGATAACGGTTTTGCTTCCGTACGCTTTCATCCGCTCGGGGTAAACCCTGTTATCGGAAACTTCCGCGATGCGCCCGGGCTGTATCCGCAAACCCTTGCCGCAAATGCAAGAGCGGCAAAGGAGGAGGCGCAAAGGCTCGGCATAGAGCTTCAGCTTCCTGCGATTCCTTCGGAAGAGGGAGACGCAA
Source organism: Oscillospiraceae bacterium (assembly GCA_017439555.1). Classification (GTDB taxonomy): domain Bacteria; phylum Bacillota; class Clostridia; order Oscillospirales; family JAAYXM01; genus SIG480. Next base: position 21,181 of record JAFSIZ010000191.1, on the reverse strand, counting down.
AAAAAGAGCTTCGGGAAATCGAAGAGGAGGAAACTCTCTCTCGCGAAAGAATATTGAGAGCGGAGCAAAGGCGCGATGAGCTTTCGCGGCAATATCTGAGCGAGCTGGTCAGGGAAGAGGAGCTTGAGCAGAACACATATGACTGCGGAGCTATGTGCAGATGGGCGGCAGAGCGATGCTATATCGACCTTTCGGGCAATATGACCACCTGCTGCTATGACCCGATACACCGCTATGGAAATCTTATGGAACAGAGCTTTTCCGAAATATGGAACGGCCCGCTCTATAAAAAGCTTCGCCTTGCCATGATGAAGGGGAAGCTCCCGAAATGGTGTGAGAGCTGCTGCTGGATAAAAAACCCTGTTTTCTGACGGCGTTTGAAAGGATTGGGAAAATGACCATATATGATTATGTGGACGACATCAAAGAGATGTTGTTCGGTGAAAAGGGTGTCGGCTTTGATGCGGCGAGAGCATCAATCAGAGCGGAGCTCGGAAAAGAGCTTGTCGATATGCCACCGCAATATATGATGATGAAAATCACAAACTATTGCAACTCCGATTGCGTCTATTGCAAACACGCAAGGAGCAGGGCGGACAAGGAGCAAAAGCAGGAAATTCCGCTTGGAAACCTTGAGAAAATCATCGACGATGCGGCCGCGCTCGGCATCAGGGCGATAAGCCTCAGCGGAGGCGAGCCTCTTGTGAGAAACGATATAGAACAAATCGTCAGAAGGATAACGGCTCATCGTATTGTGCCGGCGCTTCTCACAAACGGATGTCTGCTGAAGGAAAGGGCGCAGTCTCTCTATGAAAGCGGCCTGCGCTATTTCGTCATCTCGCTCGATTCGCTTGACGAGCACGATTATTTCGCGCAGAGAAGAACGCCGCTCACCCCGGTGCTTGAGGGCATTGAGGCGGTGCGCAGGCTTATGGAAAAGGATGAGAGCGTCAGGCTTCATATAACGCCTGTAATCACGGCGAAGAACATCGGGCAGATGGAGGATATGGTAAGGCACTTTTCCGCAAAGGGAATATCCGTTCAGTTCAGCCCATACCACAGGTTTACCTCACATATGCGCGATGAGCTTGCAGAGTTTGATGCCGATGAGGCAAACCGCGTTACCGACAGGCTGATTGAAATGAAGCGTGAGGGATATCTGATTGCAAATTCTATCGCATTTCTGCGCCATTTCAAGGCGTTTATGAACGAAGGGAAAATACTTCCCGATGGCTATAGCTGCCTTGCAGGCTATGCAACGGTCTATGTTGACGCATATGAAAACGTGCTGCCCTGCTGGAGCGGAAGCTTCGGCCCTGTCGATAACCTGAAGGACAACTCGCTTTCCGATATATGGTATGGCGAAAAATATACGGAGCTGAGAAAGCGTATGGCGCAGTGCCGCTGCCCGGGCTGCTGGCTGCTCTGCACAGGCGAGCTGACGATGCTCATCAACGGCGAAGAATAGCGCCGCGCAAAAAGGAATGTTATAAATATGCAGGAATACAGAAAATATTTTACAGACAAGGTAAGGCAGGCTGACGAGACGTGATTGATTTTTTGTTGGAGATAAGCGAAAACGCCGCTCCCCGATTTCTGCATTGTGAAGGCGAAAGGGTTTTTGAGCGCGATGACAAATGCATATATATCTTTGGCATAACGGACGGCTCTGCCTTCTCCGACCTGCGCGAGAGCCTTGCAGGAGCCTTCATTGCAGTTGAGTTTGAAAAGCGCGAAGGCGTCTGCCGCGTGATTCAAAGCAGGCTCGGCGGCAACAAGACAGTATTCTATATGGAGCACGGGGGAAAGACCTATGTGTTCACATCAATAAAGCTGCTTTCAAAGCTCGGCATCGCGTGCCGCTTCAATGATAATCACGACATTGTCTGTGAGTTTATCTACAACGGCTTCATCCGCACAAGAGATACGCTCATCTGCGGCGTATATAAGCTTCTCGCGGATGAGTATCTCAGAATCGAGGGCGGAAGGCTCAGGGTCTGCTCCTTTGAGAGGTTCACGGCCGCGCCGAAGAATATCGGAACGGCTGAGCTTTATGAGCTTGAACGCGTCATAATAGGCCGCTATATCGCGCTTGCAGAAAGGAATGACAGTGCCCTGAACATCGCGGTTTCGGGCGGCTATGATTCAAATCTCATTCTCCATGTCCTGAGGCAGAGCGGAAAGAAGGCGCGCGCCTTTTCGATAGGCGGAAGCCGCGGACAGGACGAGACGGCCGCCGCTGCGCGCATATGCGATGCGGCGGAAGAGACAAGCCTTGAGACGGCATATGTCACGCGCAACACGCTCGGCGAGCTTGAAAGCATTGTGCGGATTCTCGAGGGCAGCGTTTATGAGCGCGGCGTATTTCTTCAATATGAGCTTGCAAAGCTGCTTTCTCAAAACGGCGTTTCCTGCGTTCTGCTCGGTGAATGTGCAGATCAGGTGTTCAACCGCAATTTCTATGATTTAAAAGAGCCGGATTATCTCACGGATTATATAAAACACCCATATGAGCTGGGCACAATGGTCGTGCTCAAAAAAAGTGTGCTGATGCTCGATGCCTTCGGTATTTCGGGGATCTATCCGTTTACAGACGGCGATATGCTCCGCCTCGGCGCTGAGATATATGAGGAAAACGGAACATCGAAAATCAGACAAAGGCAGATGTGCGATGCTTTCTTTGATGATAAAATCAGAAGTCTGATAGAGAAGCTGCCGGGCAGCTCCTCTCTCTGTGCGCTGTTTGCGGATGAGGAGGAAGAGGCGGCATTTGTCCGCAGAGTACAGGAGACAAACCCGTTTTATGATCCGGGATTCCGCATCTCATATAAATACGGGCCGGGCGAGTCTGAGCTCGATTATTATTTGTGTCTTGAATATCTGCGCGTGTTCAGAGAAATATTTTGTGATGAATAAAGAGGTATGGAAATGAGTTTTGGGGGATGTGAGGTGCTCGCGCCTGCAGGCAGAATGAGCGATATTGCGCCTCTGCTCGAGGTCGGTGCAGATGCAATCTATGTCGGGCTTTCGGGCTATAGCGCAAGGCCCGAATCGTCGGATTTTTCTGTCGGTGAGATAGAAGAGGCGCTCGGGATAATCCACGGCGCCGGCAAAAAGCTGTTTGTCGCCGTCAATGCCAATGTCGAGGGCGAGAGAATCGATGAGCTGTGTGAGCTTATAAAAAAGCTCGATAAGATGGGCGCAGATGCGATAATAATTGCCGACTATGGGCTTATATACCGCGTGTCGGAGTTTATTGAAAACGCAGAGCTCCATGCAAGCACACTTTCGGGAACATATAACGCGGAGGATGTAAGGCTCCTCTGTGATATGGGAGTGCGGCGCATCATACTTTCCTCCGACCTGTATGTGGATGAAATTGCCGACATCATAGACCGCGTTCCCGAGGCAGATTATGAGATTGTGGCAGACGGCGGCATATGCTTCAATTCAAATCGCCAGTGTCTGCTTCCGCATTTCGGGCAGAAGGAATGTTATAATGTCTATTGCCAGAAGGAATATGAGCTGTTGCTTTCGGGCAAAAGCCTCGGTCGCGCAAAGCGCATCGGCAATTATCCGGGAAAGCTCCATCGCACGATGGGAATATATCTCGGAATGGGCATCAGCTCCTTTAAGATAGAGGGAAGAACAAACGATTTCGGCTATATCCTGCAAAGGGTGAAGGATGTCGTCAGCAGTAAGAAATTCTTTCTTGAGCATCTGAGGGAAATCCCCGGAATGATGCATTATATAAGACGCAGTAATTGGTATGGGGAGCGCAGATGATGGATAAATATTTTGTGGCATATGAGAGCTATGATGCGAAGATCCTCGAAAGCCTTTGCGGAGACGGCGATGTCAAGGGCATAATTCTCGGTGATGCGCTGTGTAATAAACGTATGTTCCGCGGCGGCATCTCAGAGCTTGTGCTTATGATGAACAGAGTCCTTTCCTCGGAAAAGACTGCCATATATCAGGCGCCGCTGTATGTAACCTCGCGCAACAGAGACGAGGTCGCATCAATCCTCGGAATGATGGACGGTTATAAAAAGGAGTCCTTCGTCATCGTTCAGGATTTCGGCACAGCAGAGCTTATCTCGCGCGAGTTTAAAAATTTAAGGACAGTCTGGGGGCAACTCGGGCGCGTCAGGGAGCTTCGCTTTTCCGATGAGTTTCTTAAATTTCTTTGCAAAAGGAATTTCTGCGGAATGGAAACGGGCGACGGGGCTCTTGCCAAAAGGCTTGCAGGCTTCGGGCTTGTGCCGTTTTTCTCCGATGCCGTGATAGGGTATCAGACGGTCGGAAGAGTATGCTATCTCGAATATGAGACAGGGAGATGCGATCCCTTGCTGTGCCGCAAGGGCTGCTACAGCCTGAGAGAGGAAAACGGCGAATATGAGATGACGGTAGATGGCTTTATGCTCGGCAAAAAATATCGGAGAGCACAGCCGTATGATACAGAGGAGCTTTGCGACATCCCGTCGGCAGAGCTCATACGCAGAATACAGGAGTGAGAAAACGATGAAAAATGAAGCGCTTGAATATATCGCGCAGGTCTATGAAGACAATATGTGGATAAGGGCAAAATATAAAAAAGCCCTTGAGGATATAGTCGAAAAGAAGGGGCTTTCGCGCGAAGAGGTCAAGAAGATAATCGATGAGAACATCGCTCGCCTCGATGGCGAAAAGGCGTTCTTTGCAAAGCATCTTCCGCTGATAGCAAAGGAGACGGCGTATTATGCGCCGGAGGAGCTTATCTATCCCGTCAGAAAGCCTGTCAGACTGCGCATCGGAAGCAGGTATAAGCATCAGCGGCTTTCGGGAGAGTTCAGGGTTATTGTATCGCCTTATTATGACTATCCGTATCATCCGGCAGAGGGATATACGCCGTTTTCTGCCGTTGTCCGCGCGGAAAACAGGGTGATTGAGCTTGATTGCGAGTTTGACCACGAGGACCGCTATAACATCAGCGTGTTCTATATTCTCGACGGGCAGGAGGCTCTTATGCTCGAGACCTGCGTCTATGCGCTTGAGGACGACCTTGCCTGCAAGCAATTCTACAAGGCTGATTTTCATATGCACACGACGTATTCAGACGGAATCGAAGAGCCTGAGCTTGTCGCCGCCTCGGCAAGAGAGCGGGGTATGGATATCATCGCGGTGACAGACCACAACAACTTTGAAGGCTCTGTCGTCGCAAAGCAGAGGGCGAAGGAGCTCGGGCTTGAGCTGACGGTAATCCTCGGCGAGGAATATGCCTTCTCGTTTTCACCGATGCACATTCTGGCACTTGGCACGGAAAAGCCGATAGACCGCACATTTCTCAGCGCCGCTCTCGCAAAGACGGAGACCGTCAGAAAAATTATCAGAGAAGCGGAGGATATCGGCTGTAACGTCGAGAGCTATGCCTACACACAGGCTGTTCTCGACGAGGTCAAGCGTATGGGAGGAATCAGCATATTGGCTCATCCCTATTGGAAACCCGTCTATGCTGACGGCAGCCGCAAGGATACGCCCGAGCAGCTGTTTGCTGCGCTCGGAAAGGACAAGCGTTTTGACGGCGTCGAGCTCGTTTCGGGCTCGCCTTACGGAGAATGGAATGTGGCAAACCTGCAGACCTCGCTTGTGAGGGAGATGCTCGGCGATTTCAGCGGCGTGCCGCTCATCGGCATAACGGATTCCCATCGCTACACGACAGACGGCATCTGCGGCAAGCACTTCACAATCGTCGCGGCAGACTCGAGAGAGGACAAAGACGTTATCCGCGCGCTGAAGGAGGGAAGCTGCGTCGCTGTTGAAACGGTCAACGGCGTTCCGTTCTGCTATGGAAAGCATCGCCTCGTCAAGCTGGCAGATTTCCTTGTCCGCTATTATTTCCCTGAAAGGGATGAGGACGCAAGAGCGCAGGCGCGGCTTGTCAAAAAGAAATATCTGATGAAACAGAGAGAAGAAATATGAAAAGAATATTGGTAACAGGCGGCGCAGGCTTCATCGGCTCGCATCTGTGCAGACGCCTTTTGCACGAGGGAAACAAGGTCATATGCCTTGACAATATGTTCACCGGAACATATGAGAACATCAGCGAGCTTGACCGCGACCCGAATTTTGAATATGTCCACGCAGATGTCATACATCCGATACAGCTCGAGGTTGACAGAATATATAATCTTGCTTGCCCGGCAAGCCCGGTGCACTATCAGTATGACCCGATAATGACGACAAAGACAAGCTTTATGGGTGCGCTGAATGTGCTCGAGCTTGCAAAGAAATGCAATGCAAGAGTTCTCCAGGCGAGCACGAGCGAAATCTATGGAGATCCGCTTATGCATCCGCAGAGCGAGAGCTATAGGGGAAATGTCAACACGATAGGCCCGAGAGCGTGTTACGATGAGGGCAAAAGAGTCGCGGAGACGCTGTTCTTTGATTTCAAGCGCCGCCGACACGTCGACATCCGCGTGATACGCATATTCAACACCTATGGCCCGAATATGCTTGAGAACGATGGGCGCGTTGTCTCGAATTTCATCGTGCAGGCTCTGCACAACAGGGATATAACAATCTATGGCGACGGCTCGCAGACGCGAAGCTTCTGCTATGTTGAGGATACTGTCAGCGGAATGATCGCAACGATGGAAAAAGACGGCTTCACAGGCCCTGTAAATATCGGAAACCCCTGTGAGATGACGATTCTTGAGCTTGCAAAGCTCATCATCAGAAAAACAGAGTCGGAATCAAAGCTCATATACAGGGAGCTGCCTGTCGATGATCCGATCAAGAGAAAGCCCGATATATCGCTTGCAAAGCGCGAGCTCGGGTGGGAGCCTCAGATCGGCATAGACGAGGGGCTTGATGCAACTATAGAATATTTCAGATCAAAATATTGATAAGGATATGAGAGAGGATATAATGAAGCAAACAAGCGAAGCAGGGCTTTCGGAAGAGCTGATGGCGATTGATATGGAGCAGCTGCGCTGCCTCCATTGCAGTCCTGAGTTTTATGGAGATATCTGCCGAAGATTTATCGCCTCCACGGCCTATCGTGACCCGTATGAGATGATGGAATATCTGATTGGCGAAGAGAATGAGCGTGCGTGGAGGGGATTTCCCGAATATATCAGGGAAATAAGCCACAGAGAGCTGTTTGACGTATTCAATATAAAAGTCAGCGGCGAAGGCGTTGTCCCAAAAGGCTTTTCGGAGGGCGATAAAATCCACCCGATGCTCCTTAAGGTTCTGGAGCAGCAGGGCTGTTCTGTCGTCATCTGTGAAAAGTCAGGCGGGCAGACGGGGCGTATCGGCATTGTCACGCGCACGTCTGATGCCCGGGATACAGCATCGCGTAACAGGAGAAGAGAGCTCAATAAAGAAGTGTTTGAGGAAACAATGCGCCTGATTGATGAGGAGCCTGAGCTCTCCGGGTCCGTTCTTTTTTCAAAACAGAATACATCCGTAATTTATGAGGGCGACGAGCTTGTTTTTGATGCCGTGCCGTCGCCGGGGCAGGAGGTTGAGGTCAGCAGGAAAAAGAGCTTTGAAGCTGCTGCAGACCTTCACAGGGAATATCCCGGCAGCAGGGTGGCTGTGCTCAATTTCGCAAACCCGATAAAGCCGGGCGGCGCCGTGAAGGAGGGCTTTGAGGGGCAGGAGGAAAGCCTGTGCAGATGTTCAACGCTCTATAGGATCCTGAGCGACGAAGAAATCTGCGGCGGCTATTATCAATATAACAAAAGTCTGGGATCATATGCAGCGTCCGATTCCCTGATTTATACAAAGGATGTTGTTGTGTTCAGGAAAGACGGCGCCGCCGCGGAGATAATCGGAAAAGAGGCTTGGGTGAAGGTCGATGTAATAACCGCCGCCGCGCCATATACGGGAGAAGCGGAAAACGGGCTTTGCAGCCCCGACACGCTGCTCGATGCAGACGGGCTCTATGAGGTGCACGTAAGGCGCGCAAAGCGTATGCTTGCAGTGGCCGCATCAAAGGGCGCGGAAATTCTCGTTCTCGGTGCTTTTGGCTGCGGAGCCTTCAAAAACGATCCGAACATAGTCGCAAAAGCCTTTAAAACCGCGCTTTCAGAGTTTCCTGAGGTGTTTCGGAAGGTAGAATTTGCAATCTATTGCTCTCGCGGCACAGAGAGCGAAAACTATCGTGCCTTTAAGGATATCCTTGGATGAGGGGGATAAGACGGGGATGCAAGCAAAAAAATATACCGTAGCAGTCGCAGGTGCAGGTTATGTCGGGATGAGCCTCGCCGTTTTGCTGGCAATGAAGAATGAGGTCATTGCCGTTGACGTGTGTGAGGAAAGAGTCGCGCTGATAAATGCGCGCATTTCGCCGATACGCGATGAATATATAGAAGAATATCTGCGCGAAAAAAAGCTCAGCCTTTCTGCGACAACAGACGCCGCGGCAGCATATCGCAAGGCGGATTTCGTCATCGTGGCAACGCCGACGAATTATGACGCGGAGCAGAACTTTTTCGATACATCCGCGGTGGAGCAGGTCATAGAGCAGGTTATTGAGTTAAACCCGAAGGCGGCAATCGTCATAAAATCGACAGTGCCTGTCGGTTACACGGAATCGCTGATTGAAAAATACGGTAAGGCGGATATTCTGTTCAGCCCTGAATTTCTGAGAGAATCAAAGGCGCTCTACGACAATTTGTATCCGAGCAGAATTATCGTCGGCTGTTCGGAAGAAAACGGAGCGGTCGCACACAGCTTCGCGGAGCTCCTGAAAGAAGCGTCGATCAGGGAAGATGTCGATATTCTCTATATGGGAGCGACAGAGGCGGAATCGGTCAAGCTGTTTTCCAATACATACCTTGCGCTGAGAGTCGCCTATTTCAACGAGCTGGATACATACGCGGAAATGAAGGGGCTTGACACAACGCAGATTATCAAAGGCGTCTGCCTCGATCCGCGCATCGGAGACTTTTATAACAACCCGTCCTTCGGTTATGGCGGATATTGCCTGCCGAAGGATACAAAACAGCTGCTCGCAAACTATCGCGATGTGCCGGAAAGGCTCATCAGCGCAATCGTTGAAAGCAACAGGACGCGAAAGGATTTCATTGCGGAAAGCGTCTTGAAGAAGGCTGGAGAAAATGTCAGCAGAGAGGGCTGTGTCGTCGGTATCTACAGGCTCACGATGAAGAGCAATTCGGATAACTTCCGCCAGAGCTCTATCCGCGGAGTTATGAAGCGCCTCGAGGAGAAGGGGATAAGGGTCGTGATTTTTGAACCGACGCTCGGCGATATAAAGGACTTTGGCGGCACAGAGGTCGTCACAGACGCCGCAGTCTTCAAATCGATGTGTGATATCATTATCGCAAACCGCTATGAAGACGCGCTTTGCGACGTCAGGGACAAGGTTTATACAAGAGACATCTTCGGCCGCGATTGATAAAGAGAATATAAAAAACAACTCCAAAACCTTTCGGTTCGGAGTTGTTTTGCTATCCTCTCCGCGAGGGGTAGAACAGTACACAGCTTGCGGCACACAAACATAACAATGCAAATAGCGGCAGGCGTCCCGCTGGTAACAGTCGCAGGCAGAGCAGGCCATGCAAGGACAAGTACCACAACAGATATATATAGCCACTTCCTAAAGAGCTCGGATAAAACCGCAGCAGAAAAGCTGGAGCAGATATTTGAATAAAACATTGGATTGCATGCTTTTTATTCAATTCAGTTAACGCTAAAATCAAGTCAGGATCCAACTCTAAATTTCGAGTTGGATCCTGAGTTAAATCAATTAACTATTTGATATTTTGCGTAATGCCCCTTTTGCACAATTTTTAAAACATTGGTTTCAACTAATTTTTTTATTAGATAATATGCTCTATCTTCAGAGACATGCAGCAGTTGCACCACATCAGATTTTGAAATAAACTCATTTTCTCTTGCTAACGATTGAATTAACTCTAAGTGGCGAGTTTTGTCAATATCTTTTTGCAAGACATATCCCCTTCGCTGAGAATCATCGCTATAAACAGAACGAGAAAGAATATATCCTCTTCCTTTTCCGTTTCCGAAAGCTTCAACCAACCCATTTTCTACCGATTTTTCTAAAATAATTTTCACAATGGTTTCTGTAAGATTTACAACTATTGCTAATTCTTCTACGGTTGCGCGAGGCGCATCTTTCAAAGCGTTAAGAACTAACAATGTATTTATAGGTAGAGGTCTTCCTGTGCGATTTTGCTCGTTTGAAATCATTCGAACTATTTGAATATCAGGATTTGATTTTGGAATAAATAACGAAACTGTGACGGTTGTGGATGAAGAATAATCTGGCAACATACGACCATATATTAATGAACCTTCATATATACGATCTATGCCTCGACCAGTTTTTTCTGCTAAGCCAATTCGTTTAAGTGCGTCAGCAAGTAATGGGTTCCTTCCGTGTGGTTCTGCAGTTAATAAATTTTGAACAGAAATGCCTTCGATAAACCCACCAGGGTTTGCTATTGTAAGTCCATCATCAGAAAACGCTACTCTTACTCTTCCCATCTTAGAATAGTCGCGATGGCTATATGCATTAACAATAGCTTCACGCAAAGCTCGTTTATCAAAATCAGGAGCAGGCATTCTAAAAAGTCCAATTTCAATTTCACGTTCTTGATTCCATGCTTCTAAATAGGATGTCAGTTTTTCGATAGAAGCTAAAATTGGTAGAACAAAGTCATCATTCACCCTAACATTCGTCCCTTCAGTGACCTGAAATGCGGAATGCATGGTAGGAGTGTGCCTTTTTAAAGCATCAACTTTTCCAACCATTAATACCCCAGCTATTGTAGGTAAAACTGCATCGCCTACTTCTCGAACAAACCCCAGAGACTTAAGCAATTCCACATTTTCCAAATCAAGTAGCGTTTTATCCCCGTTATAAGCAAGTATCAATTTTTTTAGTCTCTCTATTTCAATTGGATCCAAATCGTCAATTTTTGATTCTTGAATTGGAAGTGCTGTGTAATCCAATAAGCGCAAGTCTGAAAGTCTTGTTGCTAATTCAAATGGAAACATTGGAGTATTTTCAGGAGTTCCATCTGCTTTCAATCTACGACGTAATATTTTACCAGAACTTGTTGCAACAACATTATTATAGGATTTTGGAACAGATATTTTTAAGACAGGTAATAAATCTTCAACCACTTCTGTGCGCACCGAGATTGGTGGTATAGTATTATTTGCAATAAAGGCACTTAATGTAGTGGGATTTAAATGCTCTTGATGGGCGCCGGTGATTGTCCCGTCATCTTCAACGCCAACATATAACTCTCCGCCTTCTGTATTGGCAAAAGCAACAATGGCTTCAAAAAAATCGGAATTTGCTAGTTTCGAAAGATCGCTTTTGAATTCTATTGTAAGAGTTTCTTTTAAAGGAATTATTCTTTCCATATAGTCACCTCCTAATGTAAATATTCTAACGCGAAAATTTCGAATTGTCAACATCCAACTCAAATTTTCAGAGTTGGATGTTGAATTATAAAATAAAAGATATAATTATTATTATGCACTGAAAAGATTTTTTTGACTCCTACTATTTTTTAATGAGAGCCTTGTTAGTATAAAGAAAACCTATTCAATATAAAATAATAGACAGAACGCTCAAAATTGAAACCTGAATCGTTCTGTCTTTTTGGCATCCCCGGCGCGAGTCGAACGTACGATTTGCCCTTAGGAGTGCAGTCCTTATATCCATTTAACTGACAAAAGACCATACCTTTCGGTACGGTCTTTTGTTCTGCCTTTGGCACCCGCAACAGGAATCGAACCTGTAACTAACCCTTAGGAGGGGTTTATTATATCCATTTAACTATGCAGGCGTATGCAGACGATACTAATATATTTTACCCCACGGCGGCGCGATTGTCAAGGGCGCAAAAAAAGTTGTTAACTTTACAAAATTTCTGTTTAAATATGCTGCGCGGTATGATATAATTACTGTATATAATATAATTGCGCAAATTATGTGGAGGTAAAGGTTATGAAAAATGCGATTTCTGTCAATATCGGCGGCGTGGAGCTGCGTCTTGTAAGCGGTGAGAACGAAGAATACACACGCCGTGTGGCTGCCCATGTTGATGCAAAGGTCAGCGAGGTTTTAAAGGCAGGCAACTTCTCGCTCATCGAGGCGGCAATTCTTTCCGCGGTAAACATTTCCGATGAATACTATAAGGCACTTGAGACTGCCGAAAACCTCAGGACCCAGCTTAAGGACTATCTTGAGGACGGCAGCCGCATGAAGTCTGAGATTATGGACTTAAAGCGAGAGATTGCTCGCCTTTCGGGAAAATAAGAAATGGCAAAGCGTGCTGAAATCCTCGCCCCTGCAGGAAGCCCCGAGGCTCTCCGCGCAGCTGTGGCGAACGGCGCAGACGCCGTTTATCTCGGCTATGGCGATTTCAACGCCCGCCGTCTTGCGAAAAACTTCACAGCAGACGACCTCCGCTCCGCGTGCGACTTTTGTCATAAGCGCGGGGCTCGTGTCTATGTCACGGTAAACACACTCGTGCGCGACCGCGAGCTTGCGGAGGTGGAAAAGCTCTGCCGCGATATCAACCGTGCAGGTGTCGATGCCGTAATTGTTGCGGATCTCGGCGTTGCGCGGCTTTTCCGCGAGGTTGCACCTGAGCTCCCGATTCACGCATCCACGCAGATGACAGTCCACAACTTAGAGGGCGTCATCACGCTTTCGGAGCTCGGCTTTTCGCGCGTGGTGCTCGCGCGCGAGCTTTCGCACGAGGAAATACGCCACATCTGCAAATCGAGCCCTGTGGAGCTTGAGGTTTTCGTCCACGGTGCGTTGTGTATGTGCTGGTCGGGGCAGTGTGAGATGAGCGCCGTTATCGGCAGAAGAAGCGGCAACCGCGGCCTCTGTGCTCAGCCCTGCCGTATGCAATACAAGCTCGGCGAAACGGCGGCGCCCGGATATCCGCTTTCGCTGCGCGATCTCTGCCTTGTCGATTATATAACAGAGCTCTCCGAGATGGGGGTTGCATCGCTCAAGATCGAAGGGCGTATGAAGCGCCCCGAATATGTCGCCGCGGTGACGGGAATATATTCACGCGTCCTGCGCGAGGGAAGGGCGGCGACAGACAAAGAGAAAAAGGTCCTTGCCGATATATTCTCGCGTGAGGGCTTTACAGACGGTTATTATAAAAACCGTCTCGGCCGCGATATGTTCGGCATCCGCGCGGAAACCGCTGCGCCGGAAGGGCTTCTTGCGGCGATGAGAAAGACATATGAGGGCGATATCCCCGAGCTGCGCGAGGATATTGAGCTCTATTGCATAATAGAAAAAGACAAGCCTGCGCTTCTGGCGGCAGGTGATATGCATGGCAGGCGCGTTCTTGTTCAGGGTCCTGTGCCAGAGCCTGCGCTGCGTGTTCCACTGAGCGAGGAAAACGTGTGCGCCCAGCTTCAGAAAACGGGCGGTACGCGCTTTGTCGCAAAGAGCATAAACGTGAAGGTTGGCGAAGGGCTTGCGCTTGCGCTGTCTGCGATAAACGCAATGCGCCGCGAATGTCTCGGGGAGCTTGAGGAGCATTACAGCCCGAAAAAGGAACGGTGTGAGGGCAAATTCAATGTCGGCTTCAAGCTCGTCAACCGCAAGGAGCCGCCGAAGCTTACGGTCAGCGTCAGAAGCGTCTCGCAGATAAGCGATGCGCTGATAGAAAGAGCGCCGGAGCTCATATATATTCCGCTCACGGAGTTTGAGAACAACACAGAAGCAATCGCCGCAGCGGCAAAGAAAACGAAGGTTGTTGCGCGCTTTCCGCGCATAATAAAGGACACTGAGGCCGATGAGATAAAGAGGCTTGCAAAGCTTGCTGCAGATATGGGAATAGCGTGCGCCTCTGTCGGAAATATCGGGCATATCAGGCTCTCCTCCGAATGTGGATTTTCGGATATCCGCGCAGATTACGGCCTCAATATAACAAATTCCCATGCTTTGCGTGAGATAAGGCGGCGCGGTGCGATTTCGGCGCTGCTCTCGCCGGAGCTTACCTTTGCGCAGATACGCGATGTCTCAAAGATTATAGACACAGAGGCCATCGTCTATGGGCGGCTTCCGCTTATGATATGCGAAAATTGCGTCATCAGGGCGCAGACGGGCGCGTGTGTGTGCGACAATCACCACGTCCTTGTTGACAGAACGGGCGTTTCGTTTCCGATTGTTCGCGAATTCAATCACAGGACGGTCATCCTCAACTCACAGAAGATATATCTCGGAGACAAGCGCCGCGATTGGGAGCGGTGCGGTCTTGCATATGCGAGGCTCGAATTCACGAGTGAGAACGCGCGCGAATGTGTGCAGGTATATGATGCGTATCTCGGCCGCGGCGATTATATGCCCCATGAATATACGCGTGGTCTCTATTACAGAGGTGTGGAATAGAAAAAGCGGCGGCAATGCCTGCTTTTGCGGAGTATGAATAAAACGGAGGTTTTTATGAATATTCAGATAAAATTGCTGACAGAAACGGCGCGTCTGCCAAAGCGCGCAACAGAGGGCAGCGCAGGCTATGACCTGTGCGCCGATATAAAAGAGCCGATAACTATCCCGCGCGGCGAAATATTCCCTGTGCCGACAGGGGTGTGCATCGAGCTTCCTCATAAAAACCTCGTGGCAGTGGTCTGCGCGAGAAGCGGACTTGCGATAAAACACGGCATCTCGCTTGCAAACGGCGTCGGCATAATCGACAGCGACTATCGCGGAGAGATAAAGGTCGGGCTCATCAACCTCGGCGGCGCGGATTTTGAAATCGCCCCGGGCGAGAGGATTGCCCAGCTTCTCATAATGCCGGTTGAAACGCCTGAGCTTGTCGTGACCGACGAGGTTTCGGAGACGGAGCGCGGAAGCGGCGGCTTCGGAAGCACAGGGAAGAGCTGAGGTCGCAAATAGCTTTTTCACTGATCACGCATTGAAGGAACGGGATTTCTATGAATGAATTTTTCTCGAAAAAGACGGTGATTATATTTCTCATTGCCGTCCTGCTGTCGCTTATCCTTGCGATTCTGTCTGCGGTTTCGGGCGGCAGGATATCGCCGATAGGCTCTCTTATCAACATAATAACAAAACCGATACAGGGCGTTGTCTCAAACGTTACCGAATATTTTTCCGAGCGCGCTGACCGTGCGCTGCGCTATGACGAGGCGGAGAAAGAGAACGCGCGTCTGCGCGAGGAGCTTTCCGTCGTGAAGCAGGCGCTTCGTGAGCGCGAGGCGATGGCGAAGGAGAACGAGCAGCTGCGTGCCGCACTCGGCCTTCGTGAGCGCGATTCTTCGTTTGTGTTTGAGGCGGCTGAGATTGTCGCGAAAAACGCCGACAACTGGACGCGCTCGTTCACGATAAACAAGGGCTCGAGCGCAGGCATAGCTCCGGACAACTGCGTCATCACGTCAGACGGTATGGTCGGCTATGTAAGCGAGGTCGGGGCAACGTGGGCGACGGTTACAGCCATCACGGACACGACGATGGAGGCATCGGCAATAGCTTCGCGCACGCGTGATGTTGCAAGCGCGGAGGGTGATTTTGAGCTTATGTCAGAGGGGCTTTTCCGCTTAAGCTATCTTCCGAGGAACACAGAGCTTCTGGCAGGCGATATGATTGAGACTTCGGGCGTCGGTGGGCTCTTCCCGAAGGGAATAGTGCTCGGCAGCGTTGTCGAGGTCAGAAACGAAAGCCACGGCATCTCAAAATATGCAACGGTGCGCCCGGCTGTGGATCTTGACAAGGTAAACCACGTGCTCGTTATAAAGAGCTTTCAGATAACGGAATAAGAGAGGACGTTCTATGCTTGTTCTTGCATCAAAATCGCCGAGACGGCGCGAGCTTCTCGGCTTGTATACAAAAGAGTTTGTGATAGATGTTTCGGATGCCTTTGAGCCTGAGTTTGAGGGCGGAAGCGTCCGAGATTATGTCATGAGCCTTGCCGCAATCAAGGCGCGCGAGGTCGCATCGCGCCACCCGGGTGACACTGTAATCGGCGCAGACACGGTTGTTGCGTTTGGCGGCGCTGTGCTCGGCAAGCCGAAAAGTGAGGCCCATGCAAAGGAAATGCTTATGTCTATGTCGGGAGGCGTGCAGGAGGTCTATACAGGCGTGTGCGTTATAAAAGACGGAGCAGAGCTTCTTGATGCCGTCTGCACAAAGGTCATCTTCCGCGAGCTTTCCGAGCAGGAGATAGATGCCTATGTCGCCACGGGCGAATGTATGGACAAGGCAGGAGCCTATGGAATCCAGGGAGGCGCAGGCGAATTTGTCTGCGAAATATCGGGAGATTATTTCAACGTCATCGGGCTTCCGATGAAACGCCTTGTTGAGATGCTTGAAAATAATTTCTGATTTGAAAGACGGAGGCTTATATGACGCTTGAGGTGCGCCGAAAATTTTATAAATGGATATGCTACGGCATCCTGATGTTTATCTCCGTTGTCCTGCAGACAACGCTGCTTTCGGGATTCCGTGTGTTTTCGTGTGCGCCGTCGCTGATTCCGTTCATTGTCGCCTGCATCGCGCTTCACGAGGGCGTGGCAGACGGTATGGCGGCAGGGCTTGTCGGCGGAATTATGTGCGATGCGATATATTCAGACCACGAGGGCTTCTATACGGTTTCGCTCTGCGTGCTTGCGTTTCTCATCTGCCTTATGAACACGGTTATGTATTGGAAGAGCTACGGTATGGCTCTGCTTGACTGGGCAGTGCTGATAATAGCAATGCACTTTGTGCATTATTGCCTCTATATGCTTGCAAACGGCGTGGGAAGTATCGTGTCGCTTGCATATGTAATTCCGGGTGAGATTATAACAACGGCACCGTTTACGCCGTTTTTATATATGCTGATAAAAAAGATTGAAAAGAGCTTCCTGCGGCTCGACGATTGATTTCGAGAGAAGGAAAAGATAAAAGGAGGTGCGTCCGATAATGAACAGAAACAAGGCGAGGGTCTGGGTTCTCGTCGCGGTTGCGCTCGTCGCCGCGGTTGTATTTGTCGGGCGTCTCTATTTTTTGCAGATAGTATCGGGCGAGGAATATCTCGAGCGCTCGGCAAAGCGCACAGCGCGAACGGTTACGGTAACAGCGCCGCGCGGCGAGATTCTTGACAGATTCGGCCGCCCTCTCGTGACAAACAGGATGAGCTTCTCTGTTGTATTCGATGCGATGACCTGGGACAAGGAGCGCCGCGAAGAGGTGCTCACCGCGCTCATCGCGCTCTGCGACGGAGCAGGGCAGGAATATATCGATACGCTGCCTGTGTCTGCCGCGTCGCCGTTTGCCTATACCTATGAGGACGGCTCGGGTGACCAGAAGGCTGTCGCGGCATATCTCGATGACAGAAAATGGGAGGAGAACACAACGGCTGATGAGCTTATCCGCCTTCTTGCCGAGAGATATGACCTGAAAACGCAGGACTCTGCATTGCTGCGAAAGCTCTGCGGCGTGTGCTATGAGATGGAAACGCGCGGCTTTTCAAAATCCGCGCCGTATACATTTGCGAGAGACGTTGACCGCGAGCTTGTAACGAGAATAAAAGAGCATTCGCGCTCGCTGCCCGGCGTGCTCATAGATGTCGAGCCGATACGCGAATATAAAACGTCCGCCGCCGCACACATACTCGGGCGCGTCGATATCATCTATCGCGAGGAGTATGCTGCCCTTCGCGAAAAGGGATATAAGATGACGGATATGGTCGGAAAAGACGGCGTTGAGAAATCATATGAACACTATCTCCGCGGTATCGACGGCTCGAAGACAACAGAGACGACAACAACCGGAAAGACGACGACGGTGCTCTATGAGGAGCCGCCCGTGCTCGGGAAAAACTGCGTGCTGACGATAGATCTCAAGATGCAGGAGGCGGCGGAAAAGGCGCTTGCCGAGCTCGTGCCGAGACTTCGCGCAGAGGGAAAGACAAATTCGCGCTGGGGCGGAGATAACGCCAAGGGCGCGGCCGTTGTCGCTATAGATGTCAAGACGGGAGGGCTGCTCGTCTCAGCCTCATATCCGACATATGATATAACACAATATAAAAAGCAGTATAATGCGCTTGCGAAAGACAAATATCTTCCGCTCTTCAACCGCGCAATACAGGGAACGTTTCCGCCAGGCTCGACATTCAAGATGATAACGGCGGTTGCAGGCCTTGAGCAGGGGGTAATCGGCCCTGATGAAAAGATGCTCACAACCGGTAAGTATATGTATTATGCGCCGAGCACAACGCCGATGTGTGATATCTTCCGCCAATATGGAAAGACACACGGAAAAATAGACGTTTCAGAGGCGATAAAGGTCTCGTGCAACTATTTCTTCTATGATGTGGGGCGTCAGGTAGGAATAGACAGTCTCGCCGATTGGGCAGGCCGCTTCGGGCTCGGGCAGAAAACGGGAATTGAGATTGCAGGCGAGGTTTCGGGGCAGGTGGCAAGCCGCGTCGCACGTGAGGAGAAGGGCAAGACCTGGTATCCGGGCGAGACACTGTCCGCCGCGATAGGTCAGTCTGACACGATGGTAACACCGATTCAGCTCGCGAACTATGTCGCACAGCTTGTGAACCGCGGTGTCAGATATAAGCCGCATCTGCTCAAAAGCGTGCGCGATCCGGATACAAACGAGGAAATAGAAGCGCCGCTTCCCGAGGTGGTGAGCCGCATCGAGATGAGCGACAGCACATATCAGGCGGTCATAGACGGGCTTCACGCAGGTGCGCAGGAGGTCGGCGGCACGTCCTATTCAGTGTTCGGAAGCTATGGCGTGGCAGTCGGCGGAAAGACGGGCTCTGCCCAGGCTCCGGGCGGCTCTCACGCGCTCTATGTCGCATTTGCGCCGATAGATGACCCTGAGGTAGCTATTGCGGTAGTTGTCGAGAACGGCGGTCAGGGAAGTAGAATACCGTCTGTTGCAAAGGCTGTGTTTGATGCATATTTCGGGGCGAGCTTTGAAAACGACAGGCGCACCTATGAAGGCGCACTTATCGGATAAGAAAAATGAAAATCGCAGGTTTAAATCAATCTGTTTTTCAAAGATGCCGAAAAAAGAATTTACAAATTATTTTTTATATTGTATACTATAATTGATATGCTGAGAAAGGAGCGGGAGCGATATGTCACGTGCGATATGCGTTGCATCGGGCAAGGGCGGCACAGGTAAAACCTCGGTTGCGTCAGGGATTGCCTGCTGTCTTGCGGCGCTCGGCAAAAAAGTTGTCGTCGTCGATGCCGATGTCGGGCTTCGCAATATGGATATCGTGCTCGGCGTTTCGGATTCCGCGCTCTTTGATTTTACGGATGTCTTGTCGGGAAACGTTCCGCTCTCACGCGCGCTGCTTGCGCATCCGCTGATATCGGGGCTTTCGCTGCTCTCCGCACCGCTTGGCGAAAACGCAGGAAGAGAAACCTCGGTCGGGCAGATGGCAGAGCTCATCCGCGAGATAAAGAAGCTCTGCGATTTCTGCATCATCGATTGCCCGGCAGGGCTGGATTTTGGCTTCAAGCTTGCAGCAGCAGCGGCTGATGCTGCGCTTCTGGTAGCAACGCCGGATACGGTCAGCCTCCGCGATGCACAGCTGACACGCGCGGCACTCCGCTCGCGCGGAATATCGGACATACGCCTTGTTGTAAACCGCGTCAGGCCGTCGCTGATACGCAGGCTCGCCTCTGCAAACATAGATGAGGCGATAGACCGCACATCAACTCAGCTTATCGGCATCGTGCCGGAGGACAAAAAGGTTATAGAGGCGGCAAACCGCGGAAAGCTCCTGTTTTCCGATCTCCGCTCGCCTGCGGCAAAGGCATACCGCAACATTGCAAGAAGAATATGCGGCGAAAGCGTGCCGCTTATGAAAATTCCGAGAAAGATATAACTAAGGCTTCAGAGAAAATAAGAGGATAAGATATGAACATAGCACTTATTGCACACGACAAGAAAAAAGAACTTATGATTCAGTTCTGCATAGCGTATAAAGGCGTGCTTGAAAAGCATTCGCTCTGCGGCACGGGCACAACGGCAAAGCTCGTATCTGAGGCGACAGGGCTCAACGTGCGCCAGTTCCTTTCGGGAGCGCAGGGCGGTGACCAGCAGATCGGCGCGAGAATTGCATATAATGAGATAGATATGATGCTGTTTTTCCGCGATCCGCTCTCCGAGCAGCCACACGAGCCGGCGATAAATTCTCTTTTGCGCCTGTGTGATGTGCATAACGTGCCTGTTGCGACAAACATTGCAACAGCAGAGGTGCTCGTGCTCGGTCTTGCGCGCGGCGATATGGATTGGAGAGATAATGTAACCCCGAATCAGGAGCTTTTTTAAATTTATAATATGGCAATAAAAAATATCGTAGAGTAAAAACTCTACGATATTTTTATTTTGTCGCGAAGCTTTTGCGCCTCAGCCTTCAGGCTGTTCAGCATATCGCGCAGGTCGCGTTCCTCGATATAATCGTGGTTTTCGTAGCGGATTGAATAGACGTGGTTCTTATCACCCGATTCACCGAGCATCGCGTCTTTTAAATCCTCGCCTGTCTTTTTGAGGTTTTCCCATTGGTCGCGCGTATATTTCCCGATGGACATGAGAAGAATATCGCGTGAGCCGTCTGTGTAGTAGAAATCCGTTTGCGGATATGTGTTGCCGGTTGAGCCGACCTCCCGCGTGACAGCCTTGAAATTCTGCTGCCACGCCTCGGGAACATCAAAGCTCAGCCCGTCCTTGTCATACATTGCTATCCGCTCGCCGCCGGGTGCGCTGTTTTCCACAGGAGTGTCGCCGCTGTTTTCGCTTGCCCTATCTGCACAGGAGGCAAACAGCAGGAGCGAAGCTATGAGAACAAATAAGATTTTTTTCATTTTCAAATCACCTCGGGTATATTATCGCCGATTGAATTTAAAAATATACATAAATGATTTCAAATTTGCCCAACCCCCGAAAGCCTCCCATTTGTGTCAAAGGCAGCGGAGCGCACTAACCCAAAGGCTTCCCCTTGAGGGGAAGCTCCGCCGCAGGCGGTGATGAGGTGGTTAAACGTTATCCCATATGCAACAACGCATGTTGTTGATTTATAAAAGACACGTATCTTCTTTGCTTTTCGGCAAAGCGTTATACTCTTTAAATAACAGAGTTCCTCGCGGCATAGCCGCTGCGGTCGATTGCTAAAAATATGCCACCGGCATATTT
>JAFSIZ010000190.1 GCA_017439555.1 Oscillospiraceae bacterium | reverse complement strand
TGGAATGCCATTTCAAAAGAGCAGCTCTGCTTCGGCTCGCTTTCTCCCTTCAACTATATGGAGGCAAATCTTCTCCGTATGGAATATACTCCCGAGTTTGATGCAGATGCTATGAAGACAAACGCCGCCCGTGCTTTTAAAAATATCTTATGAAATAAAAAAACAACTCCTGTTCACCACAGGAGTTGTTTTGCTGTTTACTTTATTCGTCAAGCCAGCTCCAACGTCTTTTGGAGTTTTCATAAGTGTCATACATGCTTTGTGAAAAACTGCTCTTCATTGCGAGAGGGGATACACCGAAAAACTCATTGAAGGCGTGTATCAGCCTTGATTTATCATAGAAACCGACGCTTTTTGCAAGCTCGTTTATTGACATATCGGATGCTACAAGAAGCATTTTTGCCTGATGTACACGAACTTTGGTCAAGAATTTTATAGGAGATTCCCCAAGTATAGCCTTGAAGCTTTCCATATAAACGGAGCGCGACATAGCAGCGACGGAACACAAATCCTCGATTGTGATTTTTTTATGGAAATTAGCTGCCATATATCTGATTGATTCGCTGATTGCATAGGCTCTTTCCTGAGCAAATTTATAAGCTTTCTGATCTTTGATATCCATTTTTTTCGTGCAGGCAATTTTCAGAAATTTTACAACAAGCTCTGCAAGGTGATCGTATGACATATCAAAGTGCCTTGAAAATTCAGCGATGATTTCACGCATCAATGTATTTGCTTTCAGCTTTTCTTCGTCTGAAAAATCAGTGAAATCAGGGAATTCCATTCCTTCAAAGTTTGCATATTCCTTGAGATGCGTGAAAAATGAGAAGCCTCTTTTTAACAGAAAAGAGTCCTGAAAGGAAATCATAACTGTTATCGGGGTATCTTCGGATACACAGGTGTTGAGATGATGACTCTGATAAGGGAGAATGACCACAGCGTTTCCGGCACTTATAAGGCGTGTTTCATCTTCAATCGAAAATTCCATTTTACCGGCAAGGACATAGCAAATCTGTATATAGTTGTGATAGTGAAGCGAGTCATTTTTGCGTCGGCAATTGACATCAATCATTATGGGAAGCTCTTTTTCACCCTGAATACGTGTGGTAATACTTGGATATTTCTTCGTGATGAACACCTCCGATCTTAAATATAAATATATCACATTTTTGAAGCTTTGTCGAGTGGGGGTTTTAAAACGGAATATATTACACCGCGTATATGTTGAAATCCGTTGTCATCTTGTTTTATAATAAAACTACAATATATAATTGTGTGCATTATAATAATGAGGAGGAATAAAAATGAAAAGATTTTTATCAATCTTAATCGCGGCGGTGATGGTGATAACTATGCTGCCGACTATTGCATTTGCAGAAGGTGAAGTAGCAGCAGAACCGGTTGAATATTTACTCAACACCTCTGTTGCTCAAACACCTATTACAGGAACATTGGGATCGAGTAATTTTACAGCGATTGATACTTATGAAGAAATAAATGAAGAAAAAACTGCGCTGTGGGCATATAGCAATTCTACTCCGGGAAGCTCAACAAAGAATATGACAGGTGAGCGTGTGATGGTGCAGTTTGCCAGAAGTAGGTTTGAGACGAGTAATGCATTTATTTCCTTTAAGCTAAAGGTTGAAAATCCGGGATGGTATGATTTAACTTTTTTTGCCGCAAAATATAAGTACGGCCCGGATATAGATGTATATTTTGGTTCGTCAACAAGAACGACTATGGTTCCCACGTATAAATCAGATTTATCGCTGATCGGCACTGTTGAAACATACGAAGAGAATGCTTCGGGAGGAACGTTTGACGATCGATATGATGTCGGTAAAGTGTATATTCCGGCAACAGGGGACTATTATATTTTGTTCAATTGTATAAGTTCCGATCATTATGATCCTGACGGAGACATCCAGAGAATTTATTTAAGTAAAATTATGTTAACGCCCACACCGCCGGCTTCTGTTGAGGTTTTCCCCGGGCAGATTGCGTTAAATAGCGGAGAGGTATCTGAGCCGATTACAGCAACGGTTAAAGATGCAGGCGGAAACATACTTTCAGGCGTAACTCTTGTATATGAGAGCGAGAATTCCGCTATTGCAACAGTTGATGAGACAACCGGTAAGGTAACCGGTATAGGTGATGGCGAGACTAGTATAATCGTAAAAGTTGAAGGTTATGATATAACAGCCAAAATCCCAGTAACAGTTCGTGATTACATGCATGAATATATCTTTAATTCAACTGTTCTTACAGAGGATGCCATAAAATCGTTGACAGTTTCTGAAGCAGATAAAAACAACGGATTGTATGGCGGCGTTTTGAGAAAATTAAGCTTAATTGCAGATGACTACGAATATGTAGATGCAACGAAAACCGATTTGTGGGCCTACTCGTCCCTCGGTACAGCATCCGGAAATCTTGCAGGCAGTCAGTTTAATATGGGTATACCATTAACATCTATTGGAAATGACATACCAAATTCCAGATTTGTTCTTAAGGTGAAAATAAAATATCCCGGAATATATGATCTTGGAATTGAAGCAGGGAAACATACGACAGCTGCTTTGTCGGCTGACGTTTATATGTTAAAATCTGCAGGAGTCGAGTCGCTTTCTAATTCGGTTATCAGAAGCACGAGAAAGATAGGAACAATTGATGGTTCAATTGGAAGCAGTGTTGAGGATATTCTCGGAACAGTAGAACTGGAAGCCGGAGATTATTATCTTATTTTTGATTTTTGGAACGATATGGCAAATGGGGCAACGAAACATAATTTTTACCCGAAGTCAGCTAAACTAACTCTGCATGAGGGAGAAGTGGTTGAAGAAGATGAATCTGTAGCACTCGAAAGCAATAACCTCTCTTTCTCTCTTGGCTCAACCGAAGATGCAGAAATAAAAGTTAACGGAAATGCTCATACCGGAAATACTGTTTATAAGTATGATCGTGCAGAAACAGTTACAGTAGAAGCTGGTGAAGCTCCCGATGGATATCGTTTCAAAGCCTGGGTACAGGGAACTGCAGACAATGGACTCTGGAAATCCTCTGACTCAAAGTATACATTTAATATTATGACACACACATATCTCACCGCAGTGTATGAGAAAATTCCATCAACTGATTATGTTGTTGAGTATTATAACGAAAATGGCAAACTCTTAGCAACAAAAGAAGTAAACGGAACAACACCTGTTCTTCCGGAAGTACCAAGTCTCACAGGATATACTTTTAATATGTGGACGCTTGATGGAAAGACGAAGTTTGATGAAAACTCGACTTTGACAGAAAGGCTCACTCGCGCAGTTGCAAAATACAATGCAAATGCAATAACTGAAAACAATCATGTAAAATATGATGGCGAAGATAAGACTGCTCCGTTCGGAACACCTGTATCGGTTTCCAATGCTGCTGCGACTCATTGGCTTCGCGACGGAAGAGTTGTTGCTTACGGAACGGAATACACACATTATATCTGGGATGGTACAAGTATCTACTGCTCGTATGCGGAAATTGAAAAGAAGCCTCTTGTTGTTATCGAAGATACGCTTGTTGACGGAGCGGCAATGATTGAATATGATGCCGGAAATAAGCAGATCATTGAAACCGGAATTTTGTTCGGAGAAGCTACTGTAGAGATAGGCTCTTGTGAATATAAAGCAACATCACAGTGGAATAAGTCCCATGGTCAGTTCACTGCATTGCCGAGCGGCGATGAAAATTATGCTCGTGGATATCTCATCTATAATGATGGTGGAGTGTATAAAGTGATATACACAGAGGCTGTTGCTGTGAAGTAAGCTGGTAAAATATAAAGTAAAGCGGGAGAGGGGGATTTTCCCCGTCTCCCGCAAGTGGCATAAAAATACACCTTTCGTGGAGGAAAAAATATGAGAAAAATGAGAATAAAACGCATTGCATCATTGCTTGTTGCTTTATGTATGATGGTGGCTTTGCTTCCGTCTTTGCCTGTTTTTGCAAAAGACTTGAGAACCTATACATATAATTTCAGTTACAAAGCTTTAGGTCTTACTGAAAATATAAGCCATAGTAACCAGATTGCTGCAACTATTGGTGCAGACGGTAGCTTTGGTAATTACTATTCTTCTGAAAATGCCTATGCTGATTCCAATAAGTGGGTTTTTGTAGGTAGACGTAGCAGCTATAGCGGTTTTACACGAGAGGGGTATATGGATGTAACTCTCGGAAGCGCAGGTATTCTTCCGGGCGAGGGAACAGGACAGCAGGCCTTTGTACTTAAAATTAACGTCCCTGAGGGCGGAACGTTTTCTCCGTCTATAAGCTTCAACAAAGTTGCTTTGGGTGCTACATTGGACTTCTATATCGTTGATACCGATACTGAAGGCTTTGAGGCTAAGAAAATTGCGAGTGTTACCGGCGGAAACGGTAATATTCCGGGTGTTCTTAACTTACTTAAAAGCGCAGGTGATAAATATCATCTTGGTTCAGTTGATACATATACCAACTCGACAGATGCAAATCCAGCAACTTTGAAAACGGTAACACTGGAAGCAGGGGACTATTGGCTCATTTGTGAGTTGAGTGGGCTTAACTCTGCACTTACAGATGCCGCAAGATATACAGTTCAGCTTAAGAATTTTGTTCTGAATGAAGCCAGCGCAGAAATAACGCTCGATATTTCTGATGATAAGCTCACTGTTGGTGATACCGCAACGCTTTCAAGTATTGTGAAGAACGTTCTGGGTGCAATCGTAAAACCTGATATTACATACACCTATGATGATAAGGTTATTGCTGTTGATAAAGACGGTAAAGTTACGGCGGTTGGTGCCGGAAACACACAGATAAAGGCCACTGCTATTGTTGATGGTGTTGAAATCAATGACGTGGTATCCGTAAGCGTTGCGCCGAAGATTGACGGAAGCGAAGAGGTTACACTTGAATATCTCTTTGGCACAAGTGTTCTCAGAGACGAAACTCTCAACGGCACAACGATGGGTTTAAGTGCCTCGGGTGGTTTACAGGGGACAATAACCTCATTCGATCAGCTGAATTCTACAACACAACCATGGTTACTTAAGAATCAATATAAAGCAGCTGCTTCAAATATAACGGCAAGCAGATTGCTGTTTGCGGCAACACAAGCAAATATTAAGGCCGGAAATGCATGGATGGTCTTTAAGATTCAGATTCCGAAGGGAACATATAAATTTGAAGCCAACGTTGCTGACTATATATACGGTGCAGGAATTGATGTCTATCTCTTTCCAAGTAACGGGATAAATAACGCAGGTGCTGCAGAATTCAATAAACTGACACCTGTCGGTCACTTCGAAACATATTCTGAAACCGGAAACGGAAACAGCTTCAAAAATAAGACAGTTGCAAATGCTGTGACTATTGATAAGGAAGACGATTATTTTGTAGTATTCAAATTAACCGATGGCGGATATTTCAATGCAACAAATAATCGTGAGATGATTTATCTTGCAAAGTTCATCTTCTCGTCACTTCGCCCTGAGATGACGCTTTCTGTATCGGCAGATGAGCTTGAGGTCGGGGATACTGCAACGGTTTCGACTGCTGTAAAGAATGCTGCAGGTGAAACTGTAACTCCTGATGTTACGTATACATATGATGAAAATGTTGTTTCAATCGAAAACGGAACTGTAACAGCCAAGTCTGTAGGCGAGACTGAAATAAAAGCAACGGTAACCGTCGACGGTATAGAAATAAGCGATACAGTTTCGATTAAGGTTGTCGAAAAAGATATTGGCAACGCAGGTGCAAATCTTGAGTATGTTTTCAAGTCAACAGTATTTTCGGAAGAGATGATAGCGGAGGCAACTGTTGATGAGGCGAACAAATTCAGTGGCTACTATGGCGGAGTTTTGCGCAACGTTGAATTTATTCGCGAATACAGCGCAATTGATGAAAATTATCCGCAATGGAAGCTTGCTCCGATGAGCTATACCACATTTAACGTTGCATCAAACCAGATAAACCTTAATATCAAGCCTGCAAACTATGGAAAATCCCTTCCGACATCGGCTCTTATCTTCACATTGAAGGTTCCGAATAAAGGAAACTATAAGCTTGCGCTTAATGCAAATGCATCAAGCTTCGGTACGGGTGCAGATGTATATTTCATAAATGCGGCAGAATATCCGGAGCTCAACAGAGAAGATATTGATAAGATGAGTCCAGTTGGATACTATGACACAAAGGGGAGCGGAGAAACCGGATATGTTGAGCTTGGAACGGTAACTGCAAATAAGCGCGGTGACTATTATCTTGTTCTTGATTTCAACACAGAAAACAAAGAGACAAACAACAAGGGAGACCAGTATCTTTACCTTTTGGGCGCAAAGCTCTATGAAGCTGTTCCGACTCTTGATGTGTCGGTTGATGCAGAGCTTGTTGAAGTCGGAGAAGAATATCCGATAATTACAGTGACAAAGGATTCGCTCGGAAAAGTTATAGATGGTGTTGAGGTTGAGTATTCCGTTGATAAACCGGGTGTCGTCTCTATCGAAAACGGGAAGATCAAAGGCGTGTCGGCAGGAAATGTCAAGATTACAGCATCCGTAAAGGGCGGCATAGATGGCCATTCTGTCACTGCTGAGGTTGATGTAGAGGTGTTTGACTTTACACAGCCGATACCGACTCTTAACTATATATTCAGTTATAAAATGATAACTGCGGCAAAAGAGAGAATATCTTTTTCGAGATATATCGACTATGCGAAGTATGGTGAATATCCGGAAAGCCTCAATCTTGAAGAAACCGCTCCGTGGTCTGTAGTCGGAACTCGCGGAAGCTATTCGGGATATATTGATGCTTCATATTTCAACTTCTCGATTGATGAAGCACAGCTTGATGCGGATGCGAAGCTTTATGAGCAGGGGCTTCCGGGAACTATAAACCAGGGCTTCGTTATGAAGATAAATGTTCCGAATACAGGTCTTTACACACCGAAGCTCAGCTATAGCGAATCACCGTACGGTATGAGAATTGAAATGTATATTTTCCCGACAAATCTTACGGGAACGCTTTCGGCAGAAAAGCTTACGGCTGTCGGCACAAATAATAGTTCGGCGGCAAACATTGGCTCAGCGTCAAAAATGCTCACGCCGGAAAGCGAATTTTATGCAGGAACGGTGAGAACGAGTCCGACAGAGCATATGCCTGTTTATAAGAATGTTGTTCTTCGTGAAGGCGATTATTTTGTATTTTTCAAGCCCGTGGCAGGCTCTGATGCAATGCTTGGAACAAGCGGCAAGTATCAGGTCTATATCGAAAGCTTAACGCTGACAAAGGTATCTACAAACATTGTGCTCGGCGGTGCAAAGAGTGTCGGAATCGGAGACACTGCGACAATCACGGCTGAGGTTCGTGACATCAAAGGAAACCTCATTCCCGATGCGGTTGTTACATTTGAAAGCTCGGATAAAAATGTTGTAACGGTTGATGCTGAAACCGGTGTTGTAACGGGAATAAGCGAGGGGGAGGCAGATATCATTGCAAAGACGGAGATTGAAGGAGAAACATTTAAGTCTGAAGTAACGATTGATGTCTATAAAGTCCAATTTGAGCGTGTTGAGGCAGAGAATCTTGAAATTGAATATTCTGCTGAGGATAAAACCGCACAAATTCAGACAAAAGCATTTTTGACAAACGGCGAAGAAATACTTCTTGATGACATTCTTGTTGAATATAAGTCAAAGACTCCGGATATTGTTTCCGTAGACGAGAACGGTGTTGTAACAGCGCTTTCGGCAGGTAAGGGCATAGTCGAGGTAACGGGTGTTGTCGGCAATATCGGAAAGCGTTGCGAAGTTGAGGTTGTTGTAACTGATAACAGCGAAATTACTTCTGTTGAAGTAATCGGAGAAAATACCGTTGCTTATCTCAGAGATACCAAGCTTGCACTTCGCGTAAGCTATGCGGACGGAAGAAACATTGATGTTTCCGCTCCCGTTGAGGATTCTTATCCCGGTGCAAATATTGAGTGGAAGACATATGAATCAAGCTCGGTTGGCGCTGTTACGATTGACGAAAACGGCGTTGTGTTCGGTGAAATACCGGGAGCAACGGCAAAAATCGGTGCAGTTATAACTGTTGGCGAGCAGACTGTTGAGACTCTTGAAGGTTTTGAAATAACGGTCGAAGCATCTGAGGATAATGATCCGAGAAGCTTCGGGTATGACCTGTATGCAACTCTCGCAAGCGGAGCGAAATTTGTTGAACTTGAGGTTGACGGATGGAAACCGGATATTTCGGCATCGGCAAGTGCGGCGCGCTTCCAGATAAACTCAAGCGGTTTATCAATTCAGACAAACGCTCCGAATCAGAAAATCTATATTGATGTGAAAGTTCCCTACAGCGGTCTTTATGATTTCTCGATTTCGGGAAGAGCGCAGGGAGCAAGAGGTGCAGAGCGTTTTGGCATATTTGTTGATGGCAGATATGTCGGCGAATATTCTTGCTATAAGAATTCGCTGACCCGTGACCTTGCGCCGAAATCTCTTTCGGCAATATACCTTGATGCAGGTGTTCACAGAATAATGACAGTTACATATCCGAATGAAGGATTCTCCGAATACTACAGCCAGGTATTGAGAACGCTCTATTTTATGGCAGAGCAGCAGAATTTCGGAATGAAAGACATCATCGTCGAGGATGAAGCTTTCTGTCTTTCTGTCGGCGATGTTGTAAACCCCTATGCAAGAATGGAAACGGATGCAGGCTTTGCGTATGCTTGGGAAGAGTCTGATGATAAGCTTCTCGATGTAAGTTATGCTGTATCGGCATCGACGGCTGATGACGGAAGTGATGCTTCTGTTATAAGCGTTGATGAAAAGGGAAATATCACAGCTCTTGCATACGGAACGGCAGAAGTTCTTATCAAAGCAGAAAGAAAAGATAAGAGCGAGAGCTTTGAGAAGACTGTTTATGTCACTGTTGCCGGTGTGATAGGCTCGCTTGAAAATGCAAGAAGCACATTCTATACAGACGAAAGCGTTGATATGGTGCTTAACTATTCGAAAGCTGACGGAAGCGCGGTTACGACTGCTCCGACAGTTGAATGGGCAAGCTCTGCTTCGGATGTGGTTTCATTTGACGGTGCAACGCTTAATGCCAAGAATGAAGGAACTGCTGTAATAACGGCAAAGGATAAATCAAACGGAAAGACTCTGTATGAGAATACCGTAGAGGTTGTTGCCGACTACTATGGTATCGTAAAAATCTCTGCTGATCCGTCGCTTACGCTTCGTCCGGAAAGAACAGCCGAACTTTTTGCAAAAGCGACAACAATGGCAGGCAAAGAGCTTGATATGAACGGCGCGGTCGTCGAATGGTCAGTTTCCGATGAGTATGCGGATATCATATTGGTAACAGAGGCTGGAATGCTGACCGCAATATCGGAAGGAACGGCATTTGTAACAGCAACCGTAATCCTTTCAGACGGGCGCGAAGCCGCAGGCGTGGCAGAGGTTTCGGTTCGTGAAGGAAAAACATCAAGAACATATTATACGGATGAAAAAGTTCAGGCAGCGAGAGAAAACGCACAGAAGTATGATTGGGCAAAAGCTGAAGTCAAAGCCGCAGTTAAAGAGGCAGAGAAATATCTCGAGCTGACAATGGAGGATGCATGGAATCTTATCCCGGGTGAGGGTATTCCTCGTTCGTGGTACGTCGGTGTTAAGGGCGATCCTGACAGAATGAGCTGTCGCTATTGTAATGCAGACCTCAAGCTCGCAAACGGTTCTTATCCGTGGATTACAGATCCGCTTAAGGACCCGTGGAAGATTCAGTGTCCGGAATGTAAACGCAGATTCCCGTCAAACGACTTTGCAAGCTTCTACAAGCTCGGACTTGATCCCGAAACAGGCGTGTTCAGTCGTGATCTTGCGCTTGAAAAGCATCTTGAGATGTTCGGAGGAACATATGGCTACGGATATCTTAAGAACGATCTCTATCCCGAGCTTCGCGACACAGGTATTGACCCGAGAACAAAGAAAACCATAACCCACGGCTGGGGCAAGCTTCCGAAAGAGCCGGAAAACATTGCCGATGTATGGGGTGTTGATGATGGATACGGCTATGAAACGGGAAGAATGGCGACAGATTCCATAAGAGAAGCACATACATATATTTCTTTCTATAATCATTTCGGTCTCTGGTATCAGAGCGGAGCACACAATG
The DNA here is from genome assembly GCA_017439555.1 of Oscillospiraceae bacterium. Taxonomy (GTDB): domain Bacteria; phylum Bacillota; class Clostridia; order Oscillospirales; family JAAYXM01; genus SIG480. Next base: position 3,170 of record JAFSIZ010000190.1, on the reverse strand, counting down.
CAGCTGTGAACTATCTTGGTATAAGAAATCTTGCGACTGCATATGTATACACAGGTGAAGAGAAATATGGAAAGCTTGCAGCCGTTATGCTTGACAGACTTGCAGATGTTTATCCGGATTATAAAGCATCCAAGGCCATTGCACTCGGTGCAGAATTCGGAAGCACAAGCTACGGCAAAATACTTAACAACATCTGGGAAGCGCAGATAGGCAAATATTATATGTATGCATATGATGCAGTCTTCCCGATGTATGAAAATGAAGAGGTTCAGCGATTCCTGCAGAAAAAGGCCGAGCAGTATCCGGGAATTGCTGACAAATCGAGCGCGAATGCAATTCGTGATAACATAGAGAATAATTATATCTATGAAATGTATGAGTCGGCGCTTGAACGCGAGGTGCGAGGCAACTTCGGGTTCGTTCAGTCAACAATCGGCGCAGCTGCTGTTGTTCTTGACAGACAGCCGGATTCCACAGAAATGCTGGATTGGGTATTCGCAACAGGAGTTCTCACGGACAGCAGTGCAACAGGTGCGGATATCGGAACAACGCTTGTGGATCAGGTATCACGTGACGGGCAGGGAACAGAATCTCCTGCATATAACAGAATCTGGCTTCAGGATCTGAGCCAGCTTGCAAACGTGCTTTCTGATTATGAGAACAATAACGGCTATTCGCTTTGGGATCATCCGAAGTATATTCAGATGGCGAGAGTATACAACCAGTTGACTCTTATCCACCGCGGAATTCCTTCCATCGGCGATTCTGGTACTGCAGGAAGCTTCGGTGAATTCCCCGATGATGGAGTAACCATACAGAATGCGTTCAAATATACAAAGGATAATGAAGAAACAAAACAAGCTTCAATTGAGATCGCTCAGAGAATTTATCACCTGCAGACGTTATATGGCAATAATCTGGATGCTCTGCACTATGATATTTTCACACCGAATCCGGAGAGCATACAGGACGATGTTCTTGAAATAATCAGGGAATACGGCGAGTATGATTATGATAAGAGCTCTATCACCACAGGATATGGTCTGGCTGCACTTCGTGGCGGAGCGTTGTATGATACTGTCGGAAGTAATACGATAGATGATACAACACGTGACTTCTGGATGTATTTCGGCGGACAGAATTCACACTCACACAACGATATGCTTAATATCGGAGTTGAGGCTTATGGGCTTAATCTTGCTCCGGAAAACGGATATCCGGAAGGAACGAGCGCAACACCGAGTCGCGGTCAGTGGACCAACACAACAATTGCCCACAATACCGTGACGGTTGATGAAAAACCCAGCTTCAAGCCTGCCAAGGCAGGTGATCCGCTCCATTTCGATGCAAAGGATACACGTGTCAAGGTTATGGATGTAGATGTGCCTGAAGTCTATGAAGAGACAAAGGAATATCGCAGAACGATTGTTATGATTGACTATGACAGCGATATTTCATATGGAGTTGACTTCTTCAAGGTCCTGGGCGGTGATGACCATCTCTATTCCTTCCATGCAGCAAGTGAGGTTATCGGCAGCTATTCCGATAATATCAAGCTTTATCATCAGCCGACTGGCTCATATGCAGGAGTCGATGTTCCGTTTGGTGATGACCCGTGGACAGATAACTCCAACAACTATGCAAGAATGAAATATCCGCTCGGATACACATGGCTCTTTGATGTCAGACGTGCAGATAATCCGGATATCGCAGAAAATGAACCCTTCTATGCAGATTTCGATATAATCGATTTTAACAAGCATTCGCGAAATACGGCTAAGATGGATATAAACCTTCGCCTTACTATGGTGAACGATTTTGTTCCGGACGAAATAAGCTTTGCAAAGGGCTATCCGCCGAGAACTGAAAAGAATCTGGCAAATATAGATTATTATGAGCATATGCTTGTGCGCCGTAAAGGAAATAATCTTAACACGTTGTTTGCGACGGTAATAGAGCCGTATAACGGCAAGCGTTATATAGAAAATATCTCGAGGGTTGAGATGATTCCTGAAGGTGATACCGGAACAGATAAATATGCAGCCGTCAAGGTTGAGCTTTGCGATGGCAGAGTTGATTATGTAATGTATGCGCAGAACAATGATGTTACATACACTGTCAGGGATGGAGATTATGAATTCAGCTTCCGCGGCTTCGTAGGCGTATGGACGGTTGATGCAGAAAAGAATAATCTCTACAGCTACATAAGTGATGGTGATACAATTGGTGATGTAAGCGGAGCTGTTCCGTCTGTTTCGGGCACAATCACAGGCTTTACAGAGGAACTTGCGTTTGACAATTACATTGATGTTGAGTTTGAAAACGCAGTTTCTGATGCAGAATTGCTTGAGGATCGCATCATTATCGCAGAGTATACCGGCAATGGTAATGCAACATATTTCATCGAAGATGTTGAGCTTGCGGAAGACGGAATGAGCGCACGTCTCGGCATCGGCGGAGTAACTCCGATAAGCGGATACCTTGATAAGCATAATATGGATCTCGGATATGCTTATGATATAGCGAAGGGAACACGGTTTGAAATACCGTTATCATATGAAAATGACGGGTCACCCGTGTTTGATGCTTTGAGTGGTCAGATATCGGCAAGTGCAGGAAGCTCGGTATCGGTCAAGGTCAATGCAACAGCGACTGAAGAAGGCGGAAAGATTACATATTCAGAGAGGACGTTGCCACGCGGTGCTTCGTTTGATACTGAGAGCGGAGTCCTCACCTGGAAGCCGAGCGCATCACAGACAGGAGAAAATCTTGTAGGTATTGATGCGACAGACGAGAAAGGAAGAACAAGCACTCTCTATTTCACGATAATGGTCTATGGTTCAACCACAGGCTCAGGCTCACAGACACAGACAACTCCTTCGACACCGAGCGAACCTTCAATACCCTCAACGCCTTCAACACCGAGCACTCCCGGTAGTTCCGGTGGCGGCGCAGGTGGCGGTGGCGGCGGTGGTTCTGCTCCGGCTCCGTCAACCCCGTCAGACGACAAGACAGACGAAACTCCCTCAGTCGGCGATGCCGACAGCTCTCTCGGAGAGGGAGCTGAAAAAGTGCGTTTTGTTGACCTTGGCGCTCACGCTTGGGCGGCGGATGCAATCAACGCACTCGCTGATGAAGGAATAATAAAGGGCACAAGCGAGGATACCTTC
>JAFSIZ010000189.1 GCA_017439555.1 Oscillospiraceae bacterium | reverse complement strand
CTGCGCCAAACAAAAGGCTGAACTATGATTTCAGCACCCTGAGGGCATATCCGCAGGAGCCGGAATTATACAGGCAACCATACACAGGCAAAGACAGGCACACGGAACTGTATGGAGAAAAATAGGGAGAAGGTCTCGATGCTGCATCGGACACGCTTGCGATAGCATCGATAATTCCCGGATTGGATACATATGCGGACCTCGCGGCAATACCTGTTGACCTTCTGCGCGGAGATTATGTATCTGCAGGGCTTGATGCGCTCGGAGCAATTCCGTTTGTCGGTGAAGCTGCAGACAGTGCAAAGCTTGCGCGGATGGGTGTGAAAGCCGCAGACACAGCGGATGCAGTACACGATGTTGCGAAGGCGGCAAAGAATACTGTAGGTGCAGCTGAAGCGATAGAGGATGTAGTTGATTTTTCAAGTTTCCCCAAAACGATACATATGGGAAAACAAGGAAAACATATCGTTGGGCACAACAACTATCTGCCTGGCAAAAGTATTATATGCGTGCCTGAAGACACTCTTCAAAAGTTAGTACAACAATATAGTGGAACAGGAAGAGGAATCAATGGAACAAACAAAGAAATAGTTGATTTTGGACAAGTTATCGGACAATATGTGGACAAAATAACCGGCAGGGTGAGTGATACAACTATCGGTACCATTCACTATTCCAAAAGCGGTGTGCATATTGTTCCGGCAAGACCAAAAAAATGAAAGGATAGTTTAAATGACAAATAAAGAATTGCAAATCATAGGAACGTTTTTACGAAATCTTGACGAGTATGAAAACAGAGAAATGAAGTTGGTGTGGAGAAAATCGGGTGAAATAACTGCATCATTTTACACCTGTTTTGAGGATGAAAATGATTCGGAAGAAAATTCAGAAAATGAAGATTTCGAAGAATATATCTCGTTTGTTTTTGATGCAACGGAAATTAGCGGCGCACCTCCTGTTTCACTGAATAGCCGAAAGTCTTTCATAATAAATTACCACAATTTTCCTGATGAAATAATAATAGACGGCAAAAAAATCAACTGATACCTTTATGTGATTTGATTACAACCACCAAGTACACCCGAGGGGATTCGGTGAATTATACTATCAAGTGCAACAGTTAAAGAAATTGATAACCCGTCAGTTTTAAATATGAAAGAATTCCACCAATACTTATCTGATCGTAAATTTCTCAAAAAATGCACCAACCTATTTACTTTATATATGAATTATGGTATTCTTTATGAGCAATAGTTCTATTTCTTTGGGAGGTAATACATATGAAAAAAACAGCAATATTTCTTTTGGCGATGCTTCTCCTGCTCCAGCTGTGTGCGTGCGGCGGCGGTGAATCCGTCTATTGCCAATCTTGCGACAAGAAGAACTCTGCCGATGCAAGCTATTGCTCAAATTGCGGAACTACCCTCGAACACGTTAAAGCATATAACGGCGGCAACAACGGCGGAAGCTCCGAAAACGGAGAAAATTACGGCGGCGGCACATCCTCGTGCAATATCTGCGCTTTTGATGGGCTGAGCAGCTGCAAGGGGCATCCGTGTATCAGCTGCGACGGCACGGGATATATAAAATGCTACGGTTGCGTAAACGGCAGCACAGCATATGGCCCTTGCGTCGTATGTGAAGGCGGCAAGATCGATTGCACCTGTGATGACGGCACCAGATATTATGACAGAGACGAGGAGTTCGCTCCTGTTGACGGAACGGAATTTGGCGGCAGCTCAGGCTACAGCGGCGGCTACAGTGGCGGTGAATCCGGCTATAGCGGCGGTGAATCGGGCTATAGCGGCGGTGAATCCGAATCGGGCTCCTGCTCAAAATGCGACGGCGGATATGTCGAATGCGGTCTTTGCGACGGCACGGGAAAATTCGGTTCCTATACAGTCGGCGGATTTGACGGCAAAGGCGGAACCGAAGTTGCGACAACGTGCTCTTCCTGCCGTGGGCTCAAAAAAGTCGAATGCTCATATTGCCACGGAAGAGGCTGAAAATAATCTTTAAAACACACAACCACCACAGCGGAAACGCTGTGGTGGTTGTGTTATGATGGTGGGGATGGATGGGTATCATATTAATATGCAACGCCATATGCAAGCATTGCGGATGCAACCTTCTTAAAGCCTGCGATATTTGCGCCGACCATAAGGTTGCCCTCAAAGCCATAGTCCTTCGCCGCCTGAGCCGCGTTTGTGTAGATATTCTTCATAATGTCCTGAAGCTTATGGTCAACCTTTTCAAAAGACCAGGAATATCGCAGGCTGTTCTGCGACATCTCGAGCGCACTCGTTGCAACGCCGCCTGCATTCGCCGCCTTTGCCGGGCCATAGAGCATATTGTTTGCAAAATAGACATCTATTGCCTCCGGAGTCGATGGCATATTCGCACCTTCCGAAACGCAATAGCAGCCGTTTTTCGCAAGAAGCGCCGCGCTCTCGCCGTCAATCTCGTTCTGTGTTGCACAAGGAAGCGCAATATCGCAAGGCAACGACCATATACCTCTGCAGCCGGGCGTATATGTCGCTCCGCTATGATATTTGACATATTCGCTGATCCGCTGGCGGCTTCTCTCCTTGATCTCCTGAACTGTGTTTATATCAATGCCGTCAGGGTCATATACATATCCCGATGAATCGCTCATCGCAATGACCTTTGCGCCGAATTCAGACGCCTTCTTATGTGCATATATTGCGACGTTACCCGAGCCTGAAATCACAACGCGCTGCCCCTTGAACGATTTGCCTGCGGCATTGAGCATTTCCTCTGTGAAATAGCAGAGGCCAAAGCCTGTCGCCTCTGTTCGCGCAAGCGAGCCGCCATAGCGCAGCCCCTTGCCTGTTATCGCGCCTGTAAATTCGTTCACAAGGCGCTTATATTGCCCATAGAGAAAACCGATCTCGCGGCTGCCGACACCGATATCACCGGCAGGAACGTCTGTGTTTTCGCCGATATGCTTTGAAAGCTCTGTCATAAAGCTCTGGCAGAAGCGCATAACCTCGCCGTCGCTCTTGCCCTTCGGGTCAAAATCCGCGCCGCCCTTGCCTCCGCCTATCGGAAGCCCTGTCAGCGAGTTTTTGAAAATCTGTTCAAAGCCAAGAAACTTGATAACCGATTCATTTACAGACGGATGAAAGCGGAGACCTCCCTTATATGGGCCGATTGCTGATGAGAACTGTACGCGGAAGCCGCGGTTTACCTGAACGCGGCCTGCATCGTCTACCCAAGGCACGCGGAAATAGATAACGCGTTCAGGCTCACACAGGCGCTCAAGAACGCCCATCTTCTCATATCTCGGGTCTGCATCACACACAGGCTCAAGAGATTCGAGCACCTCGCGCACTGCCTGGTGAAATTCAAGCTCTCCTTTATTTCTTTCGACCACCCCGTCATACACACGCTGTAAGTATTCGTTTTTGAACGCCATTCGGAATCACTCCTATCAATATACAAAACAGTTTATATTCAGTATGTCCAACAGTATACCACGCAATTTCAATCTTGTCAACTTGCAAATTTTCGTTAATTTTTTGTCTATATAGCGTATACGCAAACATTTTATGAAATTATTATGCAAATAAATTGCAAAGCTACTGATGCATATAAAAATTTTGTGCAAAATAACAATTAATTTTCCGAGCAAAAAATTTAAAACCGCGCCCGATTTGGAACGCGGTTTTTATAGTCTTCTAATATAATTATTGGTTTTATATCACAGGATATCCTGCCGCGGCGTGAGCATCAATAAGCTCATCACACATTGCAACAATATCATCAAGCGAAAGCACCGCTGCAGTATGTGGCTCGAGCATTGCGGCATGGTATATCGCCTCACGTTTTCCTGTAACCGCCGCCTCAATGGTCAAAAGCTGCGGATTTATGTTCGTCATATTCATTGCCGCAAGCTGAAGCGGAAGCTCACCGATATATGTCGGGTTCACGCCTGATCCGTCAACCATACAGGGCACTTCTACACAGGCATTTGCCGGAAGGTTTGATATAAGCCCCCGGTTCAATACGTTACCGCCGATTTTATATGGCGTGTTCGTGATCATAGCCTCGATTATGCGTGAGGCATATTCATTTGAACGCTCGTGCTTGATTTCTCCGTTCTCAAAAAGCTCTGCCTTTGTCTCTGCCCAGCGTTCAATGTTCCTGATACAGCGGCGAGGGTATTCATCAAGCGGAATATTGTATTTGTCTATAAGCCCGGGATAATTGGGTTTTATAAACCACGGGTTGTATTCCGCATTGTGCTCGCTGCTCTCTGTGCAGTAATAGCCGAGGCGACGTATGTATTCAAAGCGGACCATATCATCGTGTTTGCCTTCCGCGTTTTTCTTCATTGCAAGCTCGCGGATTTGCGGATAGAGGTCGTTGCCGTCCTTGTCGCGGATTTCAAGCAGCCAGCCCATATGATTTATGCCTGCAATTTTCTCTGTAAAGCCGGGTGCATCTATTCCCAGCTGTTCTAAAAGCTTTGGTGCGCAGACCTGCACCGAATGGCAGAGCCCGACTGTCTTTACCCTTGTGTATCTCTGCATAAAGCCTGCAAGCATAGCCATCGGGTTTGTATAATTCAAAAACCAGGCATTCGGACACACAGCTTCGATATCTTCGGCAAATCCGCGCATAACGGGAATGGTGCGCAGTGCGCGGAAGATTCCACCGATGCCGAGTGTGTCGCCTATTGTCTGAAGAAGTCCATACTTCTTCGGTATTTCAAAGTCGATAACGGTGCACGGCTCGTATCCGCCAACCTGAATTGCATTGACGATAAAATCTGCTCCGCGCAGCGCTTCACGGCGATCGGGAACGCCGAGATATGATTTGACGGTTGCGCGGTTTCTATTATATTTCCTGTTCAGAGCCTCAATCATCTGCTGTGATTCGGAAAGGCGCTCAGCGTCAATGTCATAAAGTGCAATTTCGAGTTCCCTGCTTATCGAGTCGCACATAAGGCAGTCGCCGAGAACATTTTTCGCAAAAACAGAGCTTCCTGCTCCCATAAAGGTTATTTTTATCATATTTGTCAACTCCTTTCATTTCCTATATTATATTCCCAAAAGCAGCCGATCGGAATTGCATTTTGTCACTTAAACATGTTATAATGTCACCATCTTATCTGAGGAGCGATGAAATATGCTTCTGTCCGAGTTTGGTGATCAGCTGCAGATCGCTGTCGAAAACAAACACTATGGAGACCTGTCTCCGCTCAGCCTCGGCTTTGAGACCTGCAAGCCGGGCAAATTTTTCGGACCTGCCATACGCGAATATTATCTCATTCACTTCATATATAAAGGTAACGGAGTTTTTGAAAATCCGCGCGGATGCTTTCCCGTAAGTCAGGGGCAGGCATTTCTTATCCGCCCGGGCGAAACCTGCAAATATACCGCAGACGTGAAAGACCCCTGGGTATATGGATGGCTCGGCTTTGAGGGGCAGCTCGCAAAGCGTTTTGACAGCGCGCCCGATGTTTTCACCTTTGAGCCGCGCATTGTCGATCAGCTTCTCTATGCCGCCGATATGAAATCAGGAACAGAAGAATATCTTACAGGAATCCTGTTTATGCTCACTTCAAGGCTGACGGCAGCGGAGGAAAAGCGCAATCCGATAAAACAGGTGACGGATTTTATCGATGCAAACTTTATGCACGACATAAAGGTCGAGAATATTGCGGACATGCTGCACCTGAACAGAAAATACCTTGTGCGCATATTCCGCAGAAAAACCGGCCTCTCAATAAAGGAATATCTGACGGACAAACGTCTCAGAGAGGCAAAGAAGTTTCTCTCCGAGGGCTTTGGCGTTTCTGAAACAGCCGCTATGACAGGCTATGGCGACAGCTTCAACTTCTCAAAGGCATTCAAAAAGAAATATGGCGATCCCCCGAAAAAATATATAAAATAATTTTTCAAAAAAATTTTTAAAAAAGTGTTGACAAACGGGAAAAATATGCTATACTATAAACAGTAATAATTACTATTTGCATTAAGGAGGTGCAGGAAATAGAAACGAAGAGACGTTACAGCAAGCAGAGGGAATGTATTCTCAATGCTCTGCGGCAGACAAAGCGTCATCCAAGTGCAAGCAGCATATACGACGAGGTCAGAAAAGAAATCCCGAATATCAGCCTCGGCACAGTATACAGAAATCTTTCAGAGCTCTCGACAGGCGGAGAAATTCTGAAGATTGATGCAGGCGACGGAACAGAGCGCTATGACGGCTGCGCAGAACCGCATTATCATATGATATGCAGATGCTGTCATTCAGTATCGGATATTGACGTACCGTATCTCAAAGATCTTGATAAACAGGTTGAGAAGATAAGCGGCGCAGATATCGCGTTTCATAGTGTTTTGTTTTCCGGCACTTGCGAAAGATGCAAAAATAATTAAAAATTAAAAAAATAAAAATTTGGAGGAAAAAATTATGAAAAAGTTTGTATGCCCCGTTTGCGGTTATGTTCATGAGGGAGACGCAGCTCCCGAGAAGTGCCCGGTATGTAAGGTTCCGGGCGAGAAGTTCAAAGTTATGGAAGCAGGCACAGCTCTTGCTGCAGAGCACGAGTATGGCGTCTATGGCAAGACTGTCAAGAACAACCCCGACATTTCTGAGGAAGACAAGAAGTTCATCTTCGAGCAGCTTATGGCTAACTTCAACGGCGAGTGCGCAGAAGTCGGTATGTATCTCTGTATGGCAAGAATCGCACATCGCGAAGGCTATCCGGAAATCGGTCTCTATTGGGAGAAGGCAGCATATGAGGAAGCTGAGCACGCTGCAAAGTTTGCAGAGCTCCTCGGCGAGGATCTTGAGCCGAACATGAAGGCGACAACATAGGATAACCTCGCATGGCGCGTAGATTGCGAATACGGTGCAACAGCAGGCAAGTTCGACCTCGCAGCTTGCGCAAAGAAGAACGGCCTCGATGCAATCCACGACACTGTCCACGAAATGGCACGCGACGAAGCCCGACATGGACGCGGCCTTGAAGGTCTTTTGAAGAGATACTTTTAAAGCTGATTAAATACAATCAGATACAATTAGATACGCTCTGAAAATGGCTTAAAATAAGGCTTTTCCAGTTACTTGGTCTTGAAACCCGATTAACAAATTTGCGTTAATCGGGTTTTTCTGTATTTTTTTGTATTTTTCTGTTACGTGGGAAATCCGTGGGAAAAGGCATTCGAAATCGGCAATTTTAGATCTTTTCCCACGTAAATGCTGCTCAGCCCAGTAACCATGCGGGTTTGAAGGGTGTGGAACTTGTTTTCTACGTGGGAAAAAATTTTTTGCTCCAAAACTTAAGATTCCTGTTATTCATTTGGTAAAATAAAAAAAGAATATCACAAAGGAGGATTAAGTATGCAAGGTAGTGTTCGTAAAAAAGGGGCAACCTGGTCTTACCGTGTAGAATTTGGAATGGTAGGTGGAAAGCGAAATCAAATAGAACGAAGTGGGTTCCGAACAAAGAGCGATGCAACAAAAGCGATGAACGAGGTCATATATAACTATAATATGACCGGAGACTTTGTTGAGAACAAAAAAATAACTTTCTGCGAAGTGTATAATGAATTTATAGAAAAGGAGGCCCCTGCGACTCGGGCGTATGCAACTGTAGTCAGGTACAAATCGCTTTACAGAAACCATCTGCAGGAGCACTTTGACAGATACTATATGTATCAGATAACATCAAGTATGATTGATGATTTTATCAATCTCAAAATGAAAAGTTATAGCGAGGAATATGTCAAAGGGCTTTTCAAAATGTTAAAGGTATTGTTTGGATTCGCGCATAAACGTCAATACATGAAGAAAAATATCTTTCCTACAGTAACTGCTCCTCCCGATCCGCGCCACGTTGGAGAAATAAAAACTTATTCTGATGAAGAACGACGACTAATAGAAAAAAGGCTACAAGGGACTAACATCATTGTTTCCTATTATATTGCGTTAAATACAGGGCTTAGAGAAAGTGAAGTGTTTGCCCTTCAATGGAGCGATATAGATTTTGAAAACAAGAAAATCAAAGTATGGAAACAGTTGTTGTTCCAAGATAGAAAATGGTGTTTTTGTCCTTTGAAGACGAAGAATGCTTATCGCAGTGTCAATATCACCGACAGCTTTTGTGAATACTTGAAGAAATTGAAAGAACATCACGAGGACAATAAGGAACTGTACGGAGAGGGTTATAAGCGTAATTTCGTTACAAATCGCCTTGAAAGAAATAAAGAGTTTCTTATGCAAATAGATGATTTTGTGAACATAAAGCTTAATGGAGATATGCTTACAACAAATAGCATCAAGTTTATGTCAAGAGTATGCAAGAATGACTTAGGTATCAACTTCAAATTCCATAATCTTCGCCATACATATGCGACTATTTTAGCTGAAAGCGGCGTAAGCCCACGTTATGTTCAGGAAATGCTTGGGCATTCCAAGCTTGAATTCACATTAAGATATTATACCCATGTCACTGAAAAGATGGGTGTTCTCGCAAGAAATGCACTTGAATCTACGGTAACATTCACAATATTTAACGATGCAAATATGAAACCTGCACTTGTAGTAAACTAAATAGCGCGATTAGAGCGGTGTTTTTCAGCACTGCTCTTTTATCATATATCCAGAAAGGAGTGTTCACTGTGAAATGCTTGATGAAATATGATTGGGTAAAGCTTCCGCGTACTGCCCTGCCAAAAGGCAAGGGAGTAATGCGCTCGTGGGCACGCCTTGCATCGCGCGCAGCATTCAGGAAAGGACAAGCTG
>JAFSIZ010000188.1 GCA_017439555.1 Oscillospiraceae bacterium | reverse complement strand
TTCGGGCAAAACAAGCGGAAAATCCCTTGAAACTCGATGTTTCAAGGGATTTTGTCAAACTTTGATTCAAACGCAAAAGTTGCGGGCGGATAATATCCGCCCCTACAATATATTTTCTCTGCTTGCGGTCTCATGCCTTTTACGACAGTCTGGGCTGTGGCTCAGTGATGAGTCACAGCTTGTTTTATAAGCGTTCTCAAGGTTGCAAGCGGACGTTTCGCATATTCGCCATAGGTGCAGGAAAAGAGCTCCGCGCCGTCTTTTTCGGAAACGATCGTTCCACCATCAAGCCTGATTGTCAGATTTCCATAGCTGAGCGTATTTGCGCGGCTCTTTCCGCTTATACATTCGCGCAGTTGAAGATAAAGCTGCCGCTCATCGCCATTTTGCAGAAAAAGCTCGGGCGTTTCACTGCTGTTTTCAAGAAGAAAGCGCGTTGTCATCGTGTTTACGAAATCGCCTTCGCGCGCGGCAATCACTTTCGGAAGGGTTTTCCATTCCTTTATATCAAAGCGATAATACATAACATCAGAGCTTTTCGGTATCTCGCAGATGCTTCTGCGCGGAACGAGCGAGCATTTTTCTACCTCGCCGAAATATCTCACGCCTGAATCCGCGCCGAACTTGTGTGTCGATTGATAGATTGCTATATACCTTATGGGAAAATCGGAATCGCGCAGCCGCTCGGCAGGTATGTGATAAAACCTTTTCGAGAGGCAGGTGTTCAGCTGTGATGTGTTGCGGAGCGTGCCGACGAGAACATCGCGCGCACCTGTGTCAGAAGGCGCGCCTTTCGCATTTGCAGGCTTGCCGATGCGGAGAATGAGGCTTATAATGAGCCCGGAAAGCATAACGGTTATGAGCGAATAGAAGATTGTGAGCAGGGGAATGTAGGTGAGCGAAAGCGCAAGAACAAAGGCATCGCTTGCAAGATATACCCATTTTATATCGCATCTGATGATATCTGAAAGGCTCATTGCAAGCGCATCATCGCCGCTCGGAGCGCCGCCTGCACGCACTGCGATGCCTGCACCGACACCGATGAACACAGCGCCGATAATCGCCGCCGCGAGCGGATAATCCGCAATCTGCGGCCATACACGCGGAAACTTCTCGAAAATTGCGTAAAAAAGCGAAAAACCTCCGCCTGCAAAGACAGAGTAGCCGATGAAGTTGCGCCCGAGATGCTTCGCGCCGAAGATATAACACGCGACATTGAGAATGAGCCCGGAAATGGCAGGTGAGATTGAAAACCAATGCTCGAGAAGCAGAGTCATCCCGAGTACGCCGCCCTCAGTCACGCCGGAAACAGAATGGATGTTATATATCCCGAAGGCGAGAATCGCGCTGCCGAGAAGATTGAGAAGACAAGACCTGAGCCTGAGTTCAAAAACCAAAACATCACACCCCTTTCCGAAAACTGTCGAAATATGCCGATAATTATTTATATTATAAGAAAATTTGACACGAAATGCAAGTGTGGAGTATAATATAATTTTAGAAAACGCGGTTTCGGAGGAAGAATATATGCTTACAGGTGAGCTTAAAAATAAAATAAACAGTCTTTGGGAGATTTTCTGGACAGGCGGAATAACAAATCCGCTTGATGTTGTTGAGCAGATGACATATCTCATGTTCATCCACGACCTTGACGAAACGGATAATCTCCGCGAAAAGGAAAGCCTTATGCTTGGGCTTCCTCACAAAAGCATCTTTTCCGGGGAGGTTGAAATAAGCGGAAGAATGGTTGATGCATCGCAGCTTAAATGGTCGGCCTTCCGTGATTTTCCTGCCGCAAAAATGTATTCTGTTGTGTCGGAGCTTGTTTTCCCGTTTATCAAATCACTTGGCGAAAGCGGCAGCGGCTATGCAAAATATATGGATGATGCCATATTCAAAATCCCAACGCCTCTTATGCTTGATAAAATAGTCACATCCCTCGATGGAATATATGAGCATATGTCAAAGGAATCGGAGAACGATACCCCGGGCGATATTTATGAGTTTTTGCTCTCAAAAATCGCAACAGCCGGAGTGAACGGTCAGTTCCGCACACCCCGACATATCATTGATATGATGGTTAAGCTGATGCAGCCGAACCCCGATGATATTATCTGTGACCCTGCCTGCGGAACGGGCGGATTCCTCGTTTCTGCAGGAAAGTATTTAAAGGATAATCATAAGGAAGCTATTTTCTTCAATAAGCAGAAAAAAGACCATTATATGAACTCAATGTTCTTCGGCTTCGATATGGACAGAACAATGCTCCGCATCGGCGCTATGAATATGATGACGCATGGAATCGACAGCCCCATTATCGAATACCGCGACAGCCTTTCCGACCAGAACGAAGATAAAAATAAATATTCTCTCATCCTTGCAAACCCACCATTTAAGGGTAGTCTTGATTATGATATAGTTTCTGCAGATTTGCTCAAAACCTGCAAAACGAAGAAAACAGAGCTTTTATTCCTTGCTCTGTTTCTCCGTATGCTCAAAATCGGCGGCAGATGCGCTTGCATCGTTCCCGATGGTGTACTTTTCGGCTCTTCAACTGCACATAAGGCAATAAGACGTGAGATTATTGAAAATAACCGCCTTGAAGCCGTTATTTCAATGCCTTCGGGTGTGTTCAAGCCCTATGCCGGAGTTTCCACCGCTATACTCATTTTCACCAAAACAGGCCACGGCGGAACGGATAAGGTCTGGTTCTATGATATGAAAGCGGATGGCTTCAGCCTCGATGATAAGAGAACTCCTGTTTCAGAAAATGATATTCCTGATATTATAGAAAGATTCCGTTCTATCTGTCCGGAATTGACGCAATCAAACAATATCGTAGGGGCGGATATTATCCGCCCGACCTATAACGAATACGAAAACCCACGTACAGCGCAATCGTTTATGGTGGATAAAGCCGATATAGTAAATAACGATTATGACCTTTCTATCAACAAATATAAAGAAGTGGAATATGTTCCCGTAGAATACCCCTCCACAGCAGAAATTATGGCAGACCTCCATGAGCTTGAAATGGAGATAACAAAGGGACTCGCAGAATTGGAGGAAATGCTGTGATGGAGAAGGTAAGATTAGGGGATCTTTGTGTATTTCAATCCGGGGGAACTCCTTCAAAAAGCAATTCCGAATATTTCAACGGAGATATTCCTTGGATAACAACTGTGGCATTAAACGGAGACACCATAGGGCAGGAAAGCGCAGTTGATTGGATTACCTCAAAGGCTATAGAAAAGAGTTCGGCAAGAATTGTACCGGCTAATTCCGTTATGGTAGGAACACGTGTAGGAGTAGGAAAAGTAGCTATAAATTCGATAAGTATGTCAACAAGTCAAGATATAATTTCTCTACTTGAAATAGATGAGAGCAGATGGGACAAAGACTTTATTTGCAAGTTCATAATAAGCAAAAATGCTCATCTCAACTCACAAGCACGCGGTGCAACGATTAAAGGAATTAAAATAGAAATTTTGGCGAATTTAGAATTGCCGCTAATATCATTAAGCGAACAGAAGAAGATATCATTTCATTTAAACAAAATAACCGACCTAATCAACAAACGCAAACAACAACTATCAAAACTGGACGAGCTTATCAAAGCACGATTCGTCGAACTGTTTGGTGACCCAGTTGTTAATCCTAAATCTTGGGAAACTGCTCCATTGTTTGCGTTAATTATTAACGCAAACAATGGTATGGCTCGTAGAGGAAAAGATGCAGACGGTAGCATTGTTTTAAGGTTGGTAGAACTACAAAATGGGTTTATTGATTACTCTGCACCCAACAGAATTTGCTTGAATGAAACCGAGAAGAAAAGATATGAACTTGTCGATAACGATTTTCTTTTTGCAAGAGTAAATGGA
>JAFSIZ010000187.1 GCA_017439555.1 Oscillospiraceae bacterium | reverse complement strand
GACAGTCTGTGAACGCCACGCCGTTCCGACCGATACTCCCGGATACACCCTTGTATACCCGGGAAGCAGCGATATGTCAAAGTATACATATTCAAACGGAAGAAGTCTTCTTCACGTTGCAACACGTGCACCCAGCAACGCTGTATGGCCGGCATCCAAGGATATGAAGAATGCATTCGGTATAAAGGTTAATATTCCCTTTGAGAGTGACTACAGCATAACCCTCATCGGCGGTTCAAGCTCGGGCGGCGCAATGTACTCAATCTTTGTTGATGGAGTATATGTCGGAGACCACAGCTTCTATGATGCTGAATATGATTCAATGCATTATGATGAACTCAATACCCTTAACACAATCCACCTCACAGAAGGTGAGCACGAAGTGATTATGCGTGCAAGAAAGTCAATTTACTCAACAGCATATGCACAGCTTGATACACTCAGCTTCATTCCTGTAGATGGAGATACAGTATTTGACAGCATTGTTGCAGATATTCCCACAGAGCTTGCAGTTGGTGAGGTTTATACCTGCGAAGCTTATGCAAAGATGACAGATGGCAGTGCATACCACTTCGGTGTAACTGCTGAAGGCGAAATTGATAAAGAAAATACATTCAGTGCAGAAAAAGAAGGCGATTCGCTCACACTTTCCGATTTCACATCGTATGAAATAGGAAAATCGGGTAAATCAAAGCTCACTCTCACAGGTGTTTCCGAAGGAAAGACAAAGATTACCCTTGCTGCAACAGTCGGTGGTAAAACTGTCACTAAGGAAGTCGAAGTCAATGTGACAAATGACCCGATAAAGTCAGTTGATGCAGAAATCGAAGCAGAAGAGCTCTTTGTCGGAGATAAGTCACTCCTTATTTCAAAAGCACTTCTCACAAGCGGCCGTGAGCTTAAGTCTGCAGAGATTTCATATGAATCGCTCACACCCGATATTGCAACTGTTGAAGAAAATGTTCTCACAGCTCTTGCAATAGGAATTGCAAAGATTAAGGTGACTGCATCCTTTAACGGTGATACTGTTGAAAGCACAATTGATGTTGAAATCCTTCCCGAAGGAATGACAGACATCAGAGTAACAGCAGGCGGAAGTGAGCATATCCGTTGGACTGATGCTGCCGATGCAAACGTAGATGATTATCTTGTTCCTCTCTACGTTCAGGCAATATCAAATCTCGGAAACGAGATTGATATGAGCGAGGCTGCAATTACCGCACGTGCACTCACTCCCGAGGTTGCATATCTTGATGATGTTATGAATATCGTTCCTGTTTATGCAGACCCGGATAATGGAAGTGAAGCGGTATTTGAAGTAACAGTGAAGACTCCGGACGGAAGAATCAGAACTGTTACAAAGACTCTTATTGTTGCAAACGCAAAGACAAAGGCAACATATATGACTGCAGAAAAAGCAGAAGCGGCCCGAGCAAATGTTGCAAAATATGACTGGGCAAAATCTGCCGCAGATTCTTCATATATAAAGCTTGCGGATGCATTTGTTGACAGAGTTGACGAGCTTTATGATATGATTACCTCAAATGAGGTTCCGCGTTCCACCGGTATCGGTGCGGAAGGCGATCCTGAAATGTATTACTGCCGTTACTGTGCAACAGACATACGTCTTAACTACGGTTCATATTCATGGCAGCATAATCCGCTTACCCGTCCGTGGAAAGTTCAGTGCCCTGATTGTAAGAGATACTTCCCGTCCAATGACTTCGGCTCCTTCTACAAGCTCGGTCTCAATGAATACGGCGAATTCTCACGTCAGCGTGCACTTGATGCACACGCCGAGCTCTTTGGCGATAAGAATGCCGAAGTTGGAAGCGATGCATACTATGGCTACGGCAAGGGATATCTCAGAAATGACCTTTACAGAGATGTTGTGACAGCAACGACAATCAACGTAAACAAGGGACTTCGTCCGGGCGAGAGTGTTGACACCTGGGGTGTTGATGACGGAATGGGTTATGTTCCGAAAAAGCCCGACGGCACACCTTATACCTATGATAACGGCGTTATTGAGCGTCACGTATATATCGGTGAATATATGCACAGCGGTGTATGGAGAAAGCAGGTGGCAGGCGGCGGTGTTGTAATAGAGGCTATAACACGTTGCTCAAATGCATACTTCTATACCGGAGATAAGAAGTATGGCCGTGTTGCGGCAATCCTTCTTGACCGTGTTGCAGACTTCTATCCGGATTATGATATCTCTGTTTTCGGTGATAACGTATGGAACTCCGATGGTGGTTCAAACCGAGGCAAGACAATCGGACGTATCTGGGAAACCGGCACACTGGGAACCTTTATGTCGGCATACGATATGGTCTTTGATATGTACGATGATCCGCAAGTTATGAACTTCCTCCGTGAAAAAGCATCTACTTATAAGATGCGCCACGCGAAGGATACACCGAATCAGATAAGAACAAACATCGAGGACGGAATCATCCGCGAAGGTCTCGATTGCCTTGTAACGACAGAGGTTGCAGGTAACTTCGGATATCCCCAGATCCCCAATGCACGTGGTGCTGTCATCCTCGACTCAATGCCTGAAACAAAGTACTGGCTTGATTACCTTATGGCTCCCGGTTGGACAACTGTTGAGCCGTGCCTCGGTGGTGGTATCGGGGAAACTCTTATCAACACCATAGACGCTGACGGTCAGGGTAATGAAGCATCTACCTATAACGTTGCATGGCATACAACTCTTATAAGAATAAATGATATTCTTGAAGGCTACGATAAGTATGCCTCGGCAAACTTCTTCAATAACCCGAAGTTTGTAACTATGTTCTATAGTAACCTTCCCCTTATAG
>JAFSIZ010000186.1 GCA_017439555.1 Oscillospiraceae bacterium | reverse complement strand
TAAGGCACCAGACTTTGACTCTGGCATTCGTAGGTTCGAGTCCTGCCATCCCAGCCAAATATGATCCACTAGCTCAGTAGGTAGAGCACCGCCCTTTTAAGGCGGGTGTCCGGAGTTCGAGCCTCCGGTGGATCACCAAAAACGACTTGCTTTTTGCAAGTCGTTTTTTCTTTTCCCCTTCTGTTCCCGATTGACCTTTTTTGAAAAGATGTTATAATAAAATGGGTATTTATAAAAGGGGATGATTCTATGGAGAAAGAATATATATATGATGCCTTTATAAGCTATAGGCATACCTCTCATGATAAAGCCGTTGCAGAAAAGCTGCAGAAAATGCTCGAAAGCTATAAGCCCCCGAAGTCAGTCAAGGGTGATTTCAAGCGTTGGCGCATATTCCGCGATGAAACAGAGCTTCCGACAAGCAGTAACCTCAGCGAGGATATAAAGCACGCGCTTGAAAATTCGCGATATCTCATAGTCGTTTGCTCCGAAAGCACCAAGGACTCGCGCTGGTGTATGGAGGAGATTACATATTTCAAAGAGCTTCACAACGGCAACAACGCAAATATCATCACGATTCTTTCCGATGGCGAGCCGCAGACGGCGTTCCCGCTCGCTCTCTGCACAGAAATGATCGATGTCACCGATTCAGAAGGCAACGTTTCGCGCCGAAGCCACGTGATAGAGCCGCTTGCGGCAAACATCGTCGCCCCGACGCTTCAAGGCTCGCTACGCAAGCTGAAAACCGAATTCTTAAGAATTGCCGCGCCGCTTCTCGGCGTCGGCTACGATGCGCTTTACAACAGAAACCAGAAGCGCACTGTCAGGCGAATAATCACCATCGCGGCATTGATTTTTGCGTTTTTATTTGCCTTCGGGCTCTATACGAGCGCAATGCTCTATGAGATCAACACACAGAAGGCGGCGCTTGAAGCTGCCAACGCAAACCTTGAAGCAAAGACGCAGGAGCTTGACGAGAGCAACCGCACCCTTATGCAGACAAACGAGGACCTTGCACAGAAAACGGCGGAGGCAGAGGCAAACCTTCAGGAAGCTGAACGCCAGAGAGCCGCAGCAGAGACGAACCTCCGTGAGGCAGAAAAGCAAAAGGCAGCGGCTATGGCAAACCTGCGTGAAGCAGAGCGGCAAAGGGCCGCAGCAGAGGCAAACCTGCGTGAAGCAGAGCGCCAGAGAGCCGCGGCGGAGGCAAACCTTCAGGAGGCAAACCGCCAACGCACGATTGCCCAAACGAATGAAGCCATCGCAAACGAGCAGACGAAAATTGCACAGGTTGAAAATTCAGAAAGCCTTGTAACCCTCTCAAAAACACTCTGGAACCACGGCGACGGAGTAACTGCAATTGATACTGTGCTTTCCGCTCTTCCGAGCGAATCCAATCCGCGTCCGCTTGTGCTTTCGGCAAAGCGCACGCTTGCAAACCAGATAGGCGCTTTTGAGCAAAAGAATTTCAAAAACACACTCAAAATAATCTATGACAGCGCAATAACCGATATCGGATATGCAGGTGATGGAAAGACAATCGTCGCAAAGGACAACAAGAACAACATCTATTTCCACAACGCCGAAACAGGCGCGCTTATAAAAAAATACACACCGGACAATTTTGACAATCATACTCCATATATATATTATGACAACACAGGTGAAATAAAGACGGCCGCCTTTGAAAAGAAAAACGGCGATGTTTACGTTATGGATGCATCCGGCGCAACGCACGGTTTTGAAAAGGTTTCGGTTGATGAGAACATATCCGGAAGCGATATTCTTATAACCGCAGGAAAAAGCTTCTTCAAGCTGTGCGGCAAAACAGGAGAAATCCTCTGGGAATCAGTTCCTTCGGGATATTCTCTTTCAAATGTATATGTAACCGAAGCTGAGATTGCAAGAATTGACAACAACAGCGACAATACAGGTCACATCATTGAAATATTCGACAGATTCAGCGGTGAGCTCACAGAGCGGTTTGAAATTGAGAGCTACAAGCTCAACACCTACAGCACAAAATATGTCGGGCGGAGCAGAAGCAAGCTGTATTTTTCGACAGAATCTCCGAGCGAGTCATATAAGCCTGCACTTATGTGTTTTGACGTGTATGGCGAAAAGGCCGTTAACCCGACCGTTATTTATGATGCAGGCGCAGATTCGACATATGATAGCTTTACATATTCAGACATATATGCATTTGATATTGCAGACAATACAGCTTACGCCGTCTTTGAACATTCAAATTCAGCATCTGCAAAAAGAAAGCTTGGAATCTTTACCATCAATGCTCAGACAGCTGACGTAATATGGCGCACCGAGACAGATTCCCCCTATTCCACGGGAATAGTAAAAACCGGCGTTTTCCGAGCGGAAAGGTGCAACAATTTCTGTGATATGTATTTCTGCCTTACCCCGAATAAGGTCATGTATTTCAACGCCTCAACAGGGGACTTGCTGTATTCCTATGATTTTGGCGGCAGTGCTGCCTGCGCACACGCAGCATCAGACGGAATCCTCTTTATAATCACAAAAGAGGGAAGCGAAATTGCAGTAGCTTCAAGAAACAGAACAAAAGAAGAGCCTGAGCCGCACCCATATCTGACACGCACACTTCTCAACAAACCCGAAAAATGTGCATACTATTCAGCTCATTATGCGACAGTAAACGCAAATTCAAACGAAGCACTTATATTTGAAGATGTCAAAAATGATGACTTTCTTGAGATTCATCACGCAACAAGCGATGATATCAGGCTCAATTCTTCAAAAACCTATGCTGTTATAGATGAATATACGAAAATATCGGTTTATGACATAAAGGCGAACAAGCTCATCACTATTGCGGCTTTCGACAACTATGGTATGAGATGGGCTTTGCTCAACGATACAAAGCTTCTTGTTCAGAACGACAAAAGCATAGCAATCTATAATATCACAACAGGCGGGAAAACAGCTCAGCTGACGCTTCCCGACGGCGTATATTCGCCCTCTTCCGATCCTGAGGTTTTCTGCGGCAAAGCCGTGTTCCGTGGCAACGGCACAATTCTGTTTGTGGATGAATATGGAAAAATCTCAGAGCATGCGGCAAAGCGCGGCGAAATGAAACCAAGCACAGGTTATGACTTCTTCACATCGGATGACGGAAGCAAGCTTATTACCAAAACAAAATATTCAGGCTATAATGAACATGGAAAATATGAAAATGTTTCATATTTTGAGGTATATACCTCCCCTGCTCTGCCCCCCGTTGTTCTTGAGCTTGAAGAAAAGGACGAAAGCGGCAAGGGGCTTGAAATTGAGCAGGCAATCTTCCTTTCGGCCAACAGCGTCCTTCTTCGACTCAGCGACGGGACGACAGGTCATTTTGACCTCAACAGCGGCAAGTGTCTGCAGCGCAGAACATATGCTCTTCCATCCGTTGTTTCGCTTGTCTATATCGGAAGCGACACACACATAGGCGTGCTCTGCAATGACTCAAAGCTCTATAAGGTCGAAATTGAAAGCGGAGAGGTTTCTTCCTCTGTCGATCTCGAAAACGACAGGATACGAATGGCTACCTCCGACAGCACCGAAGCACAATATATACCGGAGCTCAATATGCTCGCGCTCAGCGGCTGGCAAATCGCATTTGGTCTTGAGCATACCTATCTCATCGACCTTTCGGCGTTTGAGGTCTGTTATGATATAAGCGGAATGGAATGTTATCTGCCGGGTGATAATTCTGTCATTACCGCGCGATATGACATCATCGGAAAATATCCGCTCTATTCGACAGCAGAGCTTTCCGCAAAGGCAAAACAATAAACAGCAGGAGGAAAAATCATGAATATCTGGACATATGTTCTTATCCCCGGCGCCATTCTTGCAATAACCGTAATTGCGGCGGCAATATCCGCCGCATCAAAACACAGAGACAAAGTTATGTCTCCGATAAACATTATGTTCGTCGGTGTGTTCCTCGCAAGCTTTTTGGTTTTTTGCCCTGTCTATGCAAACGAGTTCCGGGGCGATATCCGCGGCGTGTTTGACATTAAAACCTTCCTTGTTTCCGTCCACAATGCAATAAAGCTTTTTGTTGTCGATTCCGATTATCAGTCTGTCATTGATGCCATAGGAAAGAACAGAGGCATTGCGGCAGCGGCATATTCCGTTCTGTGCGCGATTCTCTTCGTGCTCGCGCCGCTTCTCACCTTCGGCTTTATTCTCTCATTCTTCAAAAACCTCACGGCATACAGAAGATATTTGTTCAGCTTTTCAAAAGACGCATACATCTTCTCAGAGCTCAACAGCAAATCGATGGCGCTTGCACGCGATATAAAGGAAAACCACAAAAGCGCGGTCATCGTTTTCACGGATGTCTCTCAGGACAGGGAAAGCGATATATATGAGCTTGCCGAGCAGGCGCAGGAGCTCGGCGCGATATGCTTTTCGCGCGATATTCTGTCTGTCCGCTTCGACATTCATTCAAAGGCAAAAAAGCTTATATTCCTGACGGTTGACGACGAAAACGACAGTCTCAAGCTGTCACTCGGCCTGATAAGAAAATATGGGCTTCGCCAAAAAACAGAGCTTTTCGCCTTCTCTACCTGCATCGAAAGCGAGCTTCTGCTCAATGCGGCAAACAAAAATCTCAATATGAAGGTGCGAAGAATCAACCCTGTCCGTTCTCTTACATATGATATAATCGACAAATCGGGAGAAAATATCTTCAGGAGCGCACGTGACTGTGAAAACGGAAAGAAGCTTATCTCGGCAATCGTTGTCGGTATGGGCGAATATGGCTTTGAAATGACAAAGGCGCTCACCTGGCTTTGCCAGATGCCGGGATATGAGCTGAAGCTCAATGTGTTTGATTCTGATGAAGCCGCCGAGCGCAGATTTCTTATGAACTGCCCCGAGCTTGTCCGCGGCGATGACTCAACACATCCGGAAAACAGATATGACATCACAATCCATCCGGGCATCGAAATAAACACGGCTGAATTTATGCAGGAGCTTGAAAAAATCGGCGCTGTGACCTATGCCTTCGTCTCCCTCGGCGATGATACTCAGAATATTGAAACCGCCGTCAGACTCCGCAGTGTTCTCCTCAACGCAGGCTATTCTCCGATGATACAGGCAGTTGTATATGATTCGGAAAAGAAGGAGCTGCTCTGCGGTGTCGGTAATTTTGAAAATCCGCCAAAGCCCTATAACATCGATTTTGTCGGCGATCTGAGATCGATATATTCCGGGGAAGCCGTCCTCAGCACAGAGCTTGAGAGATTTGCCCTTGGCCGCCATATGCGATACGGAAGCGAAGAAAGCTTCTGGGCATATGAATATAACTACAGATCCTCAATGGCATCCGCAATCCACATCGAGATGTGCAAACGCCTTGCCATCCCCGGCGCAGACAAAGCACCCTCGGAAAGAACCCCCGAGGAGCTCGACGTTTTAAGGCACACAGAGCACAGCCGCTGGAACGCCTATATGCGTTCTGAGGGCTATAGAAGAGGACCGAAAAACCATATGGCAAAAACCCACGCGATGCTTGTCCCGTTTGATGAGCTGCCCCTTTCGGAGCAGGAAAAAGACGACGCTTAAGGAGATTTTTATATGTATACACCAAAACCCGTCAATACTGATGATATAGCCCTCGATGCCTCACTTCTCGAGCTTGGCGAGCAAATAGCCGAAAATGTCCACGATGTCTGGGCAAAAGGGCGTATTGCGGAGGGCTGGACCTATGGCCCCACGCGCGACGATAGCAAAAAACAAACACCTTGTCTCGTCCCCTATTCCGAGCTTCGGGAGGAGGAAAAGGATTTTGACAGGCGCACAGCATATGAAACCCTGAAGCTTGTAATAAAGCTCGGGTATAAGATAGAAAAGAAATAGAGGAAAACAACCGGGATGCGGCGATGCACCCCGGTTGTTTCTTCGTTATGCCTATCGCTGGCAGCAGCCTTTTGCAATCGGCTTGCAATCGCAAGGCGGCTCGCTGTTTGCATCGCGCACAGGGCTCGGGAAAAACTCTCCTATCGGGAACTTTATTCTGCGGAACAGATCACAGGGGCTATCCTCACTCGAGCCAACGCATTCCTTCTCGGGCATACAGAAATCATATGCTGGAATGAGTATCTGGCTGTCGCGCTCAAGGCGCACTATTGAGAACTGCCCGAGCGTTACAAGCAGGTTCTTGCAGCCGCCGCTTACAATCAGCTCATCCTCAAACAGCTCTCTGATGCAATGCGGCACGTCGCAAAGCTCATCACAGCTGCATTCGCATTCCGGGTCGCGGCAAAGCTCTCTCTTTGCATCGCAGATATCTGCATCGAGGAATATCGGGTCAACCGCCTCGACAAAGGCTGTCGGCATATTGGTTGCGGCTTTTGAACAGGCTTCAAAGCGCGAGCTGAATATCTTGACATCGCCTTCACTGCCGAAGAGTATGACGTTTTTGTCATAGACGGCAAGACCGCTGACCTTCTGCGTTCTTCCGCTGCACGAGCACACATCAACGCTTATCTTATAGAAGAAGCGGATATCGACCGAATAATAGCCGCGGTTGAACGCGACCTCACGCACATCTATGTTCGTCCAGACGAGTCTCGCATCGCGGCTCTTGACACTTGATGCACAGTCGAGAATTTCCTGAGAGCAGCGTGTCGGATAGACGCGAAGATTCTCAATACACTCCTTGTCGCGGCACGAGTCGTAAATTCTGTTTGTATGAATACACACGGCCTCTTTCACACACGGAGCATTACCGTGGATGGGGCCGGGCAATACCTTGTTGTCAGGCATTTGCTTTGACCTCCCGTAATGATGTTTTGAAGTATCCTTCACTATATATTATGCAGAATGTGCGCCGCGGTGAAAATTTCACTGCGCCTTTCCTGTTTTTGCTCTGCGGACGCGCTCTCCGAGCCACGGAAGAATCGCGGCAGCCACATATAGCGCAACGGCAAACCACGCACCGCTTTTCCATTCAACCATACCGCGAAGCCCCGATATATCACGATAGATCAGCTGTGTCGAAGCGGCGCAGATGAGCGCAAGCGGCATCGCTGCCCCGAGCCTTCTCTCTGCCGAAAACACGCCGGAGAGCATATCATCGGAAAACGCAAGACACACAGCACTTTTGAAAAACAGACAGAGCGTCATCGCAATACACGCAAAAATCTCTGTATGCTGTATAAATCCCCCGACGCCGCGCACAGACATCGCCGTGTATATCGGGTAAAAATCTGTCCTTGCAGTCTCAGCGCCGAGCGTTGCAACAGTTATCAGCGCGATAATGCAAAGCGCCGCCGCAACGCCGCCGATAGCGGCAAAAAACGGCGCACGCCTTCCCTTTTTCGGCATCCTGACATATATCGCCATCAGGGCAGGCAGCGCACCAAAGCGATTCAAAAACACTTCTCCTCCGCCTGAAAGCAGAGGTTCAACCCTTGTCATATCCGGAGCGGTCAGCGAAAGCCCGGCTCTTCCTATACCGAAAATTACATATATGAGAAAAACAGCAACGGAAAACCAGACGAGAAGCCTCGCCGAGCCCGATGCCGCGCGCAGGCCGCAGCGCAGCGAGAGAGCGGCAATCACAATCACGAGCCCGGGTATTATTATCTGCGGTGTCTGCGGCAAAGCGGTTATCTGAACAAAGCGCGAGAACACCGTCAGCGATACCACACAGGTGAGGAGCGAGGCAACGGCGAGAAAAAAGGCAATCAGCCTTCCTGCGAATTTGCCGAGCGCTACCTCGAGCACGCCGAAAAAGCTCTTTTCGGGAAACGCATCACAAAGCACGGCAAAAAGCAGCGCAAGAATCAGCGCGAGCGCACCTGCCGCAATATGGGATATCCATACACCTGCGCCTGCCTCCGCTCCCGGCATAACGGAATAGGCGTTGGTCATCAGCGTCATTATGCAAAGCGCCGCGCCCGCTCCGCTTGTTATCTTGTCTTCACCCATAGAATCACTACCTCATAAATATTGAAATCATACCCGAAAACGATGCGCCGACGTGATCGCTCTGCGCCGCAAAGCCTGCAAGCACAGAAAGCGCAAGGGCGATAACGGAAAGGGCGATATACAGCCGTTTTTCCCTTCCGTATCTGCCCCGAAAATCAAAAAACAGCGCTGCCGCAAAAACGGCAGGAAGCACAAAAAACATCACTTACCTCCGAGAATATTGCTGACGGTTATCTCCGTCTCTGTCACAAGCCTTTTTCCGCCTGTTTTGAAAATATCCCCAAAATCATTTTCCTCTGCATATTCGATAAGAGCCGAAAAACCGCTCTCAAGCGCAGCCTTTGCGACGCGCTCCATCTCCCCGGCATCGACCTCACCCTTCACCTCGGCAGGAGACAGCACACAGCTATGCAGAATGCGAACTGTGTCCCCTTCCTCTTTTCTCCTTATCTCATTTGCAAGAATCTCAAAGGACACCTGTCTTCCTCCCGAAAGCTCTGTCGGCGGCAGATAACCGCCTGCTCCGCTCTCTGTCAGAAGAGACAGCAAAAGCATCTGCTCTCCCGAAAGATGGCCGCGAAGCCCCTCCTCCCCGATCACAGCTCCGCCGGAGAGCGAGATGATCTCTCCGTCCTTCTCCACAGTTGGCAGGATACAGACACCGCTGCTTGAGCGTTCACGCAGAAGCTCCCACAAGCGCCGCGCACGAAAGCGCTTTGAGTTTCTTTCATTTGCAAATGCGCCGGATATGCTTTCAAACACATCCGCTCCGCTTGCCGTTTTTGCGGATACAATATCAGCCGCCTCGCCCTTTGCTATAACAGGCGCAATATCGAGATATACATCCTGCGCGCGCAGAATCGCATCAAAAAAGCTGTCTATGTCACCGCACGCCTCCTCCCCGATAAGGATACAGCTTGCGTGGCCCCAATAGAGCTTTTTATCTGCGGTTTTCGCAACCTCGCGCACGGCATCGAAAAAGCTTTTGCCCGTCGCCTCATAGACCGTGCCGAGCTTTTCCTCCTCGCTTCCCGTCGCCGCGCACACGACATTGACGCGTATTCCCTGCGCCGTGACATCTGCCGCAACGCCGTTTACAAGCTCCTGCATATTCATTTCATTATAGTCGAAACATCCCGAAAGCATCATAAAAAGAGGAAGAATGCAAAAAATTTTCAAAAAACGCATCAGAACCTCCGTCTGAACCTTGTTCTGTTCTTTTTGGCAATCGCCCAGGGCCTCTGCTTCATAAGCTCACGAGGAGTTCTGACATATCCGTCGTGCATGCCGCCAAAGCTCCTCGGAATTATATATGCAGTAAATTCCACACCAAACGATGAAAGCGAGGATATATATGCCGTAAATGCGATAATTCCTATCGAATATCCGTATATCCCGAGCATCGACGAAAGGGCGAGAAATAAAAGCCTCAATATTACAATCTCCGTCTCGAGCTTCGGCGTCAGGAACGAGGCAATTCCACACATCGCAACGATTATTATCATCTCTGCCGACACAATGTTTGCCGAAACGATACTCTGCCCGAGAACTATTGCGCCGACAGTGCTTACCGTAACGCCTATCGCCTTCGGAAGCCTCACTCCCGCCTCGCGCAGAAGATCAAACAGCAGAAGCAATATGAACATTTCGACAGCCGCAGGAAACGGAACGGACGCGCGGCTTTTTGCTATGCTCAGAAGCAGGTTTCTCGGTATCATTGCCTTGTGGTATGATATGAGTGCGACATAAAGCGCAGGCAGGCTGACCGCCGCAAAAAATGAAAGAAACCTGAGCGTTCTCACAAAGCTTGCAAACCAGAAGTTTTCATAATAGTCCTCATTTGCCTGAAAGTTTTCCAGAAACAGAAACGGCGCCGTCAGCGCATAGGGTGTTCCGTCAACAAGCAGCGCCGCTCTCCCCTCAAAGAGCTTCGCCGCCACAACGTCAGGCCGTTCAGTCTTTCCAAGCGTTTCAAACATCGAGCCGCCGGAATCGGAAATAAGCTCTGAAATATAGTTTACATCAAGCACAGAATCAATCTCAAAGGATGAGAGCCGCCTTATAAACTCATCGACCAAGGTCTCCTCGCATAACCCCTCTATATAGGACAGGCACACACGCGTGCGGCTGACGTTTCCGACCTCGAAAAAGCGGAATTTGAGATTCGGGTTCTTCACCTTGCGCCTTATGAGGCCGACATTCGTCACAATCAGCTCGCAAAAGCCCTCCTTCGGTCCGTTGACAGCGTTTTCCGTCTCAGGAACACCAATGCCGCGAAGAGCATATTTCTTTGAGTTTGCGACAATCACCTCAGGACAGGTGTCTATCAGCACGACAGTATCTCCGATGAGCAAGGCCGTCACAGCGTCAAACGGCTTGTCCTTTGTCTTGACCTCATCCGTGCTCACAACACTCGCGGCAAGGCGCGCGGAAAGCCCTGCTCCGAGCTCGGCATTCATCGGCTCAAAGCCGATGAGCGGACGCACGATATTCTGGTCTATTATTATATTGTTTACAAGCACCTCTGTGTAGATGACACATCCGCGTATCTTTTTATCAAATCGGTTTTCAAAGTTGCGGAAAACAACTGTATCATCATTTCCGAGAATATCACGCATCAACGCGATGTCCTCGGAAAGCACGCCCGAGAAGCGCAGAGCCTCAAGCTCCTCCCTGCTTTTTCCTTCCCCCATTGACACCACCCTTTCTTTTTGCTTATTTTTGCCTTTTGCACCTTTTTTTATACGCAAAAAAGCGACTCTCAATTTTGAGAGTCGCTTTTTACAGCTCTTTCCTTTTTTGCCGCCTGACGCGGTTTATATTGCGCTCAAAATCTCCACTCGAAATGAGCGTTGCAATTACAAACTGTTCAAAGGTCGGCACTGTGCAGGAATAGAAACCGAGCTTTTCTTCAAATTCTTCTACAAGCGGCTTTGGGAGCACCATATATCCGACACGCATCGAAGGCGAAATGCTCTTTGAAAATGTGTTTATATAGATAACGTTCTCATCGCCCGAGAGCGAGAACAGCGTTTCCTCAGCCTTTCGCGAGACGGAGAATTCAGATTCAAAATCGTCCTCGACGATATATCTTCCGCCGCGCGCCGCCCAGCGGATATATTCATGTCTCTTTGATGCAGACGCCGTTATGCCGCTCGGGAAGCTGCGATACGGCGTGATGTGCAGAACATCGGCATCAGATACCGCAAGGGATGAGCTGTCGATGCCGTCAGACGTAAGCGGCAGGCTCTCATATCTGACATCTGCGGCGCGATATACCTGCTCTATCTTTTCATATGACGGCGCCTCAATTGCATATATGCGCTCGCGCCCGAGAAGCTCGACAATCAGCCCATAGAGATATTCCGCACCGGAGCCTATGAATATCTGCGAGGCATCGGCCATAATGCCGCGGCTTCGCGCAAGATACCCGGATATTGCGCATCTAAGCTCCTCACAGCCGCTGTTTGGCGAGCGTTCAAGAATAAGCTCACCGAAATCAGAAATCACGCGCCGCATCGTCTTTGCGAGAACGGGAAACGGAAAGCTGCTGCCCTGCGCTGCTCCATCCGAAAAGCTGTGCAGCAAGGCCGGCTCTGCCGGCGGAGCCGCCGCAAAGCGGTCATCAGTGCGGAATATCACGAAGTAACCGCTTCTCTCCCTCGCCTCAATATAACCCTCTTCAATGAGCAGGGCATATGCGTGTTCGACAGTTATAACGCTTGTGAGCGTTTCGTCTGCAAGCAACCGCTTTG
Source organism: Oscillospiraceae bacterium (assembly GCA_017439555.1). Lineage (GTDB taxonomy): Bacteria > Bacillota > Clostridia > Oscillospirales > JAAYXM01 > SIG480. The sequence goes on along the minus strand of JAFSIZ010000186.1, from coordinate 52,724 downwards.
ACGGAAGCCTGTCACCATAGTGATATACTTCCTTTATGATATCCTCGCGCAGCTGTGTGTAGAGCTGGATATATGCGCTTTTCTTCGAAACAGTATCTATTGAATATTTCATCTGGTTATATAAAAAACTCCTTTTCTGATTATTTTCATAATACCATATTTTCACTATAATGTAAACATAAAAAAATCAGAAAAGAGGTAATTCAGCATGAGCTATAAAAAGCTGTTGACAATTCAAGATATTTCCTGTGTCGGTCAATGCTCTCTTACGGTTGCACTTCCGATAATATCCGCCTGTGGCATCGAGACCTGTGTGCTCCCGTCTGCCGTGCTCTCAACACATACATCAGGCTTTTCGGGCTATACCTTCCGCGATCTCACAGAGGATATGCCTGCAATCAATGAGCATTGGAAGAGCGAAGGAATAAGCTTCGATGCAATCTACACAGGCTATCTCGGCAGCACAAAGCAGATAGACTATGTTCTCGACATATATTCTTCCGTCTGCAAGGATGGTGGGCTTCTCGTCGTTGACCCTGCAATGGCAGACAACGGAAAGCTCTATGTCGGCTTTGATATGGAATTTGTCGAAGCAATGAAGGCACTTTGTGCAAAGGCTGACTACATAATCCCCAACATAACAGAGGCTTGCCTGCTCACAGGTGTTGAATACAAGACAGAATATGACAGAACATACATTGATGAGATACTCGCCTCACTCATCAAAATCGGCTGCAACAATATAATCCTCTCAGGCGTTTCATATTCACCCGACAAGCTCGGCGTTGTCGTTTACGAAAACGGAAAATACTCATATTATGAGCATAACCGCGAGGGCAAGGACTGCCACGGCACAGGCGATATTTATGCGTCCTCCTTCGTCGGCGCGCTGGTGCGCGGAAAGAACGCATATGATGCGGCAAGAATCGCGGCTGATTATACAGTCGAATGTATAAAATCCACTCAGGCAGAGGACAACCATTGGTACGGCGTAAAGTTTGAGCCTTCTCTCATAAAGCTCATCGAGGCAGTAAACGAATAGCCGCCAGATCATTTCAAACACCAAAGGATGAGATAATATGAAAAAAAACAATACGAAGTATCTTGTTTTGTCAGCGCTTTTCGCAGCTATTATAACGGTATGCACCCGCTTTACAGCAATACCGATTTTCGGAGGTCAGGGCTATGTCCACATCGGCGATGCCTTTGTCTTTCTTTCGGCGGCAATCCTGCCCACGCCATATGCGATGATAACTTCTGCAATAGGCGGCGGTCTTGCAGATATGATGGCAGGATATACAATCTACATTCTCCCCACGGCTCTTATAAAGGCGCTTATGTCTCTTATGTTCTTTAAGAAAACACAGACGAAGCTGTTTTCCGCAAAGAGCATCATATCCTCCGTTCTCGGAACGCTTATCCTTATAGGCGGTTATTACATAGCAGAGGTTATCCTTTTCGGAAGCTTTGTCTCGCCGCTTCTCGGTATGCTTTGGAACGCTCTTCAGGGTATTTTCTCTTCGGTTGCATTTCTTCTTCTCGCCGCTGCCTTTGACAAAGCAAAGCTTCGCGACCGCTTTTCCATTTAAACAAATCGTATAAAACATACACAAAACAACCCTATGTTATCAAAACACAGGGTTGTTTTGTTATCATCGACTTTTAGGTTGACCAAAAGAGTGTAGGATTGTTCAAAGGGAACCCGAAGGTGTATGCAGATACTCCGAGAGGTGACCTTTGAACAAAGCAGGCACTTTGCCTGCGGTCATGCACACTTTTCGTCGACCTATTTCATATTATCAACATAGTCACAAGCGGCGAGCGCTGCAACTGCGCCGTCTGCCGCTGCGGTTGTCACCTGGCGGATGCGCTTTTTTCTGCAGTCGCCCGCGGCGAAGATGCCGAGAGCGGAGGTGATGCAGTCCTCTCCCGCCTCGGCATAGCCGCGATCATCAAGAGTTATGACCTCTGTGAAAATCTCATTCTGTGGCACAAGGCCGATTGCTATAAACATTCCGTCAACCTCAAGGAGCGTGTCCTTGCCGGTCTTTTCCTCTGTAACGGTAATTCCCGTAAGCTCGCCTTCACCGTGAAGCTCCTTGACAACAGTGCCGAGAATTACTTCGATGTTGTCGCGCTCGGAAAGCTGTTCGGAAAGCTTTTCCTCGCCTGTCAGGAAATCGAGGTTCTGCACAACATAGACCTTCTTTGCAAGGTCAGAGAGCAGAAGCGCCTCCTGAAGCGCGGAGTTTCCGCCGCCGATGACAGCAACCGTCTTGTCCTCATAAAACGCGCCGTCACATACAGCGCAGAAGGAAATCCCCTCGCCGATATAGCTTTCTTCATTCGGAAGCCCGAGGAGACGGTGGCGTGCGCCTGTCGCGATGATGAGACTTTTTCCTTCAAACACATCGCCGCAATCTGTCGTAACCTTTTTGATATCGCCCTCAACCTCGACCTTTTCGACCTCAGCCGCCTCGACCTCTGCGCCCTGCTCGAGCACCTGCTCGACGAGCTTTTCAGCAAACTCGTTGCCTGTGAGGCTTATAAAACCCGGGATGTTTTCGACCTTCGGAGAATAGGTTATCTGGCCGCCGAAGGTTGCCTTCTCAATAACGAGAACGCTCTTATTTGCCCTCCTTGCGTAGAGGGCGGCGGTAAGCCCTGCCGGGCCACCGCCGATTACTATAATATCATACATATATATTATCCCTTCCAAAAACCGGTGCGCGTCTGATTTTTGATGCCTTATGCGTTGAGCATCTTCTTTATATCGGAAACGCCTGTATATTTTGTGACCTCGCCGCCACGGACGACTGCAAGCGTCGGTGCCTGCTTGATGCCGAGCGCCTCTGCAAGCGCCTTGTGCTCGTTTGCAAGGAGCTTCTCATATTCAAAGCCTGCCTTGTCGAGCGTTGCGCAAGCAATCTTACAGTTGGGGCAGGTCGCCGTTGTGAAGAGATAGTTGCCGTCAGCGACTGTGTCAGAGCTCTCTGCCGCCGCTATCGGTGCATCCTCAACGGGTCTTCCGTTTCTTGTAAGCTTTGAGCTTGCGATGTCATAGACTCTTCTGTCCTTATATTCCTGGCTCTTTCCGTCGTTCCAGTTCTGAACCGGGCGATAGTAGCCTGTTATGCGGCTATATACCTCTGTCTTCTCGCCACATTCGGGGCATTCAAACTGCTCACCTGCGATATAGCCGTGTGTCTTACAGACGGAATATGTCGGAGAAAGCGTGTAATAAGGAAGCTTATAGTTCTCTGCAATCTTTCTGACGAGGTTTGCAGCAGCCTTCCAGTCAGGAAGCTTCTCGCCGAGGAATGCATGGAAAACCGTTCCCGATGTATAGAGTGTCTGGAGCTCGTCCTGAATGTCGAGAGCTGTGAAGATATCCTCTGTATAGCCGACAGGAAGATGCGAGCTGTTTGTGTAATACGGAGCATCGCCCTCGTTCTTTGCAGCTGTGATGATGTTCGGATAGCGCTTCAGGTCGTGCTTTGCAAGGCGGAAAGCTGTTGACTCAGCAGGAGTTGCCTCGAGGTTATAGAGGTCGCCATACATCTCCTGATAATCGGAAAGTCTCTCGCGCATATGGTTGAGAACATCCTTTGTAAATGCCTGTGTCCTCTCATCTGTGAGATCCTTGCCGAGCCACTTTGCATTGAGGCCGACTTCGTTCATACCGACAAGACCGATTGTCGAGAAATGGTTATTGAAGGTGCCGAGGTAACGCTTTGTATAGGGGTAGAGACCTGCATCGAGAAGCTTTGTGATGACAGTACGCTTGACCTTGAGCGAGCGTGCCGCGATATCCATAAGCTTGTCAAGACGGGCATAAAACTCTTCCTCGTTCTTTGCGAGGTATGCAATTCTCGGCATATTGATTGTTACAACACCGACAGAGCCTGTGCTCTCGCCGCTTCCGAAGAAGCCGCCCGATTTCTTGCGGAGCTCGCGGAGGTCGAGGCGGAGACGGCAGCACATACTGCGGACGTCGCTCGGCTCCATATCGGAGTTGATGTAGTTTGAGAAATACGGTGTACCGTATTTTGAAGTCATTTCAAAGAGAAGCTTGTTGTTCTCTGTTTCTGACCAATCGAAATCAGATGTGATGGAATATGTCGGGATCGGATACTGGAAGCCGCGACCGTTTGCGTCGCCCTCGATCATAATCTCGATGAACGCGCGGTTGACCATATCCATTTCCTTCTGGCAATCCTTATACTTGAAGTCCATTTCCTTGCCGCCGATGATGCAGTTGAGCTCTGCAAGGTCGTTCGGAACTGTCCAGTCAAGAGTGATGTTACTAAACGGAGCCTGAGTACCCCAGCGCGACGGTGTGTTTACGCCATAGATAAAGGACTCAATGCATTTCTTGACCTGATCGTATTCAAGGTTGTCTGCCTTGACGAACGGCGCAAGATATGTGTCAAATGATGAGAAGGCCTGAGCTCCTGCCCATTCGTTCTGCATAATTCCGAGGAAGTTTACCATCTGGTTGCAGAGCGTTGCGAGATGCTTTGCAGGAGCGGAAGTGATCTTGCCGGTAACGCCGCCGAGACCTTCCTGAATGAGCTGCTTGAGCGACCAGCCTGCGCAATAGCCTGTGAGCATCGAGAGGTCGTGGATATGGATATCAGCGTTTCTGTGAGCATCGCCGATTTCATCGTCATAGACCTCGGAGAGCCAATAGTTGGCTGTGATAGCGCCGGAGTTTGAGAGGATGAGACCGCCGACGGAATATGTAACCGTGGAGTTCTCCTTGACGCGCCAGTCGTTTATCTGGAGATAGTTGTCGATAATCTCCTTATAATCAACGATTGTCGAGCCGAGGTTACGGATCTTCTCTCTCTGCTTACGGTAGAGAATATATGCCTTTGCAACATCGTCATAACCGCCCTTGATAAGAACAGACTCAACGCTGTCCTGAATTGCCTCAACGGAGATTACGCCATTTTCAATCTTCGGCTCAAATTCGCTCGTTACCTTGAGCGCGAGAAAATCGATTATGTCGGAGTTATACTGCTTGTCGCAAGCATCAAACGCCTGCATAATCGCATTGCTGATCTTTGATAAGTTGAAATTTACTGTCTTGCCGTCACGTTTTACTACCTGATACATAAAAAATTCCCCTTCCGTCTTTATTCCAATCACAAGATACATAAACACAACATATGCCATATATATTTATGTTGCACTTATGTATCTTGTGTTTTTCGCGAGTGCAAGAGAATTCTATCACAGTATATAATTATTGTCAATACTTTTTTCGGCAAAAACCCACAATATCTTGTGTTGATTTTTACGAATCGACACAAAATCTGCGACAAAAACCGCCAAAAACCGCATAGTATCAAGGGTTTGCGGCGCTCAGGGCAATTAATATAAAAAGAGACGGCGCCACGGAATTTCCGCAGCACCGCCACATATTCTTATTTTAGTTATATAGCTGTATATCCGCCGTCTATCGGAAGGATAACACCCGTTACATATGAAGCCTCATCACTTGCAAGGAAGATTGCTCCTGCATTGAGCTCGCCCTCGTTACCATAGCGGCCGAGCGGAACGGTTGCCTTCATATATGCAGTGAACGCATCTGTCTTGAGGGTGTCCTCTGTAAGCTCGGTTGCGAAATATCCCGGGCAGATGCAGTTGCAGGTGATGTTATACTTTGCAAGCTCAGCTGCAACAGCGCGCGTGAAGTTTACAACGCCGCCCTTTGATGCGTGGTATGCAACAGTGTCGATTGCCGGGTTGCCGACAAGACCGTACATTGATGCGATATTGATGATTCTTCCATAGTTGTTCTTCTTCATAACATTTGCAAAAGCACGTGTTACATAAAAAACGCTGTCGAGGTCAGCGGACATTGTGAAATCCCATTCCTCGTCTGTCATCTCGAGAACGCCTGCGTTCTTTGCGCTGCCTGCGCAGTTGACAAGCACATCAACTTTGCCATATTCCTTCTCTGCAGCTTCTGCCGCTGCGTTGATCTGCTCAGGCTTCGTTACGTCACACTGAACGGGAAGGCACTTGACACCCATTGCGCGGATTTCCTCTGCAAGAGCATTGAGACGCTCAATTCTTCTTGCTGTGATAACAAGATCGGCACCCTGTGCCGCAAAGCCTCTTGCCATCTGTGCGCCGAGACCAGACGACGCACCCGATACAACTACTACGCGATTTTTCAAACAAAACATTTCTTTTTACCTCCCAAATAAACATTGTTATAAGTTTAACACTTTGGGATGCGTATGTCAAGACTTTAACAAAAATATTCACCCGAAAGCTTAAAAAAGACACGAAGACAGTTCCATCGTTCCGTCACCGGAGACAAGAGAACCTCCCTCGCGTCTTTTATTCGTCTCTTCTTATTGCACTTCGCAGTTTTCGATTGCAAACTCAATCAGAATATTTATCAACTCATTCCTTGAACGGTTTGTTTGCTTAGATAAATTGTCAAGCGCAGCAACCGTTTCGTCCTTCAGTCTGACCGAGAAGGTCTTATGCCCATCTTCTCCTTTAATTCCTTTTTTATTTATAACAAGCTTTTCATCCATAATAATTCACCTCACCAATATTATGTCTTGAAAAATGTTATAAATATATGTTAGGATGTTGGAATGTAAAAATATCAGATAATTGAACAACACAAGACCCCCCTTTTGTGTTCGCCTCGAAATATGCCTCTCTATTCATCGTCATCATCTTCAAACGAATAATCGTTGAGATCCTCGAAATCCAAAAACTCAGACAAAGTCATATTGAAAGCAATGGCAAGCTTATGCAAGGTTTTTACACGCGGATTTTTTGTAAGCCCACGCATAATATTATCAAGTGTAGATTGTTTAACATCACTCATAGTAGCAAGCTTGTTTATTGTAATTCTTCGCTCTTTGCACAACTTCTTTATTCTATTTATATATATTTCCCAATACTCCACGAACCTCAACCCTTTACTGCTTATGATTACCCGTTTGCGGGTTGATATAATCATAATATGAGAAAAGGCCGAGGTTACCCGAATACGGGTTGACTTCCAATAAGTAATATGCTACAATCTACATACCCGAATACGGGTATAAGTTCAAAAGCGTGGGTATGCATATATGTACGTTTTCCGACATAGGAACGCACCGCAATGACCAAAAAAATAAGAAAATCGTTATAAATATAGAGCTGCGAAAAATCACAGCTCTATAAGACAAGGGGATTATAGAGAAAATATAACGGACAATAGAACCGTTTCCCTGTCTTCCCTAAATTATGTTAGGATGTTGAGATATGAAAATAGCGGTAATAGGTTCGCGCAAGCTGACAGTTGAAAATCTTGGCGACTATCTTCCACCCGGAACAACTGAAATAGTATCCGGCGGAGCAAGCGGAATTGATACCTGCGCACGAGAATACGCAAAAAGGAACGGACTGATATTAAAAGAATTTCTTCCTGATTATAGGCGCTATAAAAAAGGAGCGCCGTTAAAGCGCAATCTGCAGATAATTGAATATGCAGATTCTGTTGTTGCTTTTTGTGACGGCAAATCAAAAGGAACCAAATTTGTAATTGATGCCTGCGCAAAAGCCAAAAAGGAAGTAAGCGTAATAGTAACACAAACCCGACAAGTATAAAATCACTTGTCGGGTTTATTCTGAAGAGGCCAAATAGGGACGTACATTATTTGGTATCATTATTGATGTGAAGAGAAGAATATGGTATACTTTTTGCAGAGGTGATTGGAGTGAGTAGAACAGCGCGAAGAGGCCAAATAGGGACGGAAGAGGCCAAATAGGGACGTACATTATTTGGTATCTTGGCAGAGCTGAAAAAGAATTTTCCGGTGAGACAGTTGCAAAGATTGACCGGGGTTTCGAGAGGGGTTATAACGCGTGCGTAAAATAGTACCAAAAAATGTACGTCCCCAAATGGCTTTGCACCATACAACCGGAATAGATTGGGGGATTTAAGTGTGTTTGATGTTCATATTTTAGATCTAGGCTTTATCGAAAACAACATACGAAGAGAAATTTATGACAATGTCAGAGATTCGATTCCAAGTTGTTTACGAAAGGATTTCCAATATTCAGAACACGGTCCCTTTTGTTTGCCGTTAATGCCTGATACAGATGAATACTTATATGTGACAAAAATGGCAAAAAGAATAGGGGCACATTTGGAAATTCGTGAAAAAACTGTTTACACTCCAATCGAAGAAAAAAATTGCGAGTTCTTTTATATGTGGTTATCTGATCCGATGGAAATTGAAGCTGTTCATTTGGAGGATTATGGTACTCAATTTCGTAATGGTTGCACATTATGTGATGCGAACAGAAGTCTTGTCAGTGATGCTTTAATTGATCGCAAATTAATTAAGAAAAAGCCGATTTTGCAGTTAACTGATAGCATAATAGCTATATCCAAATCCACGAAATGGTTGATAGAAGAAAATAGCTTAACCGGATTTGAATTTAAGCATATGTTAAAAGATTATAAAGGAAGAGAAATGGGAGAGTATTTTTGTATAGAACCAACCGCAAATAATATACTTCCGCCAATGCATTCCCAAACATGGTTTTGGGAATGGAGAGAAAAATCGTGTGAACATAAACAGTATCTAATTGCTTCAAATGTTAAGTATAGTCATAGTAGTTTGGTAAAAGCAAAAGACTTGAATTTTTCATTTGAATTTTCATACGGATTAAAACCCAATCGCTTTATAGTTGTTTCGAAGAAATTGAGAGACATATTTATAAAAAATAAAGTTCGTGCTGGTTTTATGCCTGTCAATATAATTGATGATTAAAACTATTTGAGGCCAAACAGGGACGTCCCCACAGCAAATGGCTCGCAGTATTGTTGGGTTGGGATGGCATAATGTCCCGGAAGATAAGAGATTCGATATTTCTAATAATTAATGAGGTTATGAAACATGAAAAGGATAATTAATAAACTATATATGGTCGGACGCTATCTTTTGTTGATTATTTTAGCTTACCATGCGGTTTTGCAGGTTTTGTATCGGCTGTTTTTAACAATCGGTGTTGATACATCTTTTGTACTTCATTTATACAATGGTGTTTCACTGCCTTATTCTCTTCTGCTTTGCTATGTTATGGCTTGTCCGGAGATATTTTCGCTATATGCATCATATGAATTATTTGCAAATAAAAGATGGGCTTATGGCATTGCTTTATTAGTTACTCATATCATTTTCCGCATATCATTTTTTTGGATCATCAGCGCTTAATTCACGGCCATTTAGAATGGACGCAAAGCCAAATGGCTTGTTGAATGCTTGGTCGATGAAAGATGTGAAGGCATCGGAGAAACAAAGCGAAAGGGGGCGAAGTCGTTGAAGCCTGTTTTAAAAAAAATGCTTTATGTGTTCTTTGTGATTGCAGCTATAATACTACTATACATAATACTAATATTCAAGATTCTTTATGTAGAATCACAAAGTCCTTCAGATTTACCCAAAATTGAATATCGGACAGATACTGAGCCATTGATTAAAAGATTTGGTGAAAATCTGGATATAGGACAATGTTATTGGAAAGTGGGTGTTTTTGGCGGTTTTGCGGTTGGTCCAACATCGTACTGGATGAAGGGATTTATGATGATAGATGAAGATAATGCGCAATGTTTACTCGAAAAGTATAAGTTTGAAAATGTTGATTTGAACTTTGAAGAAGGGATTCAACCTGAAGTTACGGGATGCAGCGAATTTGAATGGATGTATAATGAACAATTTTCAAATGAAATTCTCGGTGTAAATTATATGGGAGAGGTTTACTTGGATTGTACAAACAGTATTTTATATTTTGATGCGGAGCGTATGTAAGTTGCATGCCCAAGCCAAAGGAAAAACACAAGGTGACAGTTCTGTTGTGTTGACGTTCAACGGCGGTGGCAAAGTAACCTTCATAGCCGACTCGATTGAATAAGGCTTTCGGATTCACTAAACAACAACCCCTGCAAGCGGAATTTCCGTTTGCAGGGGCTGTCTTTATTTACTTTGCAGTACGGTTCTCTTGTGTTATTCCCCGTTCTCCTACACTCCTCGAAGTTGCACAAAACCAATCCTCTCTGCCGCGACAGTTCTCATTTTCTCCAGAGTTTCACGGCTGTGTGCGGAAAAGCCCTCGCCTATGAGATTTCCCGAATCGACAAAGTTCTGCAGAAAATATCTCTTTGCGCCCTTTATCCATTCGGCTATGCCGCCTATATCCTCAACCTCGTGAAGCTCGCGGACAACTGTTGTGCGGAATTCATAATCCACTCCGCAGGACATAATATAGCTGACGCTTTCCTCAATCGGCGCAATATCAAAATCGCGGACGCCCGAGGTCTCCGCATATTTCTCCTTTGAGTTTTTTATATCCATCGCTATGTAATCGACAAGGTTTTCGGAAACAATCTCACGAAGCCTTTCAGGAAAGCTTCCGTTCGTGTCGAGCTTGACAAGCATCCCGAGCTGCCTGACCTTTGAAATGAAAGAAGCAATATCGCGCTGCAGAAGCGGCTCACCGCCGGTTATGCAGATGCCGTCAAGAATTCCTGCGCGCTTTTTGAGATACGCAAGCACCTCTTCCTCGGAAAAATCCGAAGAGCCGTCAAACTCCGTCACAAGAAGCGCGTTGTGGCAGAATGGGCAGCGCATATTACAGCCGCCTGTAAACAATGTCGCCGCCGTCTTACCCGGAAAATCAAGCAACGTAAGCTTCTGAAAACCCGATATATTCATATCTGCTCCTCCGTCTTTATCTTCCCGTTCTCTACATATATAATTTTATCGCATACCTCTTTCGCTGCACTTCTGTGTGATATGCAGACGCAGGTTCTGCCCGGAAGCTTCATAATATTTTCAAGCACTTCGCGCTCTGTCGGCTCATCGAGCGCACTTGTCGCCTCATCGAGAAGCAGAATCGGTGCACCGCAGAGAACCGCTCTTGCGATTGCAAGGCGCTGTATCTGCCCTTCCGAAAGGCCGCTGCCGCGCTCGCCGAGAACTGTATCAAGCCCCTCGGGAAGCTCATCGAAAAACTTTGCCGAGGCAACGCGCAGCGCATCGAGTATTTCAGCATCGGTTGCATCGTCCTTCGCAAGCAACATATTGTCGCGGATCGTGCCGCTCATCAGTAGATTGCCCTGAGGCACATAGGCAAAGAGCGAGCGCGTCGATGCATCGACAGGGATACTGCCGCCGCCTTCAAGCTGCGCCTCAATCGCGCCGCTCTGCGGCCTCAATACGCCCATAAGCATCTTTATCATCGTGCTCTTTCCGATGCCCGAAATTCCCGAAATGAGGGTGAGCTCTCCTTTTTTGATCTCAACGCTTGCCGAATCGAAAACCTCTGTATCGTCATATGCAAAGGTTACATCTGAAAGCTTTATATGAGAAAGAGCGCTGTATATCGCCTTCGTGTCTGCTCTGTTTTCCGCGCCGTCATCCGGGAGATCGCAAAGCTCGAGTATTCTCTCCGCAGATGCGATTGCATTGTAATATCTTGAAAGACTTCCCGAGAGAGACGCAAACGGCGACTGAATCTGGTTTATGAGCTGCATTATCGCCGTGAAATCGCCATAGCCAAAGCCTGCCGCACCTGTCAGGATCTTCGCCGCGCCCCAGAGCACGGCATAGAGATACCCACAGTTCATTATCGTCGAAAAGCCTGTGCTTGCGCCTGTCGAGAAGAATGCGCGCACCATTTTTTTCTTATAATAGGCTTTCTCGTTTTCCTGTTCCTTCTTATCAAGGCTTTTCTCCATCTCAAAAGCCTTCACGACGAGAATGTTCGCCATAATTTCCTGCGCAAACGAGCGCAGACGTCCGCCTGCCTCCTGCACGCCCTTGTGAGTGCGCTTCATAATTCCGCGGAATGCTCTCGCGAACACAAAGAGTCCGACACCGCCGCAAAGGATGACGAGCGCAAACGTCCTGTCAACGAGATATACCGCAACGAGCGCGCCGAGAAGCCTTGTTATTAGCCCTGCGATATTCGGCACGAGTGTCGATACATTGTCGCTCACAACTGCAACATCGTTGAACATACGGTTGATTATCTCTCCGCTGTGAAACGCAGAGACGGACGAATAATCTTTTTTTATAATCTCACCGAAAACAGCGCGACGGAAGGTCGCGTTGAGTTTCGCCGTCGTCTTTGCCGCAAGCAGCCTGACGATAAAGAACAATACAATCTCCGCCGCCACGACGCCGATGAACACAAGCCCTGCGCTGTATGCAGAATTCACATCACCTGCAACGGCATAGTTTATAACATCGCGCATAGCCAGCGCAAAATATACATTCAGCGCCGCATAAACTGCATTCAACACTGTGACAAACAGCATCCACGGCATTTCACGTTTTGAAGTTTTTGCTATAAAAAGCAAAGCTCTGTTGTTTTTCAAAAAACACACCTCGAACCTACAAAATATATTTTGTGATATTATTTTACATATCTATATTAAAAAAAATTGTAATAATTGTCAATGCCAAAAAGAATATTTAACACTTTATTTGCACAAGATAAAAACGTTTCCTCAAAACAAAAACACGGAGGTTTTATGAAATGAACGAAAATGCAAACAAAAGCATCCATTGCAGTGTAACATCCTGCAAGCATCATTGCGACAGTGTGAACTATTGTTCGCTCAGCAGCATCCAGGTCGGCACACACGAGCAGAACCCGACACAGGACCAGTGCACCGATTGTCAGTCCTTCTCGATGAAGCCGGGCTGCTGCTAAAGAAGAAAGCGGAAGCACCCCTGAAACCTTGTGTTTCAAGGGTGCTTTGCACCTTTTTACAGCTTTATTTCGCTATACCCCATTGCACGAAGCTCTGAGACGGTGATGCTCTTTTTCTCCTCTGCGCTTATTCTCGTAACAAACTCCTTCCAGCCTCCCGAAAGAAGCGTTGCAGGGCATTGTTTCCCCGTCCATTCCTTGTGCGTTCTGACATATTCTGCAGAAATCCCGTGTTTTTTCATAAGCTGTCTCACAAGCCACACCGCATTGTCAACCGTCTTTCTGAAATCCCCGTCAGCGTTCACGCAAAGCTCTATGGCGATTGAGTTCTCGTTCGCCGTTGCGCTCGAGGTGTGATAGCTCTTTTCCTCATCGGGCAGATGCTGATAGACGGAGTGATCGTCCACAGTATAGTGCCAGCTTGTGCGCTCCCTGAGCTTTTTGACATAGCCTGCGTGGGCACAGGCATCAGCGCCGCGCTTTGCATTTGCCGTCTCGTGCACCGTTATGTATCTGCAGGAATTTCTCGCTCCCGGGCGGTTTACGTTCCCCTCAGGAATTATGTCGCGTGTAATCTCCATATTCTCACCTCCTTTTTCATATTTGCCATATATTCTACCACCAAATTTATTTTTTGGGTTGCCAACTTTGTGCCAACTTTTCTGCTTGCTCTTCTTGTCGGTTTCTGTTACAATATAAGCAATTATGATTAAAGGTAGGTAAATACAATGAAAAAGCTTCTCTCACTCGCGCTCGCACTTCTCCTCTCGTCTATGCTCCTCGCCGCCTGCTCTCCGGCAGACGACACGCCGCCAGCTGAGCTTGTGACCTTCTCCTCGGAAAACGGCTATGAGCTTGCATATCCCTCTGATCTTGAGCCGACATCCTTCTCAAAAGAGATAGATTTCGTCGTGATGGATTCACACAGCGGCACGACGGTAACCGTTCAGTCATCCGCAAAGCAGAGCGGAATAACAGACATCTCGGAGAAGGCTTTTGCCGAGATGGTTGCTGCAGAGGGAATGGCAGATATAGATATCTCCGCTTTTGAAAAGCGCGAGCAGAACGGCATCCCGGCTCTCGTTGTCATGTATACATATAACGAAAATGAGATTACGCGAGTCATTTACGATGCTCCCGACAAAACATATCTTGCGACATATACAGAGCTTCCCGGAACTGTCGACCGCATCCGCGCAGGCTTTATCCCGATAATCTATTCGCTTTCACTTGACAGCTCAAAATAAAATTCAAGACGAATGAGGCAATGATATGAAGGTTCTTGTTACAGGTGCATCGCGCGGCATCGGCTATTGCATCGCAGAGAGCTTTGCAAGACGCGGCGATGAGGTCTTCGCAACCTATAGGACAACTGATACAACGCTTCCCCTTCTTCGCGACAAGCTCGCAGAGGATGGCTTTGCGCTCAGGCCGGTATATTGTGATGTTTCAAATGAAAAATCGGTCCTGGCGCTTTTTGAAGAAATCGGCGATGTCGATATTCTCGTAAACAATGCAGGTATCGCGCAGTTTGCGCTCCTTTCCGATATTTCGGGAAGCGATTGGGACAATATGCTGAACACAAATCTCAAATCCGCGTTTCTCTGCTCTAAAATCTTTTCACGCGGTATGATACGCAAAAATTTCGGGCGGATCATCAATATTTCATCCGTCTGGGGCATTGTCGGCGCATCTTGTGAGACGCATTATTCCGCATCAAAGGCAGGGCTTTGCGGCTTCACTCGCGCGCTTGCAAAGGAGCTCGGCCCCTCGGGCGTGACCGTCAACTGCATCGCGCCCGGTGTCATCGAAACGGAGATGAATGCACATCTGTCGGATGAGGATATGGCCGCGCTCTGCGACGAAACACCGCTCGGCAGAATCGGAAAACCGGAAGATGTTGCCCACGCCGCGCTCTTCTTCGCGGAGGCGGATTTCATAACGGGCGAAACCCTCTCCGTCGGCGGCGGATTTGGGATGTAGAAAAAATATAACCGCAATAAAAACAGCTACCCGAAAAAATTTTCGGGTAGCTGCATTTTTTATCCTACATCAAATCCTTGTCATAGTGTGCGCGCTCGCCGCCTATGAATTTTGCGCGGCTTCTTGCGCAAACGAGATGCGCTTCTCCTATGCTCCTGATTGAAAGCCTGCACGGAACAACAACGGGTCTGACGTGCATTCCTATAAGAGTGTCGCCGATGTCCATTCCTGCATCAGCAACAACTCTTTCGACTGCGACCGGATCACGCATTGCGGCGTATGCCGCCGTTGCAAAAGAGCCGCCTGCCTTCGGCTGGGGAACTGCGTTGCAGACATATGCGCCGGGGACTGCTTCGCGCTCGATGATGAGCGCACGGTTTAAATGCTCACAGCACTGCGCCGCGATATAGATTCCCTTTGCCGAGAAAACCTCGCTGAGCGCACTATAGATTGCCGCGCCAAGCTCCGCAACAGAGCTTGTTCCGATTTTTTCGCCCATTACCTCGCTCGTTGAGCATCCGATTGCGACGATATCGCCTGCCTTCAGCTTCGCATTTTCGCAAAGCTCCTCCGCCGCAGTGCGCAGGGCTGTTTTTATTTCTTCATACATTGTTTGTAGCTCCTTTCCGATATCAAAGCTTTTATATTTCCGTATTCAGCTGTTATAAAATCATTTCACTCTGCTCTTGTATTATATCACCTTCAAGAAAAAAAGCAAACAGAAAAACCTGCAAATGCAGCTTGATCGCAGGTTTCTTTTGTTATTCAAAGCTAAATCAGGTCATCTGTTCTTATGGGCAGATCCCGCTCCTCGAGATCCTGTTCAATGCGTTCTATCGAATGGTGATAGTTCCTGAGAATTCCGTTTTCGACAGTCAGCCATATCATTGCGATAAGAGACAGCGCAAGCAGAATTGCAAGAATAACGCTCAGCTTCGAAAAGCCTTTTCCTTGCAGGCTCACAGGCTTATCAATGTCTATCCTGCGGCCTATTGCGTCATACACGAAAAAGCCGCCCGACGGAACGACCTTTCCGTCCTTCCATTCGAAAAACCCCCTCGTATCCGCAATCGGGTCAACAACATATGCAATCTGCCACGGAAGATTGAAGAAATTTTCCTGAATGAACATATCATAGCTCGACAGAAAAACGCCGTAGCCGGGATGTGTGTGCTGCCAGCCGACTATCACCTTACCCTGATAGTTTGTCTCAAGCTCACGGTTGATATAATCCCAGGTATCGTGTGTGAATGTGAGCGTCGCGGCTGTGGCATCGGTATATTTCGCCTCTATGAAATCGGAAATGATAACCGTATTCCTGCCGCCGACAACGGCATATTCTCCGACAAGAACAGACCCGACCTCTTTGGACATCTGCTCCTTTGCAAATTTTTCTATCCTCTTGTAGACATCCTGTTTTATATATATCTGCGCACTATCTCCGCCGGCGTCGCCAACAGCCACGAAATTCTTCGGCAACGGAAGCGGCCTTGTAGCCGAAGCCGCTCCGCTGTCGATTATTTCAATGTTGAAATCTTCCATCACCTATCACCCGACAGTTGTAAAAAACATATTCAGAACGAATGTAATGATGCACATAACAACAACCGAAACCACGCTTACTCCGCCCTTCTTTGCTATATGAGCGCTTTTTCCTGCATCATCAAAACCTGCACAAGCCTGTTTTTCAACATCAATGTGCTGCTTGTAAAGAAAGTTTCCGAAAATCCCAAGACATACAGACATCGCCAGGCTCAGGAAAGTTCCAACCTCTCCGAAGAGAGTGAGAACAAAGGAAACGCCGATAATCGCTGCCGCGAGCGGATACATCCTTCTATATGCAAACCAGTTTGCTCCAAAAAGAAATGCACACCAGTTCCAGGATGTCTTTGAGTTTTTCGCCTCAAGATTATTGAAGATGTTTACGTATTGCATTATATTCTTTTCAAGAAACGCAATCATAACCGGGTCATTTGCATCATATTTAGCACACATCTGTCCGTATATCGGCTGCTGATTTGCATACGGCTGCTGATTTGCGTATGGCTGCTGATTTGCATACGGTTGCTGATTTGCGTATGGCTGCTGATTTGCATACGGTTGCTGCATATTTGCTCCTGCCGCCTGAAATCTTGGCCCGCCGCTGCTTGCCGCCGCTCCGCATTTCGAACAGAACTTTTGCCCTGCCTTCATTTTTGCACCGCAGCTTACACATTCCGTCTCATTTATCGCCGCCTCTGTGCTCTGGTCAACGCCCTTTATCGTTCCTGTGCAGCCAAAGGTTGTGCAGGCCTTGTTTTCAATCCAGCATTCCTTATGGTGAGGCATTTCGCATACACTGCACACGACAATATCGTCACCTTCGCGGAATTCCGTCTGGCAATAGGGGCAAATTTTTCCTGTATAATCCATATCTGCGCTCCTCCTATTTCTTCTCTGAATCTTTTTCAGTATTTTCCGTTGTCTCCTCCTGAGGCTCAGGCATATGATAGCCTTCAAGCTCATAGACCTGCTCTCTCAGGCCGTTGATCATAATTATCTGGCTCTGGATGACCTGCTCTGCCTGAGCAAGCTTTTGCGCAAGCCTGTTCATCCTTGAATTCTGATTTATCGTAAGCACCATATTTGCCAGAACAATCAGAGCGAGGAGAATCGGGATAAGTATTCCGGTACCAAACGATTTTTCGCCGCCTTCATTCTCATCGTCAGAGCCCTTCTCCCAGATTGCCTTTTGTCTTATCTTGATTCCGACCTTATCGAACAGATAAAATCCCGGGCAACGCTCAAGCCGCCCGTCAACCCAGAAGAAAAAGCCTTCGTCGTTCTGTATCGGGTCAACTACATATGCGACCTGATTTACATCCGTGAAAAAGTTCTGCTGGATGAATCTGTCGTTTTCTGAAAGGAATATACCGAAGTTCGGATGTGTGTGTATCCATCCGACGATTTTCCTGTCTTTATATTTCTTGTCCATTTCAGAATGGAAATGCTCCCACGTCTCGTGAGTGAAGGTCAATGTTGTCGGCGTTGCGGCATTATATTTTGCCTCAATAAACGCCTCTATTATTGTGTTTTCCTTGCCCATCTCATTGACCACACGGCCGACAAGAATTCCGCCGTGCTCATTTTCCGTTTTGTTGGAAGCAAATTTATGAATCTGCGCATAGACCTTCTGATGAATGTATATGTTTTTGTTATCAAGAACACGCTCGCCTACAGGGAAAATATTCTGCGGCAGCTCAGGCAAAAGCTCACGGCTTACGGCCTTTTTCTTCTTGCTGCCCTTTTTTCTCAGGTTGCTCAATCTGTTTCACTCCTTGCCTTCTTTTTGTGAAAACGGACAGAGAGACAGTGTTTTGGCTTACGCGTAACACTGTCCCCCTTTCGTTGTTGATTATACTATCTGTATTTTGCCTTCGCCGCTTTTATTTCATATTGAATACGAGCACTGAATTGCCTATTGCAATTGCATCGCCCTGACGCAGAACGTGACGTGTTATTCTCATTCCGTTGACAACAGTTCCCATCGGTGAGCCCTTGTCAACGAGAACATATTTAGTGCCTTCCTGAACAATTTCACAATGATCGGGAGCAACAAGCTTGTCTTTAAAGAGAACAATTGTGTTCTTGCCGCTGTTACCGATTGATGTTCTGCCCTCAAATACAAGATATTCCTTACCTTCAAATTCGCCTCTGATGACCTTGAGCCACGCCGCCTTTGCAAACTGCTCAAGCATACCGACGCCGACACCGATAAGAAGCCCCATGATGATTATCGCAATTCCGCGGGCAACTATGTCATTGGGTATGATATCGCAGACATAGTTGAACAGGAATCCGCCGATAAATGCACCGATAACGCCGCCGAGCGTGCAGAAAAGGATTCTCTTCTGCTCAGGCTTGATAAGACCTATAGACAAGCCAATGCCTGCGCCCATTATCGCCCATCCGAGACCGCGCACAAACGCAGAAGCAATGCTTGACGAATAATCCGAAAGCATAGATGCATACATCCACTGTGCGAGATATCCGCTCACTGCGCCGACAGCAATCGAGATACCTGCGCCGATAAGCGCATATTTCAGCGCGTTTTCCTTTGAGCCATAGTATACACCCTCACCAATTCCGAGGAAGAGCCCTATAAAGAGAGCTATTATCCCCGACCAGAGAGCTGTGTGCGTTCTCGATATTCCGGCCAGAGCGTCTCCGAGTGCATCCTCATTCGAGGCAAAGTCATCTTCATATGCATTATAAAGAGCTTCGTCTGCCTTGTCGTCATAGTCAGAATAGAGATCTATAGCGCCGGAATAGGCAGAGGAATTTGCCTCAAGCCAATCCTCGAGCACGCCCTCACTGTTCGGATTCTTGCCTGTTCTGTTGCAATAATCGGCAAACGCGCGGTTTACAGGTGCAATAGCCTCATCCGCAAGCTCAGTGTATTCATAATAATCCGCAAGCTCTGAATGACCGAGCATTCTCGCAACGGCAGCATTGCCGATCAGCGGATTTGCAATCTCAGAAACAACAAAGCCGAGGAATGCGCCTATGAGAGCCCAGAGCAGACCCTTGACAAGCACAGTCTTTAAATTTATCTTTCCGCCCTTTGCCGTTGCTCCGTATTGGCTGCCCTGCATTCTTACAACGCTCGGAACAAACTCTATTCCTGCAAGCTCCTCTGCGGTTATCTCAAAATCCTCTTCGTCACCTTTCTCCGCCGGAGCAGATGACACCGCCGAAATCGAGGCCGGGCTCTCCTCCTTCAGCTTTCCGGAATCTGAAACGTTTACATCTCCACCCTGAGCTGCGTTGACGTTTGCCTGAGTTTCCTTGAAGTTTTCTTCAGCCGGCGCAGCCTCCTCAATAGGAGCAGCTTCTTCAGCCGGCACGGCATCTTCAACAGGCGCCGTTTCTTCTGCAGGAGCCGCCTCTTCTGCTGCGTCTTCGCCATCGAAGATATCGATATCGAAATCGCCCTTGACCGTGCCGTCCTCTTCCTCACCCGTCCAGAGATTTATGTTTCCAACAGGGAAGAGATGCTTGTTCTCAATCGCCCATTCTGCGGCATCTGCCGAAAGCGGGCTGAAGGAATTCCAGCTCTTATACTGAATCATATCGCCGATGTTGACGATAATATCGGAAAGGGATTCACCTGCACCCCATATATCTCCGATGCATATCTGCCCATCCCTGAAATTCGGATGCCAGATCGGCGTTGCTATTGTGCATATCGGCTTGTATCTCGGATACTCCGCGTGGAGCGTTATTATAACAATGTGCTTTCCGAGAGTTTCTATCCTGCCGTCATCGAGAAGATATATGCCGTTTACATAATATGTAACTCTGTATTTCTCTGCAGGCTCTTCGCCGATAGGCTCAACAACAATGTTTTTATGGTTTGAAAAATTCTTTTTAATCTGTTCGTAGTCAGAGGCGATTCTCCTCATTCTTGCATTCATTCAAACAGACCTCCCAAAACCTCGTCCTTGTCTGCGGACAATTCATAATAAATATATTTCATACCTTTGCGCACAGCGATTATGTGATATAGCGGAAGACCGACATCAAAAAGCTTTCTGCCAAGGAAATCGGAATCCGCCGTCACCGTGTGTATTGCCTCAAACTGCATGGACTTTCCGCATTTCTCGCAAACTATGTCCTTGCCGCGCAGGCGGTTTACCGTGTTGAAAATGTCTTTTTTGTGGCCGCAAACGCAGGTCGCCGTCGTCGCAATATCGCGGTCAAGCTCTATGACAACCGATCCACCAAGCTCACGCGATGCCTCTTCTATGATGTCACCAAACGAAACTGTGCGCGCTGACCACGGCATCTCACGTATATCCTCATAGAGGTCGTGGCTCATACAATCTTCCTTTTGCTGATACTCAACAACGAATGAATCGTGGGTGAGCCCGTTGAACACATAGCCCTTTCCGGCAAGCGTCGGCAGATTTCTGTCATTGTGGAGAAGCTTGAGCATCTCCTGCACCTGTATGCCGGCAATAACCGACGAGGATGTCGGAGTTGTCGGGGTCTTCCCCTCAAGCATCTGGTCGTGAGTCAGCAACGCGCACGATTTGCGCTTGTTGATGAGCCTCCAGTCAGTCTCCGTCATCGTGCATTCATAACACGGCCCCGGCGGCACAAAGACTCTTGCAAAGCCGTTGAGAACTTCTATCGCGCCGTCTATCCACGGCTTGTTCACCTTATAGCACGATTGATTGATTGCAAGGCGCGCCTCACGGTTATCAAGGCCGCCCAGAACAACGTCCATCTGCCTGAACACTCCAAGACCTATATCCGTCACGATGTTGCTGTTGAGGCATATTGCGCGCACATCCGGGTTTATTTCCATCGCAGATTGCGCCGCAGCCTCTGATTTGTATTTGCCGACATCCTTCATACGGTAAAGTATCGAGCGCGTCAGATTTGTCTGCTCAATTTTATCCATATCGACAATAACGATTTTTCCGACACCGAGCAAAGCAAGGTTCTTTATAAGCTCGTTTCCTATCGCCCCGGCACCGACTACCATAACAGTCGAGTTGTGCAGAAGCTCCTGATTCCACCAGGGAATCAGCTCAAGACGGGAATATCGGTTTTCTTCAAAATCATTCTTTTCAAATTCGATATCCATTGACATTCTTCATCACCTTCCGAAGCAGAAACGTTTTATTCGAAGGAAACGAAGCCGAAATCAGCAAGAGTTATTCCCATACCTGTTTCTGCAAGAATTTCCTTACAGCCGTTAAAGAGATTATCTATGTAGATGTCGTTGAAGTCGGTCATCTTTGCGTTTTCAGCGCCGCTCTCACTGGATTTATTGCCGGAGACATCAACGCCTTCATACTCATACGTAAGCGCTTCTACAACTGTGGAGTTTGTGTAGTTTGCAATATCGATAACCCCCGTCGTGGTACTCTCGCTTTCTGCAGAAATATTTTTATAATCAATCGTCATTGTGCTGTCATATGTAAAGTCTGCCTCCGAAGCGCCGGGCTTGAAGTGTATCTTTATAAAGTCGGTAAACTCAACAAATTCAAGATCCTTGTCGACAAAAATTACAAACTCTATCATATCGCCCTCAGAACCCATTGCAACTATATAAGTGTCGTTTTTGTCACCTTTATAGCTTTTTGTAATGCGCTTGTCGTCTCCTATTTCATCGCCGTTTTCCTCGGCATATTCCTTGAACCATTCGACTCGCGCTTTTTTGAGATAGTCTGCGCTGTCCTTATAATCGCCGAGATTCTCAAAGATCGTCACAGCCTCTTTATATTCGCCCTTTTCATAGAGCTTTTTTGCTTTGCCATAATCGAGCATATCACAGCCGCAGAGCGAAATCAGCATAACACCTGCAATCGCAAGAGCTGCGGCCTTCTTAAAAAAACGCGAAACCGCACCTCGCGCTCTGCCGATTGCACCAGCGGTTATCTCAGGCTGAAGTCTGAGAACATCGCCGTCCTTGATTCCTGCATCAGCAAGAGTCTGTGTTTCGAGAAGCTGGCGCCCCGAGACCTTGTGGATAAACTTATAGCTTATCGGGTTGCCGTCAGGTCCTGTGGACGGAAGCTTTATCTTCTCGACGAGCTTGACCATAATGATTCCGATTTTGATATCGTCCGGAAGGCCGACCTTCTGTTCCTTGTTTCCTGTTGCATCAACGATAATTACACTTACTTTTCCCATTTTTCATATTCTCCTTAACATATAATTTTTTATCAATAGCTTTCAAATCCGAATTCTGCCATTGTGATGTTGATTCCGGCCGCCTCGATGGCCTTTTTTGTATTTTCGACAAAGGTCTTTGTCGGGCCTGAGAAATCCTTGAGAATTATAAGATCTTCATACGGTGAGCAGGTCGAGTTGTCCCACTTGATCGAATCGCCTTCTTTATAGGACGCTATATCAAGCTTTCCGACTCCTGCTTCTTTTCCGCTTGCACCTTCGATGATCAGCTCTATATCAGCCTTATAAGGAACGACCGTTTCCCCAAGAGAGAGCTCCGCCTGAATATTGAACTTCATAATATCTTCATCCATATATTCCCTGATTACGATAACATCATCGCCCATCATATCGATTTCGAGCATAAGAGTTTCCGTCGCTTCATATTCTATTTTGCCGTTTTCAAGAATGTGTGCACGCACTGCATACCAACCGATATTTTCCGCATAGCTCAGACTGTCCTTATAATCTCCGAGAGCTTCAAAAGCCGCTTGTGCCTCAGAGAAGTTTCCTTCATCAAAGAGAGCCATAGCCTTCTTGTAATCAGAGCTTTTGCAGCCCGTAAGCGTAAATACCATAACAAGTGCGAGAATAAATGCAGCAATTCTTTTAATTGTCATTTCTATTTCCTCCAATCATTAATCTTTGAGCTCATACATAACGTCCATACCTCTGTTCGGATGGTAGGACCAGCTGATTTCATAGTCTTCGCATTCATCATACTGTCTTCCGTCAAGAGCCCTTGTCTCCATCATCTTCTCATATACCGAGCTCGAGAAACCGAGCTCCTCGTTGACGGTTTCAACAGCATCGAGCGCAGATGAGCTGTAATAGTCATCAATGTCATTCGGGTTTGTATCAATCTCCATCCAGGAGCCGTCAGACGAGATTTCGCACCACGACTCTGCGCCGTATCTGTCAGCATAAAGGGTTTCAAAATCCGCAGGCCCTGCAAAGAGGGTCTTTGCAAGTATAACTACAACAATAACAGCACAGACGCCTATCGCTATCAGCGGAAGGAGCTTTTTGTCCACGCCCTGCGGCTTCGGAACAGAATCCGTTGCAAACGGAGCATTTCCGGCAGGAGCGCTATAGACAGGGTTGGGCGCAACGGGCGCTGCTGCGACACGCGTGCCGCACTGTGCGCAAAATGCCTGAGCTTCCGCAAGCTCTGCCCCACACTGAGCACATCTCTTCACGAGGGCTTCTCCGCATTCTGCACAGAATATCTGTCCCTCTTCGATAACAGCCTGACACTTCGGGCATCTCTTGACCGGTGTCGCAGGTGCTACGGGTTCCGCAGGTGCTATGGGTTCTGCAGGTGCTGCGGGCTCTGCAGGTGCTACGGGCTCTGCAGGTGCTACAGGCTCCGCAGGCGCTGCACTGTTTTTCAAAGAAGCTTCAATTTCCTGTAATAACTTGTTGTCCATTTTTATTTCCCCCTTTTATTAACTTGCATAATCAAGCGTTGCTTCATCAACAACAGCTTTTACGTCTGCTATATACTCAATGACTTTGTCTGCGTTATCTTCATTTCCGCCCGACTCATTCTCAATTACATCCTCATAAATGACAAGATACAGATCGTGAGTTTTTTCCACAGCATCCTGAATCCTCTCGACATATGGATCTTCGATATCACAGCTCATAATATCGTTATATTTATCGACGATTCCATCATTTACATCCTTTGCATCGCTGATGTTATCCTTATAAAGGTTTCTTGCATAGGTTCTGAGCTCGCTTCTGTAGAGATAGGAGCTTTTATCAACGATATCCCACGCCTCGCTTATGTTCTTGAGAACCACTGTTGCCGAGTTTACTTCCGCCGTATAATCCATAACATCCTCTGTAAACTCAAGCACCTGCTGATGAATCCGCTCGACGTGAGCAATATATCCGCCGACAGCACCGAAAATCAACAACACTGCAACAATTATTGCAGGTATTATAATCTTCGCCTTGCTCTTTTTGCCGATTTTGCTGTTATACTCATTTATACCGCTGCTTACTGCAGAAGCATCGGCAGGCGGCGCCTGCTGTATGACCTGCATACCACAACCTGTGCAGAACATCTGCCCCGGTTCAAGCGTCGCACCGCAGCCCTTGCACTTCGGTTTTACAGCTGCGCCGCATTCTGTGCAGAACTCAGCATCGGCCTCAAGAAGCGCGGCACATACCGGGCAACGCTTTTCCTCTGCCTTTTCCTCTGCGCTTTCCGCAACCGATGGCTCTGTGACAGGATTTTCCGAAGCTTCTTCCGGCTGTGCACTCTCCTGAGCATCCGTCATCTCCTGCGCAGCTTCATCGCTTGCGAATTTCTGTTTATCCATACCTGATCCCACCCTTATTCGTTATCCTCAGAAGGCTTGTAACACACCGATGCAGTTTCCTTACTTTTCGCTTTTATATGACCATATACACCGATCAGTTAACATTTTTTTCATATTCTTTATGATATCATATCAAACTCTCTATTGTCAACATATTCCAGTCTTTTTCGACATCCCCGAGCGACGTTATTCATCGCATTTTATATTGCCTTTCAAAATAAAAAACCGCAACGGAATCCGTTGCGGTTTTCTGTATTCAAGTCTTAACTTACTTAAGGTTGAACCATGCCTTGCGGCCGAGGTAGATTGCGCTGTCGCCGAGCTCTTCTTCGATGCGGAGGAGCTGGTTGTACTTTGCAACACGGTCTGTGCGGCTCGGAGCACCTGTCTTGATCTGACCTGCGTTGAGAGCAACTGCGATGTCAGCGATTGTTGTGTCCTCAGTCTCGCCTGAGCGGTGGGAAACAACTGCAGTGTAGCCTGCGCGGTTTGCCATCTGGATAGCATCAAGTGTCTCTGTGAGAGAACCGATCTGGTTAACCTTGATGAGGATGGAGTTGCCGACGCCGAGCTCGATGCCCTTGGAGAGGCGCTCAACGTTTGTAACGAAGAGGTCGTCACCGACGAGCTGAACCTTTGAGCCGATAGCCTTTGTGAGCATGCCCCATGCTTCCCAGTCTTCCTCAGCAACACCGTCTTCGAGGGAGATGATCGGGTACTTGGATGTGAGGGTCTTCCAGTAGTTGACAAGCTGCTGCTTTGTCATCTTCTTCTTTGCCTTCGGGAGGAAGTATGTGCCGTCCTCCTGATACCACTCAGAGGAAGCAGCATCGATAGCAATCATGAAGTCCTCGCCCGGCTTGAAGCCTGCGCGCTCAATAGCTGTGAGGATAACCTTGATAGCGTCCTCATCCTTCTTGAGGTTCGGAGCAAAGCCGCCTTCATCGCCGACAGCTGTTGTCATTCCCATTTCGGAAAGAACCTTCTTGAGGTTGTGGAATACTTCTGTGCACCAACGGAGAGCTTCAGAGAAGGTCGGTGCGCCAACCGGCATGATCATGAATTCCTGAACGTCAACGTTGTTGGATGCGTGTGCACCGCCGTTGAGGATGTTCATCATCGGAACCGGAAGAGTCTTTGCGTTTACGCCGCCGATGTATGTGTAGAGCGGCATCTGGAGAGCTTCTGCAGCTGCCTTTGCAACAGCCATAGAAGTACCGAGGATAGCGTTTGCACCAAACTTTGTCTTGTTCGGTGTGCCGTCGAGCTCAATCATTGTGCGGTCGATCTCAACCTGATCGAGAGCGTTCATACCGATAAGAGCCTCAGCGATTTCGTTGTTGACAGCGTCAACAGCCTGATAAACGCTCTTGCCCATAAACTTTGACTTGTCGCCATCGCGAAGCTCGCAAGCTTCGAAGATACCTGTGGAAGCACCTGACGGAACAGCTGCGCGGCCCATGTATGTGTTGACGCCGTCGTCAACATAAACATCAACCTCAACTGTCGGATTGCCGCGGCTGTCGATGACCTGACGGCCGACTACATCTACGATTTCTGCAAATTTCTTCATTTTCTTTTCTCCTTTTCGTAATGATTTTATATAAAGGTTTATTCGACTATAAGTGATTTGCCTGTCATTTCTGCAGGCTTTGCAATGCCCATAAGGTCGAGCATTGTTGGAGCGATGTCACAAAGTCCGCCGTCGCAGAGCTCAACATCGGCACCTACGATAACAAACGGAACCTCGTTTGTTGTGTGAGCCGTAAACGGAGAAACGCCGTCCTCCTCGAGCATCTTGTCTGCGTTGCCGTGGTCTGCCGTTATTGCGCTTATGCCGCCGACATTTGCAACAGCCTCTACAACCTGACCGACACACTTGTCAACTGTTTCGACAGCGCGAACAGCTGCATCAAACACACCTGTGTGACCGACCATATCGCAGTTTGCGAAGTTTAAGATGATAACATCATATTTTCCGCTGTTGATCGCTTCAATTACCTTATCGGTGACCTCATATGCGCTCATCTCCGGCTGAAGGTCATAGGTTGCGACCTTCGGGGAGTTGACGAGGATTCTGTCCTCACCCTCATACATCTTCTCAACGCCGCCGTTGAAGAAGAAGGTTACGTGAGCATATTTTTCTGTCTCGGCGATTCGGAGCTGCTTTATTCCGAGCGAGCTGATATATTCGCCGAAGGTATTGTCGAGGCTCTCCGGGCCGAATGCCACAGAAACGTTAGGCATTGCCGCATCATACTGCGTCATACAGACATAATGAACGGGAACGAAGCCTGCGCCTCTGTCAAAGCCAGCAAAATCCTTATCGACGAACGTGCGTGTGATTTCACGTGCACGGTCGGGGCGGAAGTTGAAGAATACGATGGAATCGTTTGCGCAAACACCTGCATAATCGCCGCATACCGTCGGCTCGACGAATTCATCAGTCTTGCCGTCTTCATAGGATGCTCTGACTGCTGCAGCCGCATCTGAGGTTTTGTTGCCCTCTGCAAATACGATAGCGCGGTATGCCTTCTCGACTCTGTCCCAGCGGTTGTCGCGGTCCATCGCGAAGTATCTGCCCATAAGCGTTGCGACCGTGCCAACGCCGATTTCCGAGCATTTTGCGACAGCTTCGGAAACGAAGCCCTCGCCCGATGTGGGCGAAACGTCGCGTCCGTCGAGGAAGCAATGGATATATAC
Source organism: Oscillospiraceae bacterium (assembly GCA_017439555.1). Classification (GTDB taxonomy): domain Bacteria; phylum Bacillota; class Clostridia; order Oscillospirales; family JAAYXM01; genus SIG480. The sequence continues at coordinate 25,233 of JAFSIZ010000186.1, read as the reverse complement.
CTTCTCAAGCCCGAATTTCTTTGCAAGGCGGAGAAGCCCCCATACATGGGTGTTGTGGCTGTGAACGCCGCCATCGGACATAAGTCCCATAAGATGGAGTGCTGTGCCGTTCTTTACACAGTTCTCACACGCAGCGACAAGCTCGCTGTTTTCAAAAAAGCTGCCATCCTCAATTGCGCGTGTGATGCGCGGAAGATCCTGGAACACAACACGGCCTGCGCCGATATTCGTGTGCCCGACCTCACTGTTTCCCATCTGCCCGTCAGGAAGACCGACTGCGAGACCCGAGGCCTTGAGTGCGCTTCTCGGATTTTCGGCAAAGATTTTATCAAGATTCGGAGTCTTTGCGCAGGAAATCGCATTGCCCGGACCTTTTTCCGCATTGCCGAAGCCATCCATTATAATAAGAGTAATAGGTGTTTTATTATTCATATCAATTATTGGTTTGCTGCATTGATAACAGCAGCAAAGTCCTCCGTCTTAAGAGATGCGCCGCCGATGAGACCGCCGTCAACGTCAGGCTTTGAGAGAAGCTCTGCTGCGTTCTTCGGATTCATCGAGCCGCCATACTGGATAGTTACTGCACGGGCTGTTCTTGCGCCGTATTTTGCGCGGATAACTGCACGGATAAGGCCGCAGACCTCTTCAGCCTGCTCTGCAGTTGCTGTCTTACCTGTGCCGATAGCCCAGATGGGCTCATATGCAAAAACAATCTTCCTCATCTTCTCTGCAGGAACGCCGGCAAGCGCAATCTTGACCTGCATTGTGATGTGCTCTGCCGTTACATCGAATTCTCTCTGCTCGAGAGTTTCGCCAACGCAGATGATCGGACGAAGGCCGACCTCGAGAGCTTTCTTTACCTTGAGATTGACAGTCTTGTCTGTCTCGCCATAGTATTCGCGACGCTCGCTATGACCGATGACAACAAACTTGACGCCGAGCTCCTTGAGCATTTCAGCGCTGACCTCACCTGTGAATGCGCCCTTTTCCTCATAGTGCATATTCTGCGCTGCGACAGCGATCTTTGCATCGCGGCTTGCTCTTACCGCTGCAGGGATATCCACAAACGGAACGCAAAGCACAACGTCACACCACTTCTGCTTGCCACAAGCGACCTTGAGCTCTTCAAACATCTTCTTTGTCTCAGCGGGCGTTTTGTTCATCTTCCAGTTGCCCGCAATAATTGTCTTGCGATATTTTCTGTTCATTTTAACTGATGTCTCCTTATATATTAAACGGGGTGTTTCGCCCCTTTTACTTATTTAATGATTTTCTGCGGGCGGATAATATCCGCCCCTGCATACTTCTGTTATATTCTTACTTATCCTCAAGGCAAGCAATGCCCGGGAGTGCGATTCCTTCGAGGAACTCAAGGCTTGCGCCGCCGCCTGTTGAGATGTGTGTCATCTTCTTTGCAAATCCGAGCTTCTTGACAGCTGCAGCAGAGTCGCCGCCGCCGACGATGGAGATTGAGCCGCTCTCTGCAACTGCTGCGCAGACGGACTCTGTTCCGACAGCAAACTTCGGGAACTCAAATACGCCCATCGGTCCGTTCCAGATAACTGTTCCTGCGCCCTTGATAGCAGCAGAGAACTTCTCGATTGTCTCCGGTCCGATATCGAGACCCATCCAGCCATCGGGGATTGCCTGTGTCGGGACAACCTTACTCTCTGCATCTGCCGCAAACTCTGTCGCAGCAACAGTGTCTGTCGGGAGGAGGAAGTTGACACCCTTCTCCTCTGCCTTCTTGATCATATCAAGAGCATATTCAAGGCGGTCATCCTCGCAGAGGGATGTTCCGATTGTGCCGCCCTTTGCCTTTGCGAATGTATAAGCCATACCGCCGCCGATGATGAGCGTGTCAACCTTTTCGAGGAGGTTGTTGATAACGCCGAGCTTATCGGAAACCTTTGCGCCGCCGAGGATTGCAACGAACGGACGCTTCGGGTTTGAAAGAGCCTCACCCATGATTCCGATCTCCTTGCCGATGAGATAGCCGCAGACAGCCGGGAGATAGTCTGCAACGCCTGCAGTGGAAGCGTGAGCGCGGTGAGCCGTGCCGAAAGCATCGTTTACATAGAGCTCTGCAAGAGAAGCAAGTTCTTTTGCAAATGCAGGATCGTTCTTCTCCTCTTCCTTGTGGAAGCGGACGTTTTCAATAAGCATAACCTCGCCGTCTGCAAGAGAAGCAGCAAGAGACTTTGCGCTTTCGCCGATGACATCAGCAGCCATCTTGACCTCGATGCCGAGGTGCTCGGAAAGACGCTTGGCAACAGGAGCAAGAGTAAACTTCGGGTTGACCTCACCCTTCGGACGTCCGAGGTGCGAGCAAAGGATGACACGTGCGCCCTTCTCGATGAGGTATTTGATTGTCGGAAGAGCCGCAACGATTCTCTTGTCGTCTGTGATGTTGCCTGCATCGTCCTGCTTTACGTTGAAGTCACAACGCACGAGCACGCGCTTACCCTGCGGGTTTATGTCTTCGATTGTCTTTTTGTTGTAGTTCATAAATGTTGACCTCCATTTATAATTATTTCATTATCATCAATGTTATTATTATAACACAGCTAACATCATTATTACACTGTTATTTTAACTATATTTGAGCTTTTTCATAATATTTTTTTGCCGAATTTGCAAAAAATGCACATATGCGCTTTTAAAAAACGCTTTTATTCGGCGATATTATGGAGACTTCCCGTCATCTGCATATTCTCAAACCCGATCTGCCTCAAAGCTTCATATGTAACTATTGCAACGGAATTCGAGAGGTTGAGGCTGCGCAACGTCGGGAGCATCGGTATGCGGATGCACGCATCCATATTCTCTGCCAGCAACGGCTCAGGAAGGCCTTTCGTCTCTTTTCCGAAGATGAAATAATCGCCCTCGCGATATTCAGGATCCGTATACGCCTTTTTCGCCTTTGTCGTGCAGAAAAAGAATCTTCCTCCGGCATTCTTCTCAAAAAACTCTTCAATGTTCTCATACAGCGTAACGTTCAGATATTGCCAATAGTCGAGCCCTGCGCGCTTGAGCTGGCGGTCTGATATGTCAAACCCGAGCGGCTTTATGAGATGAAGTGCCGCCCCCGTAACAGCGCAGGTGCGCGAGATATTGCCCGTATTTGCAGGTATTTCAGGCTCTACAAGGACTATATTGAACAAAGCTTACGCCTCCGACATTAAAATAGCTTTCCGAATTATTTTATGACACTTTCATAGATTTTGCAAGAGTTTTTTGCACTTTTGCATTTAATTTTCTTTATATCCCCACATCGTCCGAAAGCTACTGCGAAAAAATGCCGCAAGTCCTCTCCGGCTCTACAGCGCGGTTATTATATTCACATCAGCGCTTCCTTCCAGATATTCGGCCTCACGCCTGTGACACGAAAAAATAATTATCTGGCGCTCTTTCGCCATTTCACAGAGAAGCCCGAGCGCGCGCCGGAGACGCCTGTCATCGAAATTGACAAACGCATCATCGAGCACCACAGGCGGCATATCACCGACAGGCAGAAGAGAGCACATCGCAAGCCGCAAGGCGAGATAGAGCTCATCAAGCGTGCCGCCCGAGAGCGACAGCATATTCTGCGGAGAGGCCGCACTGTTCTTTGAAACATCCATCTCAAAATCAGAATTCTTTATACGCACAAGCTCAAAGGATCCGCCCGTAAGCACGCGGAATATCTCCCCCGTGCGCTGTGAAAGCATTGGGGAAAAACGCCCGCGCAATATCTCATTGGCTTCGTTCATCGTTTCCAGAGCAAGCTCATATGCCTCATATTCGAGCATCAGCTCATCGCGGCGGATACAGAGCCGCTCCGTCTCTTCTTTTCGCTTTTCTTCGGCCGCCGCCTTTACGGGGATAAGCTCTTCACGCTTTCTTTCAAGCTCGCGCTTCATCCTCTTCGCAAGCGACATTGCGGCCTCTGTCTTCTTCTCGGCATTTTCAAGGCGCGCAAACGCCTCGGAATATGCCTGCTGTCTTTCCGCAATGCCCTCTGCCGTATCAGCTCCATAGCGCAGCATAAGCTCACGCGAGAGCTTTTTCTTTGCGCGGACACGGCAGGCAAACACAACCGCCGAAACCACAAACGCAAAAGCCGCACACGCCACCGCCCCGATTGCGAAACGGATGTCCGAAAGCACGGAAAGCGCCGTAAACACACAGGCGAGGATGAGAAGCAGAAGCGGAATATATGAAAACGCCTTTTTCTTTCTCTCTTCGATGCGCTTTATATCGCGCTCTGCCTCGGCCTTTGCGCGCGAATCACTCATTCCCTCAAACGCCGGAAAGCCCATTATGTCGCGCTCTGCCGCAAGCTCTTCAAGGCGCGCCCCGGAAGCGGCCGCCTCAGCCCTTGCCGCTTCAAGCTCAAGTGCGCGCAGCTCATCATATATCGGAGCAAGCTCCGGGCAAGTCGCGACGCTTCTTTTGCTCTCTATTTCGCGCTCAATATCGGCAAGGCTTCCCATACCGCGCGGAGAGCGGATGCTCCGCTTTCCCTTTTCAAGGCGCGCAAACACCTCCTGTGCCGCAAAGCCTTCTTCACCGCTCGACGCAACAGACAGGATAAGCCGCTCTATGTCGCGGTCTGCACCAACGCCGATATTGGCCTGCCCGATAAAGGCTGTGCGCTCATAAACGCTGCGGCTGATGCCGCAAAGCGCCTCACCTGCCTCAGAGGAAACAGTTCCCGACGAAAGGTTTCTCACAACACATTTCGAAAAAACGTCACGCTCGCTCGTTCTCTCGATTTCGATCTCCTCACCGTTTCTGACAAGCTCCATCCTGCCATACATCGCGCTGCCGCTTCCCGGGCGATATCGCTCTTTGTCAGGCAGATGCCCTGCCCTTGCACGTTCACGCGTGGATATACCATAGAGCATTGCGCGGATAAACGCGCTCCACGTGGATTTCCCGGATTCATTCGGCGCGGTTATGACATTCAGCCCCGGCGCGAGCTCCAGCGTCTTGTTTTCAAGGCACCCGAAGGTGCCTTGCAGTTTCTTTATATACATAATTTTATTTATCTGTTTTTCCCTGCGACGCCATCTGCGTGAGATATGCATTTATAAAGCCGTCGATATCTCCGTCCATAACAGCGCCGATGTTTCCGTTTTCAAAGCCTGTGCGATGGTCCTTGGCAAGGGTATATGGCATAAAGACATAGGAGCGGATCTGGCTTCCCCATTCGATGAGCTTCTGTTCGCCCTTTATGTCCTCTATCTTTTCGAGGTTTTCGCGCTCTTTGATTTCGATGAGCTTACTCTTGAGCATACGCATCGCAACCTCTCTGTTCTGGTGCTGGCTTCGCTCGTTCTGGCAAGCAACGACGATTCCCGTCGGTATATGCGTTATGCGGATTGCGGATTCCGTCTTGTTGACGTGCTGTCCGCCGGCACCCGATGCGCGATAGGTGTCAACCTTAAGATCCTCTGTCCTGACCTCGACCTCAACATCATCGGTAATCTCAGGCATGACCTCAAGCGCCGCAAACGACGTGTGACGTCTGCCCGACGAATCAAACGGAGATATGCGGACAAGACGGTGTACGCCCATCTCGCTCTTTAAGTAGCCATAGGCATTTTCACCCTCGATAAGGATGCTCGCGCTCTTGAGCCCGGCCTCATCGCCATCGAGATAATCGAGTATTTTATAAGTATAACCGTGGCGTTCTGCCCAATGTGTATACATACGGTAAAGCATTTCAGCCCAGTCCTGCGCCTCTGTGCCGCCGGCACCTGCCTGGAAGCTCATTATTGCGTTGTTCGCATCATAATCTCCGGAGAGCAGCGTCTCTATTCTTGCATCAGCAAGCTCTTTTTCAAGAGCTTCGAGCAGCTCGCCGACCTCTGCCGCCGTGTCCTCATCGTCCGCCTCCTCAGCAAGCTCAAAAAGCGTGCGCAAATCGGAAAGGTCGCTTTCAAACTTATTGAATTTCGCAAGCTTTTCCTTTATGCGCGAAATACGCTTAAGCACAACCTGCGAATTTTCAAGGTCGCCCCAGAAATCCTCTGCCTCGGTCTTCTTTTCAAGCGTGGCAAGCTCCTCGGATATCCCATCGATATCGAGAGCTGCGCGAAGCTCCTCAACAGGTGCGTCAAGCGCATTTATGCGGAGCTTGTATTCATCAAGTATGAGCATATTCAAAATCTCCTTTTCAGTTTCAGCCTTCATTTTCATTATATTATATTTTAACATATATAAACGTTATCGTCAATTTTTTGGAAAAAGTTGTCTGCAATTTTAAAGATGGCAAAAAGTTGGCGTGCCAAAAAATAAATCTGTGGTATAATCGCTTTAATGCTGCATTGAGCGCGCAAATGCGGCATTGTGTTTGCAAATAGTGCGCGATTTGCAAATATAAAAAACTATGTTATAATAAAAAGGAGAAGAAATTATGTACAGTTTACAAGGTGCCGGATATAATCTTCTGAGAAATCCGGATGAATTTCTTGAATCACTTGGAATGAAAACCTCGGCACAACCATCGACACAAAACTCAAGCCTTGCCCCAACAAAGGAAAACCAAGCAAAACGAGCGGCACAGACACAAAGCAAAGCATCATCTCAGCCGAAGAAGAAAAAGCCCGGCTTTGAAAGCAGCTTTGAAGCATATGAATCGCCATACTCAAAATCGCCGATATATACACCGCGATATGATTGGCAGAACGACCAACAGGAGCGACTCAGACGCTTCGGCATAAATCCAACAGCACACACTGAGCCAACCACGCCACAGACAACCTCAAGAACGCAGAACAGAGACGCATATGATTCGCGCGTCCGCGCAGCATATGCAGAAAGAGAAAGACAAATTGATTTTTCAGATGTATCTGCTTTGAACGCGGAACTTGCGGATATTGAGGCGGCTGAAAATCGCGACCCGAACTCTGCGTGGTATAAGAGACTTGTGCGTGCCTGGGAATCGGGAGACCGCAAAACATATGAACAGGTAGAGCGCGAAATGGCAACGAGGAAAGAACGCGTAAAATATATTCTCGACAGCCGCAATCGAACATATGAGGATGATTTTATAGGGCAATTCGGTGCAAGCTACCATAACGGAGACCTGGAATATGAAGAAGCCATCGCTTTGGAAAATCCTACGTTTGATAACAAACAAAATGCGGAAGGACTGAGAGCCGCACGAGATGAGATTCGCCGCAATAATGCCGAAACGCTTGCATACGATGCTGAAAACCCGTTGGTAAGCCAGATTATTCCGGAGAATTTACCGAGGCTTATTGACCGAGTCGGAGAGGGTTTGGAATATTTTGATACAGGCGCTGTGTTCGGTGCATTGGACGAAAGCGCAAGAAATATGCACTATTCAAGAAACAGGTATAATGTGGATTTGCCTGAAAATGACGATGCGGCAAGAGCTATAGGCTGGAAAACTGAAAGGGCTAATTGCCATCAGTTTACAGCACCAGACGGAGAGAGGTATACCAAATATATTTCCCCCGACGGAAAACGTGAAGTAATATTTAACGAGGATGGTCAAATTGTTTATGCAGCGGAAGACCAAGGTTCATATAACTATGCAAATCCGAATTTTTGGGTGCAACACGGGCTTTTAGATATATTGCCGTGGATTCGTTATGGAAACACACCATATGATACAACGACACCACAGCAGAGAATAGGAGGTTTGTTTAATTTTGGATAAAAATAAAATCGTTCTGACCATTATATCGGTTATAGCTGCAATCCTGATGTGTTTTAAAATACATTATGATGCAGAGAAATTTTTCTGCAAGCAGATGCTTGGCGCAATAGAAACAGAGGATATACCACGGTTAAAGGAAGCTTTGTTTTTCGGAGATCCGAATTCCGTGTTGGGGATTTCCTGGATTGAAGGAACTATTGGTGAAACGGGTACTCGGCAAACCCCTTTGCAGGCAACTTGTAAAAAAGGAAATATAGATATGGTGAAGCTTTTAGTGAAAGGAGGGGCTGATGTCAACTATACGCCATTAAATGCAGTCATATCACCAATACAATATGCGGCAGAAAGTCAAAGTAATAACAATCTGGAAATCGTCAAATATCTTCTGGGTCAAGGTGCGGATGTGAATTATGAGTGTTGTGTAGGTCATGGGATAATCGTAGCAGATTTTTTGGCAAGACGTTCTTTGGAGCCAAATGGAATGGAAATTCTGAAAGAGCTGATGAAAGAAGTGGAAGACAAGCAACGAGAGTTATATCTTCGTAACGCATGTTACTGGAAACACGAAGAGGTGATAAGGTTTTTTGTCGAAGAATATGGCTTTGATGCATCTGATGAGTTTTATCTTTGCGCGTATTGTTATGGTCGCGCTGAATATTCGCGTGAAACATTTGAGTATTTTCTAAAGCGCGGCGCAGACCCATATGCAAGGGATGAGTATGGAAAATGTGCCATTGATTATCTAAAAGAAAGTCCTGCTCCCGAATGGGCGGAGACAGTTGCGGAAATGGCAAAGGAATATGGATTTGAAGGATAACCTGTAAATCCCGGAGACAGGCAAGAGTTTGCACGTCACAACCACCCGAAGGGCAAGCCTTCGGGTGGTTGTTGTTTTTTTAGATGGCAAAAAGTTGGCGTGCCAAAAAATAAATTTGTGGTATAATCGCTTTAATGCTGCATTGAGTGCGCAAATGCGGCATTGTGTTTGCAAATAGTGCGCGATTTGCAAATATAAAAAACTATGTTATAATAAAAACAACCGCACAAAACCACTAAAAGCTCCCCTTTGTGTCAAAGGTAGCGGAGCGGAAGCTGGATTATTGAAGTACCCGATGATATAGGAACATACAATTTTCCCAATCCTAGATGGCGTCCTGTTTCACATTTTTTCCTGGATATGTTACCTTGGTACCTCTATGGGAACAGCCCTGATGACAGTACAACAATTTCAGAGAGGATAAGAGGAAGACGTGATGAAAATAGTTAAGAAAATATGTTTGATAGTTGCGTTGGTTATATCAATGATATATCACGGCATGATAGCGCATAATATGGCAGAAAAATTTTTCTGCGGACAGATGCTCAAAGCAATAGAAAACGATGATATGCAACGACTGAAGGTAGCTTTGTTTTTTGGAGACCCGAATTCTTCGCTGGGGATTCCGCTGCTTGATGTTCTATCGGAGCGATCAGATCGAAGGACACCTTTGCAAGCAGCTTGCGAAAAAGGTGATTTTGAGATGGTAAAGGTTTTGGTTGAAAACGGGGCAGATGTTAATTATACTTCATGGAACGCCTCTGATCCTGCGTTGAATTATGCAGTTGAAAATGACACCCCAGAGAATTTGGAGATAGTCAGATATCTGATTGAAAACGATGCAGACGTCAATCCTTCGAAGTATTCGGTAAGGAGTCCCTTGTTCTGGTTGTTATCCGACAAAGAACTTCCTCAAAATGGAATGGAAATCTTGCGTGAGCTGGTAAACGCAGGAGCAAATGTTGAAGATTCATATCAAGCATTTTACTGGGGAAATAATGAGGTTATTCAATACTTAATTGAAGAATGCGGATTGGAAGTCAGTGATTATTTGTATATGTATTTGTATTGCCGTGGTTTTGGCGGATACTCATATGAGATATTTGAGCTTATGATGCAACACGGAGCAAGTCCGTATGCAAAGAATAAAGACGGAGTATGCGGCATGGATCACCTGAAAAAAGTGTCTCCCGAATGGGCGGAGACAGTTGCGGAAATGGCAAAGGAATATGGGTTTGAAGGATAACCTGTAAATCCCGGAGACAGGCAATAGGTTATAAGCAAAATTCGTGATGAAGAAATACGCAAAGCTATGAAGAATTATTAAAATTCAAGAGGGGAGAAAAATTAAAACATCCTTCGGGGGGATGGTTTTAATCATATGCAGTAATGAAATCAAGAGAAGTGTTTACTGATGCGCTGGTAATATATTTAAAAAGAATATGGTTGTATTTGCCGTTTTCGCTTTTAATAATTTGTCCGATGTTTTTAAATTTTTGGATTTTTTCATCGGAGGCTTCTGCAATACTGTTGTTTATTTTGACATTTGCATTAAGCTTTGTTTCTGTTCTGTCAGCAGCTCTGCTCATTTCATCCGCTCTTGAAAGGCATATGAAACTCTCCCGAAAATACATTGCGGTCGTTTTACTCCGGTCAATTATACTTGTTTTTATTTCTTTCGGATATCGTTTTTTCTTGTACAAAGGTATTGATAAGATGGTTATTCAAATTTGTACATTACTAACTTTTTGGCTTATAGGCGGAGTTGTTGTTTTGTCTTTGTGTCATGCTGCAGAGGATGCAAAAAATTCATTTCTGTCTGTCATCCGCAGCAATATGGCGTTTCTTTTAAAGTGCTTTCTCTATGTTACAATGATTTTTATCATTTTTGCATTCGTAGCCTTAGGGGCTGCACAACCGAGCAAGTTTGCTGTGTTGGCAATGGATCCGGATGCGATAAAAGAAAAGGAAATAGTATCGTTTTGCATTTTATCATCTTTATTTGCTCCATTATATATTTTAAATTTTGTTGTTGCATATAAGAATATGCCGACAAAGTGAAATTTGCAAAAAAGCCGCATAGGCACAAAGTGAAACAACAAACGGAACGCGACGAGCCGGGAATTATGACTTTGCCAAGCGGCGAAGAGGTTTTAACACAAAAAGGCGAAGCAGCATTCCTCGAAGGCCTTGCAAGCATCCTGCTTTGCATGGAATAGCAGATTTATTTCCGTGGATTATTTACGGAAACACACCGTATGATACAACGACACCACTACAAAGAATATGGAGGTCATTGAATCTTGGATAGAAAGAAAATCACTTTAATCGTTATATCAGTTATAGCTGCAATCCTGATGTGTTTTAAAATACATTATGATGCAGAGAAATTTTTCTGCGGACAGATGTTAAGAGCAATAGAAAACGATGATATGCAACGACTGAAGGTAGCTTTGTTTTTTGGAGACCCGAATTCTGTATTGGGATTTCCTGTGATAGAATGTTTTTGTGAAAAGAACGACCGCAGAACTCCGTTACAGTTAGCTTGCGAAAAAGGGAATGCTGATATGGTAAAGGTTTTGGTTGAAAACGGGGCTGATGCCAACTATACACCAATGAATGCTGCGATCTCGCCTTTAAGCTATGCTGTGGTGAACGAAAATGCCGACAATTTAAGTATTGTCAAATACTTAATAGAAAACGGAGCTGATGCCAACAGTAAGAGATATGGTTGTAATGCTATAGATTATCTTTTATTTGAAGATGACCTTCCGCCGAATGGAATGGAGATATTGAGGGAACTTGTGGAGGCAGGCGCGGATACTCATTCTTTTGGCAATATAAGCGGAGCATTTTACTGGGGACATGATGAGGCCATTCGCTATTTGGTTGAAGAATGCGGAAGCGACGTTCGAGGAGGGCGATACATCAGGATATACTGCCGCGATTTTGACAAATACTCATATGAGACATTTGAGCTTATGCTGCAAAATGGCGCAGACCCGTATGCAAAGGATGAGAATGGAGAATGTGCTATGGATCACCTGAAAAAAGTATCTCCCGAATGGGCGGAGACAGTTGCGGAAATGGCAAAGGAATATGGGTTTGAAGGATAACCTGTAAACCCCGGAGACAGGCAAGAGTTTGCACGTCACAACCACCCGAAGGTCAAGCCCTTCAGGTGGTTGTTTGCTATTGGCGGAACATCGTAAGCCAAAGAAAACACGCCTTTATAAAAAATATATTTGTAAAGTTCGGCAAAACGTGATATACTACAATTATATAATAATATTTTACGTTAAGGAGCGATTTATATGTCTAATGCTATATCACTCAAAACAGCTGATTTTGCTGATAAGGTCGCAAACAACAGCGGCGTTGTTCTCGTCGATTTCTGGGCGTCCTGGTGTGGCCCGTGCATGATGCTCGCACCTGTTATAGACGAGCTCTCGGCTGATTTTGCAGGCCGTGTCGATGTCTATAAGGTAAACGTGGATGAGGAGAGCGAGCTCGCCGCAAAATTCGGCATTATGTCAATACCGACAATAATCATATTCAAAGACGGCGAAGTGTTTGATAAAAAGGTCGGCGTTCTTCCGAAGGACAGCTTTGCCGCGGCTCTTGAAGACGCGCTCAAATAAAATACCGCATCTGGGGGTAATATAATGGAAAGCACAGAGAAAAAGGCCTTCCGCAAGTCGCTTTTCGGCGGCTTTTCAAAAGAGGATGTAAACAGCTATATTCAGGCATCCGCAGAAAAATATAACGCAGAGCTCCGCGCGCTGGAGGAGAAATATCTTTCGGCAGACAGCGCACGCACAGCTCTTTCCGCGCAGCTGCGCACAGCAGACGAGAGAATACTCGAGCTGATGGAAAAGAGCGAAGAGCTTGATGCTCTTACCGAAAAGCATTCCGCAACAGTCGCAGAGCTTGCCGCTGAAAAGCAGTCACGCGCGCAGGCTGAGGAAGCGCTCTCCCGTGCAGAGGCAGAGCTTGCTGCCCTCGCAAGCCGCGCAGAATCGCTCTCTCTTGTCGAAAGCGAATATACCGCGCGCAAGGCAGAGCTTGCAGACATCGAAATATCAGCACGCGCAAGAGCTGCGGACATTATCGCCGAAGCAGAGCGCGAAGCTGCGGCAAAAAGAGCGGCGCTCGATGACGAGCTCTCGCTTCGCCGCCGCGATTTTGATGAAAAGCGCGAGTCGAGCGTCCGTGAGGCTGACGAAATCTTCGCGACGGTCGCAAGACTTCTGACTTCGCTCCGCAACGAGGTTGACAGCATGGATTCGCGCATCACCCGTATTGCCGATTCCGTCAAAAACAACGTCACCTCTCTGTCCGATGCTGTCAGCGGTGCTGAGGACAAGCTTTCAGGCATCCGCTCGCGCATAGGCAGCGAAGAATAATACAGAAAGGAACAATCACCGTGGCTTCCATTCACGTCAACACATCTGAGCTTAAAGAAATAATACCGACGCTCCGTGCAGGTGATTCCGTTCTCCTCTCGGGCACTATATACACAGCGCGCGACGCAGCTCACAAGCGCATCTTTGCCCTTCTCGACGAGGGGGCCGAGCTTCCGTTTGAGCTTTCCGGCGCAATAATCTATTATGCCGGCCCGACACCGGGCAAAAACGGCGCACCGGTCGGCGCCTGCGGCCCGACTACCTCCGGACGTATGGACGGCTTTGCTCCGCGCCTTCTGGACCTCGGGCTTTCCTGTATGATAGGAAAGGGCGAGCGCGACGAGGCAGTGTGTGATGCAATCGTCCGCAACGGAGCCGTCTATCTCTGTGCCGTCGGCGGCGCAGGTGCTCTCGTTGCAAAATCGATAAAGACGGCAGACGTCATAGCTTTTCCCGAGCTCGGCTGCGAATCGATAAAGCGTATGACTGTCGAAGAGCTTCCCTGCACAGTTGCCATCGATTCCCATGGCGGTAACCTTTTCCTCACCGAGCGTGAGAAATACAGGCAGGACTGATACATATAAAGCGGACACCGTCCGTTACTGTTTCCGCCTGCATCAGGCAGCACATAAAAAACATTTGAATTCAGGCAACCTGCTGACATCGCTTTTCTGGCGATGTCAGTTTTGTTTTCAGTCGGATTCATTTACTGCTGCAGAAACAGATATAACCGTTATTTACTTTCGGAATGAAATATGCTACAATCAACGAGTAAAAATTTATAAGTTAAAGAGGGAAAATATATGCTTATCAAAACAATAGTCGATGAAAATTCTGAGGGCGCCGTCAAGCTGGAACGCCGCGAATTCGACAAAGAGAAGAATGATATGGTCAGCGTCAGCTTATGGATTGCTCCGGTTGAATATGATGATGCTTTTGCCGGGAAACTTGCCAAAGAAGCTTCCGGATGGTATGTTCACACTACCTATGTTCATGACTATGAGAGCAGCACAGATGCAGGAGACGGGCGCGACGATTATTCCAAGGAAGAAAAGGATGTGGAAATCAGCCTTGATGAATGCATAGTCAAGGACGGTGCTTTTTTCGGAGTTGTCTGCAAGGCTTTTGACCAAGAGGATTTTATATTGATTACCAAGCCAAAAATCTGTATGAGCCATCCCGGCAATTACAGCGGCAGAGGGTATCATTTTTATAGGAATATGTTCTTTGAGCTTTTGAAAAAACAATAAACAGCCCGGGCTGACAATGCAAACAAAAAGCGAGGTGAAATTCACCTCGCTTTTTTATCGTTCTGTCACATTATGCAACGCGATAGGAAATTTGTGTAATCAGTATTTGTAAATTGGTGTATATTGTTAATCCTCGATTTTTTCAATGATAACTGCATTGCCATTAGCTGTAACACAGAAGACATAGGGCTGATAAGTTGTTCCGCCAGTGATATTTGCGGTTTGTGGATCTAGTGTAATATAATCAAAATCAACACCAATCACAGCATTGCACCCTAAGTCATAAGCCGCTTCTTTTAACTCGTGCAGTGCATTTCTGCGAATTTTCGTCAGAGACAACATAAGCTTATCTCTAACTCCCCCATCTGTAAATGCCGAGCCACGATCAACAGTCATAGCATCATCTCCCGAGATATATCCCGAGTATTTCGCAATTCGATATCCATCGAAATTAAAACCGGAGGTTATTAACATGCGGGCCATTGCGCGTTTTTTTCTATCAGCCTCTTCATTTGCAATTCGCTCTCCTTCTTCCTGTTCCACAATAAGGGTGCGGTAAATCGTCAGGGCTTTTTCTGCATCAGTATCGGTGATTGTTGACTCTCCAAAAAAGGAGGGTTTATATGGAATTTCATTTTTCTTTAGGAAGTCCTCAACATAGAAAAAACCAAGTTTTTTTGCCATTTCCGGCATTTTATTCTGTAATTCAGTTAATGTCATATTTTATCCCTCTCTATCTTTATATATACTTCAAGGCTTCCTCGTTGTCAGGATCAATATCAAGTATTAGATTTGCATATTTTCTAGCATTTCTCGAGTCAGTTTTACATTTATTAAGTAGCATTTGTACATCATCATCCAAGGCAATAGCTGATTCCGCCCCACTGTGAGATAATGCTGACTGGTGATCGTTACCCAACAATCCGTTTTTGCGTTCGCCTTCGGCCACGACAAAATGGGAATCACAATAAGGACAAATCCAATAACCATTTTTTCGAACAATAGCAGTAGCCCCACAGTTTTCGCAGGCAAGAGCATTCATAGAATCATCTCCTTTTATTTAATTATACAATTCTATAGTTGATATTGCAAGCACAAACAAGAAAACGATCATTCGATACAATTTTGAATAAGCAAGTATATTATAAGACATACGAACTTGGATATGTTTTATTTTCAGCAAAGCTTTTTATATATTAATTTTCTCCGCTTGCCCCTCATACCTTGTTCGCAAACAAAAAGCGAGGTGAAATGCACCTCGCTTTTGTTTATTCCTTTTTCTGCTCTATCGAAAATACGAGACTCCAGCTTTCGTGAACCGAGTCGCCTGCAACGGAATAGCTGTTGCTTGCGTGTGTGACAACAGGTTCTCCGCCGCTCACGACCGTAACGGTATGATGGTCAACATACACTTCGGCTTTGACAGTGTCACCGTCTTTTGCAACAGATTCAATTACGACCTTTATCGAATCCTCGTGGGGCAACGGATACCGGGCGCCATCAGCTAATTCATACCGCTCTTCGCCGCTGTCCTCGTCATACCAAGTGCTTTCCTTGTCGTATTCATAATCCCATTTCATTATTAAACAATATTCATCCATTATTGCAACCTCTTTTCCGATACAGTTATGAATATTCTTCCCACAGCGTTATCGCGCCGAAATCCTCTTGCTGCTCCCCAAAAAACAAGTAAACAAATCCGTCCAGAGTGTCGAGAAAATCCATTTCATTATCCAGTGGATCATATTGCATCAAAAGCTTCGGCGGCTCGTTCTGATAGTTCCAATCACTCGGTATGCCGAAAAGGCGCGTGCAAACCTCGTCTTCGTCCACCTCGGAGAACTCCATCAAGTAGCCTTGGGTGTAGCTCTCAAAGCCATCGACAACAGCATTGAAATCATCGAGCGCAAGCTCAGGCTCGCCGTCATGATACCTGACGTCTGCGCCGAGGTAATATTTTCCGTCCTCGGTATGCAGGAAAACATAGAGATAACCCGTATGCGGCAATTTATTTTCCTTATCAAGCACAGCTATATCGGAAAGCCTTATCTGGCAGAAAAAAATCTCGTCATCATCGAAACCGTCATTCCACGCAAGGGGAACAGTGGGTGTGCCGAAGAATTTGCTTGCACCGAGGTCATAGCCTTCGGGGGCTTTTTTCGCTATAATCCTGATTGCTTTGCCCACACTTCTTCACCCCGCTTTTAAACAATGGAGATGGCTTTTTCATAAAAGTCGATACACTTATCAATTGCCACCAAAAGTTTATCCAACACTTCGTCGTAGTCGGTGCGGCGTACCATTCCGTTTGCAATGGCATAGTTTTGCCAGGCCGCCGCATCCAGCTGTCCGCCGCTCAGTCCGCTCAGATCGTAATTCGGCTCAGGGGAAGGGGACATACCAAGCGCGCCTTTTTTCTTTAGTTCTTCTGCCGCCACTTTTAATTCGTATACGTTTGTGTCGGACTCAATCCATTGTCTCAATTCATAACGACAGTTGCCAACACTTCGTGCTTCATCTGCGATTTCTATACCTATGCAACCGTCAGCGTAAACCGGTTTGCCCTTTTGCACATCAACGACCGTTGTCTTTACCGGGTTACCGTTTTTGTCCACAGTAAGAGTCCAGGATTCCATCACTGTATAATCCGGATATCCGATTTCTTTTTGCACCTTGAACTTTTGATATTCCTCTTCCAGCGCTCTTTGGTAATAGGGAATCATTTTCAGTTCACATTCACGCACGAATGCTTTTTCTTCCTCACGGAACGCCCAATAGCGCAAATCCGATATGGCGCTGTAAAATTTATACTGTATGGAAATGATGCTCTGGAGCTGCTCATCTTGTTTAGCCAAAACCTCAAGTAGTTCTTTGTATGCCTTGTTTAAGCGTAAGTTTTGCTCCATCGTTATACCTCCTTACATTCTGCGCTTTCAGGCGTATCGGTTGCGGTTTGCGAATCACCAATCAATCTCGACGTAATTGTCTTCGCCTTCGTGATATTCAAAGCTCATTTTGCCTCCGAGCTCCACTTCAAGCACAGCCATTCTGCCGTTGCCGAAATCCTCCGTATAAGTGGTTTCAAGCAGCGGCACGCCGCCTTTTTTCGCGTTATCAAGATTCAGATGCGCCTTTACGTAATTTTCCGGAATCATATCACACAGCAGTTTGTATATATCGGGGCTGTTTTTCGCAGTGTATTTTTCAGGTGTATCGGAAAGCGTGTAATATTCGGGATTGGTATATTTATAATACTCATAACGGCTTTCGTCAGGATAGAGGATGTATTTGCCGGAAGCTATCCTGTTTGTCGGATTATAGGCGTTTGTAAACGTATAGGAGCCGTCTCCGTTGTCGATAACTTCGATTTCGCCTTTGCTCTCACCACCTGCATACCACTTCATGGTGGCATCATAGTCGGCTTTGTTCAGGAGCTTCTGCAGCTCGTCGGTTTCGTTGTCCTCGAAGCCCAGCGGTTTATAGTCGGCATAATTTTCGGGCTTTGCGGTATCCACGAGAGTAAAGGTGTAAAGCTTAGCTTTTTCGCCGGTTTCATCGAGCAACCGAACTGAGCCGTCCTGTGCGACAAATACGCTGAATTTATCCGACCTCAGCACAAACATATCGGTATATTTTTCAAAAACCTCACCTGTTTGTATCTTGTCGAGAAGCTCCGTAATCATCGCCTTGCCGTTCCATTTTGCGAGAGCTTCATAATGTGTTTTATAATAATCTGAATCGGGCGGATAGATGGTTTCGTCCTTATCGCAGAAAACGCAAATTTTGCCGTCGTATTTCATTAGTGTATATTTGCCCTTAAGTCCCGAATCACTCGTAAGCCCCTTGAAATCGACTGTAAATCCCTCGCCGAATTTATCATCCGCAAAACAGCGGGTGACGGCAATTTTGTCCCCTACAAACAAATTAGGTTCGGACTGTGTTACACGAAGCTCGTATTCTTTTGCATCCTTGACAATGGTGCGGATCTGAGCAAGAAGTGCGTTTTCTTCCTCGCCAAGAGGAGCAGTAACCACAAGATTCTCTGCACCTTCGCCGCTAAAACTGCTTTCGATGGAATGAGGAGTGAATACAAACTTAATCAAGACAAAACCAATAGCAACTACCACCGCAAGAATGATGGCAACCGCCCCCCAGAAACCGCGGCGAATCTCGCCCTTTGTGGTTACTATTCTGGTCCCGTCGGCGAATTCTCTGACGAGGTTTCCGTCTTTATCGTTCCAAAACCTTACCCTGCCCTGGTTTTTATTTGCAGTCTGAGCCTTATTTTCCTCAGCACCCCTTCGAGCTTCGCGAGCTCTCTTCTCGAATTCTTCTCTCTCGCAATTCAAGCACACGAAACCGGATCCATCTCCGGGCATTGGCATTCCGCATTTTGCACAGCGTCCCATAATCTATTCCTCCATATAATGTAATCAATAACCTAATTCGATTTTTACATATTCATCTTCTGCGGTGTAGTGATTTACCTCGCCGATTTTACCGAATGCCAGTTTCATATCAGCGGTAACATTGCCGTTTCCGTCTTTCATTTCATAGATTTTCACAAGGCCGACGCTTTCTCTTCTTGTTTCCGCCTTATCTATATCGATAACTCTTCGGATGTAGGTATGGGGAACGATACTGAGCAGGAAATCATATTTATCCCGATGCTTAGACAATGGCATATCCGTTCTTTTTTCATCTTCAAAATCGTAGTTTTCAATTTTGGTCAGAGTTTTGTCGGTGGTATTGATGCGGTATACCATATCTTCTTCAAAGCCTCTCTCGTGGCCTTCTGCCGCGACTTCGATCTCAAAGTCATAGCCGTTGGGGAAGTAATCAACGGAAATTCCCAATACTACTTCATCGTTTTTGCAAAATGCCACGCTGCCGCTGTCATCGAAGGACTTTTTCATCAGTTTGCCAAGTTCATCATCGGTGCTGAAAGCATTGTCATCGGCATAGGAGAATCCTTCCCAATCATCGGGATAATAATCGCCGGTTCCATATGTAAAATACCATCTTTCCTCCATCTGCTCTTCCGGATATGTGGTGACAGCGCGGAATTCATCACCGCTGATTTTGGAAACGTCGCCCGGCAGCAGATAGGAGAACACCATACTGTTATCCTTGCGGATATATTCCATCCAGGAATCGTTGGAGCCGTGGAGAGCGTGCTCGCCGCCGGAGGTTTTCTCAAAGACGGAAGCGAGGGCTTTATCGTGGGTAAGCGCTCTCAGCTTCGGTGCATATGTCTTGTAAAACTCGCTGCCTTCTTTGTAAATAGCTTCGTTCTCTTCGTCGATAAGCACGTTGATGCCATCAATCCTTGTCAGGGTATACCAGCCTTCGGGAATCCCCGTTCCTGCATCGTCACCTTCAAATCGATAGTCATAAACGGTGTAGCCATCCGCATTATATCCGCCAACAGTGTAGCCTGTGGTCTTTCCAAGCTTGATGAATTTGGCAAGGTAGTTCATCATCGTGGTGGAATCCTTTTCATAGGTAACGTGCCAATTGGCATATCCTGTATCGAGCGACAGCAGATAGTTCTGATATTGCTCGGCAGAGCGTGAGGACTGCTTGTCAGCGGTAACATAGGTCCATTCGCCTTCATACCAACTGGAATAGTTCATAATGAGAATCACAGCGACCGCAACCAGCACTACGGCGATGAATGGTGCCGTCAGTCGGGAGAGCGTCAGGCTGCTTGCAGATTTAGAAGATCGCGGCAATCGGATTTTGCCGGACGTTTTGCTTTCACAGAGCACCAAAGCGCGTATCTCACTCATTCTCCAGGGCAGATGGCTCTGGCTGTAGTTCTTATCCGGTTCCAATCCGCAGGAGCTATTTGAGCATACATAGTAGTTCTCAACCGATACTCTCGTTCCCTTGATATCCTCTACATGCTTGCTTTGGCTACCGTCACTGTAGGTAGTTGTGGTGATCTTTTCGCCAACCTTGGTACTGTAAGAACGTGAGCGCGTTTTCAGATCAAAGGCCGCGCTGCAGCGTGGGCAAGTTTTATAGCCGTTGTCCTTTGCCGCGCGTCTGTAGTTGTCCATATAGGCAAGCGGCCAGCGGCGACGCCAGCACTTAAACAGCCCGAATGCCATAATGATGGCTGTCAGAGGCAGGAACACGGCATACCATGCCGACAGGATGCCCTTGGCAGCCGTTTCCGGAAGGAGCTTTTCGAAAATTGACGGCGCGGCAAACAGCATCAGCACCAAAATAATGCCGTAAATAATACATTTCCTGATAAATACCGAATTATCGGGTCTTCCAACCGCTTGTCTGATATCTCTTGTCATAATAAATTCCTCCAAATTTATATCTATGCCGGGGTATCTAACAATTCCTGTGCGGTAGCAGTGGTTTTCTTATTTACAATCCATAGTAACGCAGGTCATCCATCTTAAACATCATCCCCTCTCAACATCCATTATTTCTCCGATGTTGCAATCTAATTTATCACAGATGCGAAGCAGAACATTTATGGATACAACCTCGTCTCTGCGCATTTTCGTCATTGTGTTGGGCGCGATTTCAGCGACTTTCCTGAGATCGGCTTTGCTCATTTTCTTATCTACAAGAAGCTTCCAGAGCTTGTTATAACTGATTTTCATAGCGATATTTATTTTTCCTTTCTGTGCTGAAATATTTTTACTTTTATATTATAACACAGATATATCCTCGTTACAAGAGACATTATCATAGCAAACACCGACTTTCGCACCGCAATGCGAAAATATAAAAAAATAAAACCTCGCAAAACGAGGTTTTATTTTTGTTGTCTTCGCTTTTCAGTCGAGATGGAACACGGGCCTGAGGTCAACCGAAACGGGGCTTTCGTCGGGATTGGTTTCCATAATATCCGCCATAAAATGCCACCACTTACGGCAGATTTCCGTATCTGCCGATTTTGCCCAAAGCTCCTCGTCGCTAAGCTCGATATACCCATAGAGGATGTTCGTTTCCTCATCGAGGAATATTGAATAATTGCTTCCGCCGTATTCGTGGATCATTTCTTTCATTTCATCCCAAAGCTCCTTGTGGCGCTTCTCATATTCTGCCGCCTTACCCGGATAAAGCTTCATTTTAAACGATTTTCTTATCATAGGTCATATCCTTTCCTGAAAATCCGCACACTGCGGTTTATCAATCGAGAAAATCCTTGCGGTAATCGACGCCGAAAGCCTCTGCAAGCGTGCGGAGCTCATCGTCGCGGATTGTGTTTATCCTCGGAAGATGGGCGGTGAGCATAAATATCTGTGCCGCCTTCTCAACGGTTTCGATAAGCCCGAAGGTCTCGTCGAGGTCCTTGCCTGCACCGTAGACGCCGTGCATACCCCAGACGACGACGCGGAAATCGTGCATCTTCTCAGCTGTTGCATAACCGATATCATTGTTGCCGCAGAGCATCCATGGAAGGATGCCGATGCCCTCGGGGAATATGACGATACATTCTGTGCACATCTCCCAGAGCGTGTGTGTGAATTTCTTTTCATCGAGCTCGTGAACATAGTTCATTGCGAGGATATTTGTCGGGTGGGAATGGATGACAACACGGTTTTTCGGGTCAACCTCGAGCCTTGCCATATGGCTCATAAGATGTGCAGGGAATTCGCTCGTGAACTTGCCGCCGTCACGATATCCCCAGAGCAGCTCGGTAGTTGTACCGTCCTTTGCGATGCGGATGATTCCGAGGTTATTTTCCGGGTCATCCTCGACGTTCTTGAAATATTTTCCCGTTCCCGTAACGATGAAAATTTTGCCGATGAGCGGCGTTGCATCAAACCCTGTCGGTATTGTTCTGATGACATTGCCGAGATCGAGATATTCCGCGACCTCTGCCTCATCGAGCATATAGCTGATGTTGCCGCCGTTGCGCTCGTCCCAGCCGAGGCGGTACATATTTGAGCAGGTCTTTTTCATTTCCTCCACAAACGGAGCGTTGAGTATGTTCTTCATATTCTTTTCACCAAAACCTTTTCTTCATATTCTTTGATTTTTGCAAAATAGTCCTTCTCTTTTCCTTCTCTTTCGAGGAATTCATTCCATATATCGCCGAGCGGCGCGAGCTTCAGCTCCTCCGAGAGCACCATAAGCTCGGTAAGGCGCCCCTCCTCCTGAAGCTTCTTCATAGCTTCAGACGGCTCGAGCAGCGCCGCGAGCAGAGCCTTCTGCACATTTCTGACACCTGTTACCCATGCCGAGATGCGGTTTATTGATGCATCGAAATAGTCCGTTGCGATGAACACGCGCTCAAGCGCATCGTTTCTGACAATCTCCTTTGCAATCTCCTTCGTCTCATCATCGAGCAGGATGACGTGGTCGCTATCCCAGCGCACGCCGCGCGTGATGTGGAGCGCAATCTTCTCGTTGAATAGCAGAAGCGAAGAAATCTTGTCCGAAACCACCTCGGTCGGGTGATAGTGGCCGTTGTCCATAAGCGGCGTGATGCCCTTGTGATCCGAATAGGAGAGGCAGAACTCCGCGTTGCCGACAGTATAGCTCTCAACACCGATGCCGAACACCTTTGATTCGAGCGTGACATATACCTTTGATTTGTCATAGGGCGTGTCGAGAATTTCATCGAGTGATTTCTTGAATCTTGCGCGGGGGGATAGGCGGTCGGCCGGGATATCCTTGTATCCGTCGGGAATCCATATGTTCATAACACAGGGAACGCCCGTCTCCTCTGCAAAATACTGTGCGATTCTGATGCAGGCGCGACCGTGGTTGACCCAATAGGCGCGCACCTCCTCATCGGGTGAGGAAAGCGTGAGCCCGTCCTTTACCATCGGATGCGCGAAAAAGGTCGGGTTGAAATCAAGTCCCATTCCGCGCTTCTTTGCAAACTCAACCCATTTTTCAAAATGCTTCGGCTCGATTTCATCGCGCCCTGCCGGCTCGCCCTCAGCAACGGCATAGCTTGCATGGAGATTGAGCTTTTTCTTGCCCGGGATGAGCGAAAGCGCAACATCGATATCTGCGCAGAGCTCCTCAAAGCTCCTCGCGCGGCCGGGATAGTTTCCTGTCGTCTGTATTCCGCCGGAAAGTGCTTCACGGCTGTCAAAGCCGATGACGTCATCGCCCTGCCAGCAGTGGACGGAAATGCAGACGTCACGGAGCTTGTCCAAAGCATATTCCGTATCGATGCCATATGCGGCATATATGTCCTTTGCCTGTGAGTATCTGCTCATTTATAAAGCCTCCTCAATGTCATATATGTTTTTCCTGTCTGTTATTTGTGATTTAAAAAAGCGATGCGCTGATATATAAAACGCTCCTCTTTTTTATGATACTTGAATAATATCACTAAAAGGGAGCGTTTACAAGACTATATTTTATCTTAAAAGCTATCCTTATTTGCAATCGCGGATTTTTCCGTATTTCTTTTCTCAGAATATGCTTTCAAAACCGAGGTCTGCAACAGTAACGGGAACGTTATAAGTTCTGCATACGGATTGCAATATGTCGAGCATAGACGCAAGTATTGTCGCTGTGGCATCCTCACAGTCCTTCTTTGTGTAAGCCGAGCCGTGCTGCCACTCAGGCCACAAGCTATATGTAAACGGCGTGTTTTCCCTGAAGGTTTCCGGAATAACAGTTCCTATGCCGGAGAGCTTTTCACTTCCGTCAACGAGCTCACCGAACACCTTCATTCCGTCACTGAGAGCATTCTCCGAGTTGAGCACAACAGTTACCTTGAAATAGCTTCTGTCTGACATATAGCGCGTCTCTGTTATTCTGAGCGCAGCTGTGGAAATAATATACTCAATATCGAATTCTGTGGCGGCATCCTGATTCACAAAATGAGTCATATATGAATCGGTATTCATTCCATAGAGCTCACTCTTTATATATTCGCCATTTGCAATAACAAACATTTTCAACGCATTGAATGCGTCATATTTGTCGGAAGGAACTGTATGCTTGAACATATCATAATTATCGCTGTATTGCTCTGCCGAAAAAACGCCTTCGCGGATAAGCTTCTCAGAAAGCTTTGCATTTTGCCCCTTGATGGCGCATTCAAGAGCTGCATGGGAAATGAGCGCTACATCTGCGCGCAGGAAATTTTTGATATCAACGCTCACAGGAAGAATTCCGCAGGAATTCCCAAGCTCATAAGGATTGTCCCAGGTAAAATCCTTTCCGTTTGCATCGGAATATCCGAGTGCGCGCAATACAAACGTCAGATACATTGCACTGCTTGCATTTCCGCTTCCGAATTCGGTTGCGGAAACGCCGTTTGTCAGCTTATTTGTATATGCATATCCGACATATTTATCCGCCCATTGCGGAACATCCCTGAACGGATGGCTCCAGCTGCCCGAAAGGGCTTCGTTCTCTTTTCCGAGAACGCGGATAAGCATAACAAGGGCTTCGATTCTTGTCGGTGCGCGGTCAAGATCAAAATTCGTTTCGGAAACGCCTTTGAACAGGTTGAGAACCTTCAGCTCTTCTGCTACTGCATTTTCATGGGAAACATCTCTTGCCGATGCAAACATTGTAAGCATACTGACACAGAGCGCCAGGCATAATATGAATGCTACTGTTCTTTTCATAAATCATTCTCCTTTTCCTCTGATATGGAACGCAACCGGAAACAACAGCATTCATCCGGCATACGCCCATATGCTGATGCGTTTTTATTATAGCAAACGCAGATGAAAGTGTCAATATATGGAAATGCATCCCAAAGCTTCCTCTTTGTATCAAAGAGGAGCTGCCACAAATAAAGAACAGGCTGTAATTTACAGCCTGTTTTTGTTGGTTTATTTTGCGATATAGTCGAGAATTCTTTTGATGAGAACCGCGACCTCTGCGCGTGTTGTGTAATCGGTCGGGGCGATATTGCCGCTCTTTCCGTTTACAAGCTCTGCGTTTATAAGGAAGGATACTGCATCACGTGCGTACTCTGCGACGTTGTCGAAGTCGGGGTAAGACACCTCATCCGTCGCCTCCGGCGCCACCTTGTCTCGCTGTGGCTCGGTCACGTCGCGGTTCTGATAGTCCACCGGACTATCATTCATTGCCGCGCCGACACTCCGCTCACGCTCCGCTACCTCAAGG
>JAFSIZ010000185.1 GCA_017439555.1 Oscillospiraceae bacterium | reverse complement strand
TTTGCTCCGGCACCTTGTCTCGCTGTGGCTCGGTCACGTCGCGGTTCTGATAGTCCACCGGACTATCATTCATTGCCGCGCCGACACTCCGCTCACGCTCCGCTACCTCAAGGGGAAGGCTCTTGTTGATATCCCCACCCCCGTAGGAAACGACCCTGCACCCGGGGAAATGTAGCGAAGCGCAAAAAACTCGCGGAAAGGCTCCCTTTGCAATTCAAGTGGAGCCTTTGGTGCTCAAAAACCGCAAAGCTTCCCACGTTTTATTTCGGTCTCGCGTTATTTAATGGCGATGTTGTAGGGGGTGGGGCTTGCTCCACCCGATTTGTTGTTTTCTCCCCTGTTTTTGACATAAAATATAAAACGACCTGTTATAAACAGGTCGTTTTATACTGTATGTATTTAATTAGCCGAGATATTTTACAAGCGTTGCGCGGACTGCGCCCGGGCCTGCGATCATCTCTGCGAGAAGACCCTCGACCTTGTCTGCGAGGCCGACCTTCTTAAGGTCAACGCCGAAGAGTGTGTCATTTGTGAGAATTGCATCGATGTTGCCCTTGACAGATGCCGGATCGCCGAACTTGACAGCAGAGAGCTGGTTCTGCATTGTCTCGAGCATCGGATCGGGTGAGCAATCAAATGCATTGCCGTTGTCGTCAATTGCGAGGACATAGCGGAGCCAGCCTGCAAGTGCGAGCGGAATATATGTAAGCTTTGTCTGGTCGAGATCCTCGCGAGCGATGTAGCTCTTGATTGTCTCGCCGAAACGGATAGCAACCTTCTGCGATGTGTCGCAAGCGATACGCTGCGGTGTGTCCGGAACGAACGGGTTCGGAAGTCTCTTTTCGATAACTTCATCGATAAATGCCTTCGGGGAGAGAATCTTCGGGTCAACAACGACCGGGAGACCTTCCTCATAGCCGACCTTCTTTACGAGAGCGGAAAGCTGGGGATCCTTCATTTCGTTTGCGATTGTGTCAAATCCGAGAACGCAACCGTAGACTGCGAGGCAGGTATGGAGCGGATTGAGGCAGGTTGTAACCTTCATTGTCTCAGTGTTGTTGACAGTGTCGCGGTCTGTGAGGAATACGCCTGCCTTTTCGAGCGGCGGACGGCCGTTCGGGAAGCGGTCCTCGATGACGAGATACTGCGGCTCCTCTGCGTTTACGAACGGAGCAACGAATGTGTTCTTCGGAGTTATCTTCGGAGCCATATCCTCGATGCCTGCTTCAGCGAGAGCATCCTCAACAACCTTTGCCGGGCGCGGAGTGATCTTGTCGATCATCGACCACGGGAAGGAAACGTTCTGTTCATCAGTTACCCAAGCAACGAACTCATCGGAAAGGAAGCCGTTCTCCTTCCACTTCTCAACAACAGTCATAACGGAAGCGCGGAGCTTCTCGCCGTTGTGTGAGCAGTTGTCCATGGAAACAACAGCGATCGGAGCGCGGCAAGCATTGAAGCGCTCGAGAAGGAATGCTGCTGTGCGGCTCATAGCGTGTGAGCAGTTGTCCGGGCCGTTCTTGAAATCAGCCTCAACAAACGGGAAGAATTCGCCCTGAATGTTGCGGAGAGCATAGCCCTTTTCTGTGATGGTGTAGGAAACCATCTGGAGGCTCGGATTGCGGAAAATCTTTTTGAGTTTCTCAACATCCTCCGGGTATGCTGCGCCTGCGCAGAGACCCTCGGAGATGGAAGCGACAACTTCCTTCTTCATTGTGCCGTCGGGCATAAGAAGAACGAGCATTGTCATTGCGTCATACGGACGGTAGATCATATCGATGTTGTCAAAGTCGAAGGTATCAGCTGCGACGATACCGCCCTTGACGTGACCCTCGTTGAGAAGGTCGTGCTGGAGTTTTGCGACAAATCCGCGGAAGATGTTGCCTGCGCCGAAGTGTACCCAGGTCGGGTTCTTTTCGGTCTCTTCAGCCATTGCCTTCCAATCATATTTCGGAAGTGTAACGCCGGCAGCTTCCCAGGCTGCCTTGTCCTGAAGACCATTATAGTTGAGCTTCATTTAATATTCCTCCTTGATTAAAAAGCAGAGTTTTCCTCTCTGCACATATTCTTACATAATAAATATAGCACAAACGCCGCAGAATGTCCATAAAAATTAAAAAAATAACAAGGATTCGGAACGATACACCAAGCGGATTTGAATCTCGCGATTGACAAAGCGCGCCGTTTTCTGTAAAATATTATAAAGTATATAGGTGGTTTTTAAGGGGATTATTATGATAGAGCGTTTTGAAAAATTCACGCGCGACGTTGCAACAGCAAGCAAATGCATCGCGAAAATAAAAGCATATGAAATGAAGCGCTTCGGGCTGCGCGGCGGCGCGGTTATGTGTCTGTTCTTTATCGGCAAACACAGCGAGGGGCTCACGCCGACAGAGCTTTCAGAGCTTTGCGGCGAGGACAAGGCAGGAATCTCGCGCACGCTTTCCCATCTTCGCGAAAAGAACTATGTCGAGATATTCGACGAAGGCAAAAAATACCGTGCGAGATATCGCATTACAGAAAGCGGAAAAGCTGCGTGTGATGCTCTGACGGAGGCAATAAACCGCGTTGTTGCAGATGCCGGAGATGAATTGTCGGACAAAGAGCGCGACAGTTTTTACAAAACATTCGGCATCATAGTCGAAAAGCTTCGCGAGCTGACAACGGATCTTGAGGATGCTTAAAAATAATTTTTTAAAAAAATAAAAAAAGTGTTGACAAACCGAAAAATTTTTGTTATTATTTATAGGCTGTTAAAAATGCTGGTGTAGCTCAATCGGCAGAGCAGCTGATTTGTAATCAGCAGGTTGTAGGTTCAAGTCCTATCACCAGCTCCAGCACTTATACGGAGGAGTTCCCGAGCGGCCAAAGGGGGCAGACTGTAAATCTGTTGTCTTTCGACTTCGGTGGTCCGAATCCACCCTCCTCCACCAAACAAAGACGACTGTCGTGTCCCGACAGTCGTCTTTGTTTTTGGCTAAGAAGGGTGAGATGAGGACAGCGACGGTTGCCCGCAGGCAAATGAAACAGTCCGGTGGACTGTTTCATAGGAGCGCGGACCCGCTAATCCACCCTCCTCCACCAGAAAAAAGCACTTGCAAATGCAAGTGCTTTTTTCAATGAAGCGTTCCCTTCGGGAACATTAAGTCGCTTTCGCTAATGAAGCAGCCTTCGGCTATGAAGTGTGCTGCGGCACATTAGGGAACGCGTCGCTTCATACAAGCGTCAGCTTGTGCTTCACAGGGCTTACGCCCTGCTTCATATTTGCGCAGCAAATACTTCATTTGCATTCCTGAAGTTTTGTGTTTATTTTTCTTTTATTCTTCCGCGGCTTGTGGTATAATTCAATCAAAAATAGAAGGCGGCTTCCTGAAGGTGGATAAAATCATAGCGGAGGTTTTTATTATGAAAAAATTTTTATTGCTGCTTGTGGCTGTGATGCTCTGTTTCTCGCTCTGTGCAGGCGCGCAGGCGCAGGAAAAGGCGATATGGCAGGACCCGGACAACGTTGTTCTCGTCTGGGAGAATGAAGACGGCAGTGAATATAAAATCTATCGAAGCAACAGCAAGGACGGGGATTTTGAGCACATCGGAAATTCCGACAAGGGCTCCTATCGCGATGCAACGGCAACATACCCCAACACATATTACTATAAGATCGAAAAAAGCGGCGGAGCAGGTGCATCCGCGCCGTTTTGCGCTGTCGTTGCGCCTGAGGAGCTTTCGGCCGTAAGCGTTATTATGTATCACAACTTCGTTTCCGAAGAGGACATAAAAAACGGTGTTGAATTTGAGGAGTATTCAATCTCCCCTGCTGATTTTGAGCAAGACCTCATCTGGCTTAAAAACAACGGATATGTGACAATAACGTCAGACGATCTGCTGCGCCACCTTGAAGGCAGAAAATCCATACCTGAAAAGGCGGTCATCATTTCAATCGACGATGGCTCGTGGGGCGTATACAAAAATGCGTGGCTGCTGCTCAGAAAATATAATATGAAGGCAGATTTCAACGTAATCGGCGCGCAGATAGACGCAACATGGGACGCGCTTGCGGCAGGCGATACGCGAGACGGCGAACCTGCCCCCTATTGCACGTGGGAGGAGCTTGTCGAAATGTCGGAAAGCGGAGAGATCAACATCTGCTCACACACATATGGTCTGCACGTATACAACAAGGACAAGCGCATCGGTATGAGTATGATGGAGGGTGAATCGGCAGAGGCTTTTGCCGAAGCTGTCGGAAAGGATTATGCTCTGGCTGTGAAATGCATCGAAGGCTGGACGGGCAAAGCCCCGGAGACGGTTGCATACCCATATTCAAAGAGAAGCGGAGAGGGTGATGCTGTTGTTCTTGCCAACACAGGCTATAAGATTCTTATGGCAGGCGAAGGCGCAAGAGGGACTGCAGGCAACTATTTCGTCAGAGGGTGTGATATCGCGGAGCAGCTGGCGCTTATGAGCAGGCCCTGCAGAATGGACGGGACGCCCATCAGCACATATCTTGAGAGAATCGCCGCGAAAGACGGAAAAAACGGCGTTAATACTCAGCCTGATTTCACGCGCACCCGGAATACCGATGAAATCGCGAAGGATTATCAGCTGTTTGATGATGTCACAAAAGGCGACTGGTTTGCAGGCAGCGTGTATTATTCGTATCTCAACGGGCTTATGAGAGGTGTCTCGAGCGATAAATTCGCCCCGGGCGCGGCTATAAGCAGAGCTATGGCGGCAACGCTTCTCAACAGGCTCGCAGGCGAGCCTTTGGCGGAGCAAAGCAATAAATTTGCCGATGCTTCGGGCGGTGAATGGTGGCTTGGTGCCGCAGAATGGGCAAATGAGACAGGCGTTATTCCGTCATCGGAAGGCAACCGCTTCAGCCCCGACGCCCCGATTAGCCGCGAGGCTCTGGCTCAGGCGATGTATAATTGCGGAAAGCTTATGAAGCTCGATATGTCAAGGCGAGCAGAGCTTGAGCAGTTTACAGATTCGCGGAAGATTTCAGACAAAAACAGGGATGCCGTAAGCTGGGCCGTTGCAAACGGAATTTTCAAAGGCAATGCCGACGGAAGCTTCAACCCCTCAGGCAACGTCACAAGAGCAGAGATGACGATGGTTCTCCGCAACTGGCTGTGCAAATAGCTTTGCATAAAAATTTCGCATAAAAAAACAGACATACTGATTGTATGTCTGTTTTTTGTTTTTGGAGATGTTATTTTATTCCGAAAAGGCGCTCGAAAAACGATGGCGCTTTGACGGGCCTGAACTCGCCGACCTGCTCAAAGGAGCTGTCTGTCGCTGTGTATGCCCTGACCCTCTGGAGCTTTGCATCGCGAAGTGTCTTGAGGATGCGGTTTTCTATATCCTCGTTGCGGCATATGATATATATTTTTTTCCTGCCGCCGACCTGCTTCAGCACCTCGTTTATCCTTATGACCTTCTGTGCGATGGATTCCGCCTTGCGTGTGCTGCGGCACGAATCTATAATCAGGTTCTTCGCCTCGATAATGGCGAGCGCGCGGAACTTCGGCACGTGCCTGTCGGAGAGGTCCTTGCCGACCATCCAGTTGCGCTTTATGCCATTGAGGATTGATTTGTCTTTTTTATACATACCGAGCAAAACGCGGTTTACCGAGAGGCCTCTCAATATCCAGTCAGCGTCCTTGCCCATCTGCTCGGCAAACTTCGGCACGCTGTTCTCGGCAAGGCATCTGAAATTGAGCGAATTGCAGAACACGGAAAAAATCTCGTTCTTTCCGCAGGCGATTTTCGTCTTTGCGACGATGTTGTTTGCAACAAGCTCGCTCCAGAACGCCTGAGTTATTATGGATTCGCTCTCGTCGCATTCCTCGAGCTCCTTGACCATCTGCGCCGTGTAGAAGCCGCGGAAGAGGCGCGTTGCAAGCTCGAGTGTCCTGAGTGCGTGGCCGTTCTCCTTGATTTTTCCGACGAGCTGCATAAGAAAATAGCTGTTATATCTGCCCTGAGGCTGAGGATAGGCGACGGCCTCGGCGGAATCATAGAGAGACAGATCGACGTCCTCGTCAAAGCCGGATTGATTGACCGTCCGCGAGAGGAAAAGCCCCTTTGAGAAGGCCGCAACGTCTGTGTAGGGCGGAATGTCCTTCATATCCTTTTTGCTTTCGAGGAAAAAGCGATGGAGCACGCCCTCTCCCGAATATGGGCACGGTTCCTCCGTCGGAACGATGTGGAGGCGTATTTTTCCGCGCTCGCTGACTCTTTTTATCTGTGCATATACCGCGACCTTGTCGCTGTCCTCGGGAAAATCCTCTATGGCGATAACGTTTGGTGAAACGAGCACGCCTGTCTTTCCGTCTATATAGTTGCGCACAACAGGCATCCATTTCGTCTCGCCGCGAAGGTTGTCAACAACCTCCTCGCGCGTGCCGAAGGCAGGCTTGAGCGAGGCAAAGAGCCTTATGCGCGTGCCGCTTTCCGTCTCATCGTGAACGATTCTGTAGATCGTTATCGGGTAGATGTCGCCCTCACAAAACAGCTGTGTCAGGTCATTGAGCCTTGCGAATGCAACATCCTTGGCGTATACTACTGATTTTACATTTGTGCCTATAATCTGAAACATCGCACTTGAATTGCGGATTGAGATGCATTCCGCTTCAAATGTGTTTCGCTTCTTGCTTTCCACCTGGTGTACTATTTGAGTCAATGTAAGCATTTTTATCCCCTTATCTTTTCCCTGAATATCTTTATCCTTCTATTATACACGAAAGTTTCAATAAATCAACCGTTGTGGGCGGAAACAAACAGGAGCCGTGAAAATATCACTTTCACGGCTCCTTATCATATAGCCTTTCAGCAACGGCTATCAACACTTTCAAATCCTCGTCGGACAATTTTTCGGTATATACGATTTAATAAAGCTGTATATAGATGCCGCAAGACATGGTTTGAAGATTTCAAAATAAGCGCATCGCGGAGAACACAGACACACTCCGCTTCTATCGCGAGCTTGAATGGATACAGAAATATTAAAACAGTCTCAAAAAACCGCCTTTTTCACGGCGGTTTTTTGACTTTTTCTGACAGGCGTGATATACTGATGTGGATTAAACAATACAGGTGATTGAATATGGGGAAAAAGGAATATATCCCTGTCGGGACAGAAACTATTGAGCGCTATGCCTATTATGAGCATGAGGACATAGAAGAGGTTGTTTTTTCTGACGGCGTTGAGACAATAGGCGAAAGCGCGTTTATGGGCTGCACCGGAATGCAGAGCCTTGTTCTCCCTGAGAGCATGAGGAAAATATCCTGGAACGCATTTTCGGGTTGCACGTCGCTTTCGGCGGTGTGGCTTCCTTTCGGGCTTTGCGAGATAGGCTGGGGCGCATTCCGTGATTGCACTTCCCTTTCAGAGCTTACAGTGCCGATAAGCGTCACGGAAATCGGCGACTGTGCGTTTGAGGGTTGCGTAAATCTTCGTAAGCTTACTCTGCCTGTCAAATTCCGCGGAAGAGAAGCTGCGCTCGGCATCCCCGAGAGGACGACGGTCATATTTGAGGACTATATGCCGCAAAACGGAGGGCAAAAGGAAAAGGTCGGAGAAGAGCTTCCTCCGGAAAAGCCTGTACCTGCACCTGCACCGCCCCCTCTGCAGCCTGAGCCTGCACCTGCCCCGCCCCCTCCGCAGCCTGAGCCTGCACCTGTGACACCTCCACCACCACAGCCGGCATCACCGCCGAGGCAGCCTTCGCGGCGTGCACCTGCGGCGAATGACCCGAGATATGCTGCGGCAAAAAATCCTGTGAACACTAAAAAATCTGCCGGGTCCAAGATGAGCCCGGGGCTGAAGGTCCTTCTGATTGTGATTATCCTGATTGCGGCCGCGCGGATTATTCTTCCGCTGTTCGAGCCGGAATATGAGATGCCCGAAGGTATGGAAAATCTGACTTATTCGGAGGATGAAGAAAACAGCTACAGCGACGGCACTGAATATGAAATGCAGACTGAAGACTCAGAGGAATATGAATCGGAGTATGAAGGTAGCGCAGAAGTGCCGTACGCGCCCGAGACACCGGAGGAAGCTCCTTCGGAAAATCACATCACCTCAGCTGATGACGCGGCCGACGTTCTTCTCAAACAACTCTACAGCGACATAAAAGCAGAGGAAACGATATACCATTCATGGCTCCAGACCCCCGAATATAACGCCGTTGTCGAAAGCCTCGACTATGGCGAGTATTATTACTACATACCGGACAATGACGGCTCCGACACAGGTGAAGGCATTGCAATCTGCCGCGTATCCTATGCCCAATTTGATGAAGTCGGTGCCTACGGAGAAGGCTTTCTCTATTATGGCAACTTTGTCGACGGTGAGCGCAGCGGTTGGGGGATGTGGCTTGCCGCAAACGGCGAGAGATACTATTGCTATAGAGGAAATTGGGAATATGACCGCCCCAACGGCTATGGCGAGGTTGAGGAATACAACGAGGGCGTATACACAGATATGAACAGCCGCCGCACCAGAAAGATAAGCGGAAACCTTGTTGACGGGCTCTGGGACGGCTCTGTAAACTGGAATTTTGAATATACCAATGGCGAGACGCGCGAAAACGTATTCAACTTCTCCTATGGAAACACAAGCACAAGCTATAATGCAGACAAGCCGAATTTCCCATATGAAATTGTGGATACAGGCGGACTTCTCTCCTTCCCTGTTGATATCAGCGTTACAGAATGCGGCATTATCGGTTTCGATGAGGTCGGCGCAATGAATTTGATTTATCCCAACTGACAACAAAACCGCCTCTGCAAAAAGCAGAGGCGGTTTTCACTTTGAACAAGTATTTTATTACTTATATTTTTTTGCCAGAATGCACAATACGATATATGCAATGATCGCCACTATAAAATTGATGCTGAAGAGCAAGGCTGTGCCGAGCATTATTCCCATATAAATATTGAAGGTGTTATTTGTTCTGAATTCGTCTGCGTCAGAAATTGTTCTGAAAAATGTGAGACCGATTGTGAGTATGAACCAGACAATGCCGAACACCTTTGTGAAAATACCGGCATCACTTGAGAAAACATGGAACAGGCCGCCGCAGAACAGGCCTATTATTGATGCGAAGAGTATTGTGGGGAAAATCTTCATAAATGAAACCTGTGCGAACACAGTCAGGAAAAGCTCGGACAGATCGCTCAGGGTATTGGAGCCGGCATCTCCTGCGCTTTTTATATTCAGGGTCTCGGTATAGGAAGTGCAGGACTCAACGGCAGGAGCTTTTTCCTTATCCTGATAAAACCTTGCAAGATACGGTTTTTCGCCTCTTTTGCGATAACTTCTGAGGAGTGCTGAATATTTGGATGCAAGCTCTCTGTAGTCATCTGCGATAATGTTCAAAAACTCATGCCAGTTATCATAAACAGCTTTATCGGAAATAGAGTTCTTTGCCAACTCATCCGCCCTTGCAATAAACCACTCAGCAGGCAAAAGCATGCTGCGATCGCCGTTTTCCGCTTCGGCCATTGCACAGGCAACAGACGCTCTTACCATATGCGCGTCGTATTCGCGGTTGATACATTCAAGAATATCTGCAATCTGCGCAGCGTTTGTTACGATGGTTTCCATTGAAGCCTTAACGCGCTTTGTTTTTTCGTCAGGGCCCAATATGTGGTAGTCGCTCATATCATATGAATTGAGTGAAACAAAGGATGTGGTTTCCGTGCCGATGATGTCTTCCCATAAAACCTCGCGGTTGACAACCTTATCGCCGATTTTTGTGGTCATTACAGTCTGCCTGACTGTGGTTTCCGTATTCGTGATATTATAGGCTGTGGTAAGGCCTGTTGAAATAAGGCTGTATTGCAGATTCAGGGCATTGGCTATGTTATAGGCCGCGATGTTGCAGGAATATGGATAGTCGGGGAAATTGCGGTATATGTAGAGAGCGGAGCGTATTGCTGCATCGAGGAGCTTTACCGCTTTTTGCTGCCCTCTCACCAGGTATTCTGTATCCTGAGCGTGGTTTGAAGCGTCAAGCGATGCCTCTGTTGCGAGATTGACATAGCAAAAAGGTATGGAGGAAACTGCGTCGACGCATTCGGGGCCGGCTTCCATATAATATTTGAGTGCTTCCTCATATCTTTCGCTGTTATAGGCATTTTCACCCAACTGGTATAATTCTTGAGGTGTCATTATGTGTTCTCCTTTCCGGAATTTAAATATGCCATTTGGAATTTTAGCATAATGCCCGGCGAAAAGTCAAGAATGCGGAATTAAAAAATACGTTCTCTTTACAACACAAAAAAATATTCCGCAAGCAGCCCGGTTGCTCTCATTATCCTTGACACTTGCTCTTTTTGGCTTTATAATTTAATGTAGGATTTTAATGGAGTTGATTTGATTTGTACCATAAGCTCAGTATAGAAGAAACACTCGAAGCGCTCGATGTCAACCCTGAAACAGGGCTTTCCGACAAGGAGGCATCGCTTCGCACAAACCAGAGCGAAAAGCAGGACGGCTCTTCGTTCTTCAAATTTGCGGCACTGGGAATTGCGCGCCCTGTGATCATATTGCTCATCATCACGGCGACGATCTCCGCAATCTTCGGCGACTGGATTTCGACATCGCTGATATTTGCCGTAATCATAATCCACACGGTCTTTTCGGCACAGTGCAAGAAATCGGGAACAAACGAGCTTGACCGCACAATAAGCCCGAGTGTCACCCATGCCATAGTTCTGCGCAACGGCGCGAAGATGAAGCTGACCTCGGATTCGCTCGTTGTCGGCGACGTTGTAACGCTCAAGCCCGGGCGTGTTGTGCCTGCAGATATCCGCCTCATAACGAGCGAGAATCTTGTTATCGACGAATCCTCCCTGACGGGAAGGGCGCGTGTTGAGAAGGACTGCACAATCAAGAACTCCTCCGATGTATCTATCGAGCGGCGCGACAACTGCGCCTTTGAGGGAACTGTTGTCATCTCCGGGCGCGGCGACGGCGTTGTCACGGCGACGGGTATGTCAACCGAGATGAGCCGCCTCACACTGCCTCTCGATATCCCTGAAAAGGATAAGGCGCCGCTGTTTTCGCGCACAAGAGGCATTTCGCGCATAATTACGGTCATATTCGCGCTTGGATGCGGCGCGGTATTCTTCATCTCGCTTCTTCATCGCGACAATCTTATGACAGCAACGCTCACAGCTCTTTCGCTCGCCGTTGCAGTTATCCCCGAAAGCATAAGCACAGGTGCGCTCACGGCGCTTTCGCGCGGCGCGGAGCTTCTTCGCGGCGCAGGCTTTCTGGCAAAGAATATGCAGGCTGTGGAGCGTCTCGGCGAGGTCACGGTCTTTACGACGGACATTCCGCAGATGGGCGTTGCCGCGACATATACAAACGGCAGAATTCATTCACCGCAGGATGAGGACACCATACCATTTATAGAAGGGCTTCTGCTCTGTGAGCTCAAAAATGCACCGCTGCGCACATTCGCCGAAAACAAATGCAACGCGGAAAAGGTCGCGGCGGATTTCCCGAAAATCGGCGAATTTATGGGCGAGGTCACAACAACGCTTCACCGCGCAGGCAACACCACGATTTCCTACACGGGCGGAGATGCGGAGGAGATTCTCGCACGCTCCTCGCTTATATGGGATTTCGGAAAAATACGCTCGCTCGTTGATTCCGACCGCAACGATATAAGCGACACAATCCGCACGTTTGCCGAAGAGGGCTATTCGATAACGGCGATAGGCCTCCGCTCGGGTGATGATGTTCCCTGTGATTCAAATCTCATATTCCTCGGAATTGCGGCAACCAATGCAGATTCCGAGATTCCGACGACACCTGACACGGCGGCGCTCAATTTCTCGGGCGCGGCTGTCTATCTCCTCACGGAGAGCGACGCGGAAAAAGCGAAGCTCGGCGCATCGCTTCTCTCGCTTTCGTCCGAGAATATCCTCTGCGGCAGAGAGGTCGCGAATATGCAGGACGATGAGCTTGCGGAACGCCTCCGCGACACGTTTGTATTCACCTCGCTCCGCGCACAGGATAAGGTGCGCATAATAAACATTCTCAAATCGCGCGGCAAGGTTGTCGCCACGATAGGCGACAAGATGTCCGATGTTCCTGCGCTCGATGCTTCGGATATCGGTCTTGCCGATATCCGCGCACAGGACGCGGCAAAGGGCGCGGCGGATGTCGTGTTTGACGGCTCGACCTCTGCTGATTATGCAATTCACTGCGGAAAGATAATCCGCTCGAAT
>JAFSIZ010000184.1 GCA_017439555.1 Oscillospiraceae bacterium | reverse complement strand
TTGTCGGCACGCCTAAGCGCTGCATACGTTCGTGGTGTTCCTTTGCCCAATCATAGACAGCGGCGCTCCCCGGCGATTTTGAATATGGCGATTCATACGCTTCAAAGCTGCTTTCAAAACCGGGCTTCTTTTTCTTTGGTCGGGATGATGTTTTGCTCTGTGTCTGTGATGCTGTCGTTGTCTTCGAGGCATTTTTCTTGTCACGGCCCGTCTCATCGACTACATCTGTCCAGCTGTAACCATTCGGTGTTTTCGATTGATTCGGGGCTGCAAACGGATCACTTCCGAACGTAGGGTCTGCGCCGGAATAGCCGTTTGAATAATCCTTCTTTTTACGTCCCATTTCTTCTCCTTTCATTATATTACTTTTCTCTCTTTTTGTAAATAGGGGGAGAGGATATCTCCCCCTTATACATTACATCGGCATACCTGCGTTTGCTTTTATCTCCCCGAGCTCGGTCATCGGTGGCATCGCTCCGCCTGCAGGCGGAAGCACACCTGCCATTCCGACCGGCGGCACCGCTCCCGGAGGAGCCTGCATTCCGCCTTGTTTCTGCATTTCCTGCTCGCTTCGGAGCTTTGCTATAAGCTTTGCCTTGTTGCGCAGGTATTGCTCGGGTATTCCCTCCAGATAGGTAATTACATCGTTTATAATTCCCTTTCCGTATAGATTATCCATCGTCTGCACCTGCATAAGCTCGCTCCAATATGCCGCCGAGCCGATATCTACCTTGAGGCTCAGCTCATAGGCCTTATCGTCAGAGAAATCGAACAGCTCTGTCGTAACCTCTCCGTTGAGCTCGCTCTGCACCTCACGCATACCATAGTCAACACTCATCATATCGACTATCGTTCTCACATAATCCTCAGTAAAGCGATTGAACGCGAGCTTCTGAAGCTCGAGCGGCATTGCCGATGCCTTCTGCGTTGCGATTATTGCCGATGTGTTCTGCGGATTGATATTGCCGAGCGCCGCATCCGATGCACCCATAAACTCGAGCGTATTCTGTATCATCTTATCGATAAGCGTGAACACCTGGCTCGACATATCCGCACCACGGAACCCTGACGCCACAGCTTCATTCGGGTTTCCGACCACGCCAATTGCCTGCCCGACCTTGTTCGTCCAGGCTGATATTTTCGTAGCATCATAGACCATCTTCGGAAAAGCATTCGTCTTCGCCGAATGTATCGCCATTGCAAACAGCTGATTTATGCTTATCTGATTCGGGATAAGTCCCGTTATTGCCGCTATGCCGTGGTATGAATTTTTCACCTTTTCCCAAGGCATCACAGCTATCGGATAACGGCGGTAGCCTGTGTCCCAGGCCTCGCGTATTATTGTGTTGCGCGTTGTCTTCACTGCGTGTATTGTTCCGTTTTCGCGCCAGAATCTTACGAGCACGGTTACAAGATCATCATCTGCTCTTGCTGTGCTTATGTCATACATCTCATATTCGCGGTCCGGAAGGATCGACTCTGTCTCCGCCTCACCAACTCCGTTTTTCCTTGCCTCACTGCGCACAGCATCGACTGTTTTGCGCATTTCGACAATAATATATGGCTGTTTCTGGACTTCGGATGAATAAGGGTTTCCGAAAATCACATTTGTATTATCGACGAGCTCACAGGCTATCCTGCCCTTCGCGCTCTGACCTGTCTCGGCGTTTGAGTCGAAATAGAAATATAATATCCCGTCGCCATCAACAGCCGCATTGCGTATGACATCACGCGATTTTTCCTTTATATCGGAAAGCTCTATGACGCGCTCGACCTCTCGCGACCATATGTCGGCCTTTTTAGTGTGCTCCTCTGTTGTTATAAACGGAGTGAAGGCGACGCCGATATCATCAGCTACTATCATTGATATGAAATAGCTCACGACACGTTTGAGCACGTTTATCACAGGCTTTGCAAGGTCAGGGGCGTTAACCCCCTCCCATTGCCTGCCTATGAAAAAGTTCTCGTTTTTCTTGACTGTCTCATAGAGATCGATACCCTTGTTATAGTTGACGCCCCTCTGATATTCATTCCAGATTTCAAACGGCTTTTTATTCTTCATCGTTTACATCCTCCTGCTCTGTTCCGTCATAATCAAAAAGATTTGCCCATTGGCGATAGAGCTCCGTGTCGAATTCTCCGTCAGGAAGCTCTGTTTCGCTTTCTTCAACATCGGCCGCGGCAATTTTTTCAAAAGCTATCCCCGCTCCGAATACAAGTGCACCAAACGCCATAAATATCAAATACCACATCATATTCCGTCACCTCAGGAGTTCACTATGCGATAGAGCTGATTCAGGTCTACGCCGAGCGTGCCTGCAATATTTTCATTTGAAAAGCCTGCTTGTGCCATTCTATATGCGCGCTCCCAGAGCATTTGCTGATACTCGCGCTCTTCAAGCTCGCGGCGGCGCTGTCTTTCCTGTGCGGCAAGCTCCTGCTCGCGTGCATATACATCGCGCTGCCACTTCGCCTGATCTGCGGCGATTCCTGCATTGTATGCGGCATTCTCCTGAGCCGCAATCGCTTCAGCTGCATTGATGCCGTGTTGATATACAAGCTGCTGATAGTTTGCAAGGGCATTCGCAAGCTCGATATCGCCGTTATATCTCGCTTCACGATAGGCATTATCAAGCTCGCGCAGATATGTGTCTCTCGCAAGCCTGTTCTCCGAAAGCGACTGCTGATATGTATTCGCTGTGCGCATCCTTGAGGTTTCGGAATATCCCGAGCCAGCAAGCCCCAGCCTTGCGCGCTGCTCTTCTGCCGCACCATAGGGGTTTGATGCATTCACATATGCCTGATACGCCGCGCGGTTTGCGTCCGCATATTGCCTATTCGCAGTTTTGCGCTGATCGTCGATTGCATCCTGTGTGCGTGCTGTCGCTGAGTTTATTGCCCGGCGCCGTGCGGCGTAGGCTTCGTCAAGGTGGGCTGCTCCGTTCTGATAAGCGTTTCTCACATCGTTTGTCACGCTGCCCGGAAGCTTCACACCTCCTGCCTCTGTCATCAGGAAATCGCCGCCTCCCGTATATACCGTTGAGCCGGTTTCAATACGTTCTGTGCCTGCCTGATCCTTATAGGTCTTTCCTCCGATTATAAAGCCCTGATGCATTCTCTTATCCGGGCCCATATATGTTGTCTGTACTGCTCCATTTGACATTTTTAATTCCTCCATAATTTTTTATTTTTTTGTTTTTCCATAAAAATATCTTCTGATAATGCCTGCGACGCCGAAAGCGTTGTTTATCTCATCGTTGCGGCAGACTATTTGTATTGCGCTGTATTTTTTGATACGCGAATTGAACGGAACAACCGAATACCGCGCGGATATGTTCTTGTTTCCGCAATGCAGGGTTGTCTCCTGCCCGGAAGGACGATCTGTACGCACGATTACCTTGACCGCTGAATCCCTGTCCGCTCTGAGCATAGCGCCCGAGCCGATTTTCACAAGAGTTTTTTCCTGCATGAAATTCCCATCGTCCGAGAGGTTTGTCGCCCATTCCGCGACAATCGCTTCTCCGTCATCAGAATATGCCTCATCTTCAAGCTCGCCGCTATCGGTGATAAGATCTGTGTTGAATTTGCATATTCTTCCGTCCTCCGTTCCGAAATAAAGCTCTCCCTCATCATCGTGAAGTGCTGTCGCAGGTATGTTTGTCCAATAATACCATTCATATTCAAACGTCCCCGTCTTGTTCCCGGAATATGATTTCTGCGCTGCATCAGCAACGTATGCACATTCTCCGACACACAGCACGAGATATCCGTTCCATTCACACATCACGGCATCGGTAAGCTCTTTCTCCGAAAGAAGCCTGTTGTTTATGCGCGTCGAGCGCAGATTGAGCGCACGCTCGCTCGATATGTCCTGCATTGCTATCGCGTAAACTCCGTTGCGCGTGAGATAGAGCGGATCGTCGAGAAACGTGCAGACCGCGTTCTTTGCTATCGCGCCGATTCCCGAAATGCCTTGCTTTATCGGAAAGATAGCGCTGCCGTCGCCAAGGCTTGAATATGAGCGCATATATATTGTCGCATCATCGCCGTCCGATTTAAGTATTGCCTGTTTGTCTCCTGTGCGAAGATATCCGACAATCGCGCTCGAATCCATTCCGATTTCCGTATAGTTCAAATCAGGAACATACAGCGGATCATTGACTCCCGAATACCAGTCCGCATTCGGATAATCGGGATTTCCAGAGAAGAACAGACGGTTTTCAAACACGTCCATAACGGTGCATTTGTCTATCCGCTCTCCATAGCCTTCAACCTCGTGTGTAAACTCTACAGAGAAGTTATCAATGCCCTCGATATGGTAGTACCCTGCCATATCTGAGGTTTTCGGATAGCAAATGACATATCCGCAATTGTTTTTCTCAGAGTTTCCAAGGATGACATGATACCTGTCCACACCTGCTGTATCCTGCATCATTACATCCATAATTTCTGAATTTATTACGCATTCCTCACCGTTCGACATATAATGGCTCTGCTGCGCCGAGGTTCCCGTATAGAATATACGAAACAGCTCATCCCCCGTCGTCAGACAACGCATTGTGACATACGTTCCCGGGGAAATCGTCGCATCCAGGATAAACGCCACAATTCCGCTCTTATATTCAAAATGGTTTTTTCTTTTTCCCGAAACCAGATTGATACCTGAGCCCTCAGGCATAACGCCATAGTTCACGGCGTCTCCGTTCCTGTCTTCATACACCTGATTGTCATACCAGTTGCGAAACGTTGTGTCGCGGCTCGTATCGCCATATTGCAGGGCCATTACACCGCGCGAGATAATGGTTATCGGGGCATACATATCCTCGGCATCTTTTGCGTTTAAGCATTTTTCTCCGTCAAAGACAAGATAT
The DNA here is from genome assembly GCA_017439555.1 of Oscillospiraceae bacterium. Lineage (GTDB taxonomy): Bacteria > Bacillota > Clostridia > Oscillospirales > JAAYXM01 > SIG480. Next base: position 7,295 of record JAFSIZ010000184.1, on the reverse strand, counting down.
TCGCGTCCCGTCAGGATGCAAAGCTTCCCTTTGAAATATTTGCCGATTGATCTGTTGTCACTTATCCCTTCCTTCAGCAACGTGAGCTCTTCTCCGGAAAGCTTATATATCTTCGTTCCTGCGTGGATGACCATACATCCGTCCACATTGCTTCCGAAGCTGAAAATCCCGTTTATGCGTCCGTCAAGCTGATTGAGAGTTCTCCAGCCCGGACGCTTTTCCGGAAATCCGCCTTTGTCAGATATGAGATTTTTGGCATCGGGTGAATGCTCATCATCCACCATAGACGCATCTTTCGAAAAATCAACACCGCGGAATGTTGTATATTGCTTTGTATACACATCATTCTCAGCCACACTGAGCTTTATATTTTTTGCCATAAGCACTCCTCCTTTGGTATGTTTTTGTTTTTACATTGTGTCAAACTCATATCCTCTCCTTTAACTGAACTCAAGCAGGTTGTCTATCTGCCTGTCAAATTCCGGTTTCCCGGAGTTTTCATTTTTCGCACACGCAGCAGGAACAGGTCTCCCTGCAACGAAATAACGGATTGCATCAGGCGCATGGGTGAGCTCATGCGGAGTTCGTGCCGTATCGTTGGGATTTCTGCTGTCCACAGTAAGCGCAGGCAATGTCCTTATCAGATTTTTGCAGTTTGAGAATATGCGTAGCGACGCGCACATCGCTCCCGTCTCATCACGGAACGGTCTGAGCCATTCCTTGAGGTTATACCACCCTGCACGCGGTCATTCTTCGCCGCAATGAGCGGTACTCCGTTTTCCGCAAAAATCTCGGCCGCGCTCTTGCCGGTGTCCTGGCGCCTGTTCCACAAATCCGGCGGCGCAATATTTGCATACAGCTTTTCTCCCGTTGCCGCAGCTATTTTTCTTGCCGCCTCGGAAATGATAAGCCCACTTTCATATATCTCACGATATACATACGCACGCCCATAGGTATCGACTGCAATCCAATATCCTGCAAGCATATCAAGACCATAGTCCATAACGAAATAGCGCCGCCACTCCTTTGGGATTTCAAACGGGCGCACAACATGAATTTCACGGTTCCACTCTGTAAAATACTGTCCGTCGAAAATATCCCAATTGCCGAAAAGCAAAGCTTCTCTGTCCTTTTTTGAAAGCTTCTCCAGCCGCGTTATATATCCCGGGTCTGCCTTCATCAAAAAGCTGTTGTCTGTAACACGCGACGGTATGAAAATCCGCCCCGCGTGCTCTTTTCCCGATTCACCAATATCGATAAACCGCGCTTTAACCCACGAATGTCCGATACCGCCCGGATTCGTTGCGCTCTTTATCTGCTTCGGATATGCGTTTGCTCCGCGCACGCGTGATATGAGATACACATACATCTGTTCGGTGAAATGGGTAAGCTCATCAAATCTGATGACGTCATATTCTGCAGACTGATAGCGGTAAACATCATTTTCAGCATCACAATATCCAAAATCGAGCACCGATCCGTTTTTGAAACATCCCTCATGTTTTGAGCTTTTATATGTGAACAATTCTCTCGGATAAAGCTCAAGCGCACTTCTTATGAGCGACTTTTCAAGTTCAGGCAGCGTCCGCCGAAGTATCAGCTGTTTTGAGCCCGGGTATTTGATCGCAAACAAAAATGCATCCACAATCTGACCGTATGATTTACCGCCTCCTGCCGCACCGCCAAACAACACCTCACCACTCGTTGCGTTGATGAACTCACGCTGTCTTGGTGTAATCTTAATTTCCATTTCCTTCTCCGACAACCTTCACCACAACATCAAACGGAGCAGCTTCAGCCGTCTGTGTTTCTTCGCAAAGCAGCTCGTCTATAAACTCCGCTGCGCGAAGATCACCTTCAAGCCCTTTTTTCACCTGTGCAAGAGCAATCGCACGCAACACGCTGGGTTTCTTTTTTGCCAGCTCCCCGATGCCAATCTTCTCAAGATACTCAGGCTCAAGCCTTTGCTTCATAATTTTTTCAAGCTCGTGTTTTAACGTATGTCGCTTTTTTGTCATGTCAACCACACCTCCTTTCCTTTTTGAAAATGCACGCGGCAAGCATTTTCGGATATGCAAAAAGAGTGCACACAAAATGTGTACACTCTTTGGCATTGTAAATATTATAGCACAAAAATATTTGATTTCACGCCAACTTTGTGCCAACTTTTCCATAAGGTTATGAAAAGCACGCAAATATGCCGTTATTCTTCACCTGACGGAAACAGCGAAAGAGGGTCAATATTCTCGCCGTTTCTGATCACCTCAAGATGCAGATGCGATTCTTCAAGACATTCGCAAAGTGCGCTCTGCCCGACCTTTCCGACAACATCGCCGCCCTTTACCCTGTCGCCGTTCTTGACTGTGATATCATCAGCAAGGTTGGCATACACGCTCACCATTCCGTCTCCGTGTTGTATCATAACCGTGTTTCCAAGCATCGTATCCGATTCAACGCTTCTGACCTCTCCGTCCGCAATCGCGCGCACCTCGCTTCCAAGCTCGCCCTTTATATCCACGCCGGCATGGATGCGCCAATCGTCCATGGTTCTGCTCTTCACAAGCTCATCTCCGGAAAAAGGCGCAGTTATCGCTCCGCTCAACGCCATCGTATATACAACAGCAGTTTCTTTCTTTTCTTCCGCGGATGTCTTCTCTTCCGTTTTGATCTTCTTCTCTTCAACAACCTGTTTTTCTTCCGTTATCTGCTTTTCCAAAGCAGGCTCCGGCTCAGGCTTTGGCTGCACAGCAGGGGGCTTGTCAGCCGTCTTCTCCGTTTCTTGCGGCATCTCAATCTCTGTGCCAAAATCATATATCGTTTTTTCCTCAATCGGGAACGGAAGCTCAATCGAGCTTTCTGTGCTGATGCTGCTTTTGACATCATCAGCTGTGTTTCGCGCAACATACATTACATAAGCCGAAATTCCTATTGCCGATATGCACAGGAACAGGATTATGTAAAATCCGCTCTGCGCGATTTTACTTACAAACTTCCTTAACATAAAAAAGCACCTCCAAGCATATTTTAGCCCGAAGGTGCTTTTGTTATACAATTTTATACATTGAATCTGAAAAGAATAACGTCGCCGTCTTCAACAACATATTCCTTTCCTTCACTTCGCATAAGACCTTTGTCTCTCGCAACAGCGGTAGATCCGCACTCGATAAGGTCTTCATAGCGGATAACCTCAGCACGGATAAAGCCGCGCTCAAAATCCGTGTGAATCTTACCTGCAGCCTGCGGAGCTTTCATCCCCTTTGTTATCGTCCATGCTCTGACTTCCGGCTCACCTGCTGTGAGATAGGATATAAGACCGAGGAGCGCATAACAGACCTGAATCATTCTGTCAAGGCCCGATTTCTCAAGCCCGAGCTCAGAGAGGAACATCTCGCGCTCATCCTCGGGAAGCTCCATAATCTCTTCCTCAAGCTTTGCGCAAATCGGAAGAATCTGAGAGCCCTCGCCCTCTGCAAACTCGCGAAGCTTTGCATAATACGGATTTTCACCGATACCCGAAACGAAATCATCCTCTGACATATTTGCGGCATAAATAACAGGCTTTGCTGTCAGAAGCTCAACAGTTGCGACGATTGCCGCCTCTTCTTCATCCATCTCAAAGCTTCTTGCGCACTTGCCCTCACCGAGATGTGCGGAAAGCCGCTCTAAAAGCTCAACCTCTTTGAGAAGACCCTTATCACCCTTTGCAGCTTTTCTCGTTTTGTCAAGTCTTCTGTCAAGCATTTCGATATCAGAAAGAATAAGCTCGTAGTTTATTGTGTCAACATCGCGGATGGGATCAATGCCGCCTTCAACGTGGACGATGTTATCATCTGCAAAGCAACGGACAACATGAACGATTGCATCAACTGCACGGATATGGGAAAGGAACTTGTTTCCGAGACCTTCGCCCGAAGCCGCACCCTTGACAAGACCTGCAATGTCGACAAATTCAACTGTTGCATAAGTTGTTTTTTTAGTGTTATAAAGCTCAGAGAGCTTGTCAACCCTCTCGTCGGGAACTGTAACCGTTCCGACATTCGGCTCAATCGTGCAGAACGGATAGTTTGCAGCCTCTGCGCCTGCATTTGTTATAGCATTAAAAAGTGTACTCTTTCCGACATTTGGAAGCCCCACTATACCTAATTTCATATTTGTCTACATCTCCTTATATTTCAAGGGTTTCAAAATTGGCTCTGACACCAACCGACACCATTTATTTGAGTTATTACAATGGTTTATTTTATCATAATATCCGATAATAGTCAATTACTCTGCGTGTTTTGTTCCGAATTTGCACCACAAAAAGTAAAAAGGCAATCAAAATCATCGAGGCAAATCAGCAACCACGATCCACCTTGAGGATAATGCAACACGCAAAAGGACAATGGATAATTCCATTGTCCTTTCATATCGTTTGTCAATAAATTTATCTGCTGCCTGTTTTTTTATTTTACTCTGTTATATGCGGATTCATATGCGCCAAGCAGCTTATCAACACCCATATCATTCAGCGTATTTACAAAAGAATCCCAGTTTGAAAGTGGCTCTGTTCCAAGGAGGAATTTTGATATCATTTCCTGTGCATAGACATCAAGCGCTGCACCTTCATTGTTTCTGATTGCCTCTTCTTCAGGGTTCAGGCCGACCCAACGCACAGGATTATATCCTGCTTCAGTGTGGGAAAGAATGAAATCTGTGCTGCTGCGCTGCTCATCTGAGAAGCCTGCCATAACTGCTTCGGGTTCTATACGGACAATAAGGCTGTTCGTCTGGAATCCATATGCATTTTCCACATTCTCACCCTCAGCGAGAATATATTTCTTTTCTCCGTTCACAACCTCATAGGTTTCTCCCTCCTTACCCCAGGAAAGAAGCTCGCAGGCTTCGTCGGAATAGAACCAATCAAGAAGTGAGATTGCGTTGGAAATTCTCTGCTCATTTCCGCTGTTGCAGACTACATATCCACACGGATCTACATTGCTCTTCGCAACCATATTCTGTCCTGTCGGGGTATTTGCGCGCGGCGGTGTCATCGCTGCCATTGTGAACTCCGGATTGCGCTCGCGATTGTCCGCATTGAGAATGTCTATCTGCACCTGATATTGTGGGAATACAAAAATCCTGTCTGTATAAACAAGCTCTGACCATTCACCCGAGCTGAGCGTTACGTAATTGGGCGGAATCAGCTCATTCTCACTGAGCTTTTTGAAATATTCAATAATCTCGCGCATTGTATCCTCACGCGCACCGTAATTCCATTCATCCTTATCGAAATCATAATATGCACCATATGCAAAATACGGCTTCCACGATGCACCGATAAGATCTACACCGTTGCTGAAAAATCCGCGAATACATATCGGATAGCTTTCGGGATAGAGCTCCTTGAGCTTCACCGCCGCCTCATATAATTCGTCCATAGTCTCAGGAGTTTTTATATTGTGCTTTTTGAAAATGTCCTCGCGGTAGAGCCATGTGCGGAGATTGATTGTATCCTGCCTGCCATAGACCTGCGGATAATACGTCTTCCCATCAACCGCGCGACGGATCTGCATCATACTTTCCGCGTCGTCTTTTGGAAGCGAATCCCAGAATTTCGTATAGTTCGGCATCTGTTCGAGATGATCGTCAACTGCAACAAATGCACCCTGAGAAACATATTTGCTTACAATGCTCATATTCGGCATACATATAAGATCCGGCACATCCTCGGGAGCAGCCATAATGAGTGATATCTTTGTTGCAAAATCGGAATTCGGATATGCAACAACATCAATATTGGCTTTTGTCGCCTCTTTTACATATTGCCACGATACCCATTCATCACGATACGGCCAATTCGGATGAGACGGTATTACAACCTCGATGTCCGCACCTTCAAGCGTTGCGGAAACCGATTTGCCGTTTCCGCCATCCGAACAGGCAGCAAGCGCCAGCATCATTATCACAGCAAGCAGGAGCGCTACACTCTTTTTCATCAAATTACTCATAACCTAACCTCCGATACTCATTATTTTCTTCCTGCAGATGCATACAGGCTTTCAATATTTTCTATAATTTCAAGACCATACTCCCCGGTGACCTTCGCCTCTCCCGTTTTGAGCGAATCAATCACATCGCGCAACTGCAGATATTGCCAGTTTTTATCTCTCGAAGCCTCTGCATCCTCTGCATCTGCGATTTTTTGGAAAACTCCGTCACGTCCGCAGGCAACAATACTTCTTCTCGGCTTGATTCTTATCTCACCTTCCGTGAGATAAAGTACAATCTCATATCTGTTGACACTGCAGCTCCCGACAAGATTGAAAGTCGCCGAAACTCCGTTTTCTAACTTGAGGAAGCCGATTGCAACATTTTCCGAATCTCCGCTTGAAAAATTCACACTGCTTTCAGCAAGCACCACACGACTTCCGCTTATATATTTTATCATATCCAATGTGTGTGCGCCGAAATTATACATTATTCCGCCGCCTGAAATCTCGCGTTTCATAAGCCATTCGGGAGAGTTAGGGCCGGGATAGCCGCAGGTTCTGACCTCGTTGATGGCCAGCAACCTGCCGTATTCCCCTGACTCAACCAGTTCTCTGGCTATGCGGTTTTCCATAGAGTATCTCTGCATATGTCCGACCCAGAGCATAACCCCATTTGCTTTACAGGCATCGATTATCGACCTGCAATCTGCCGCATCAACACCCATCGGCTTTTCAAGAAATATATTCACACCTTTTCCGGCACAATATCTCGCACATTCACCGTGGAAAGCCGGCGGCAGACAGATGATTGCCAGTTGAAGCCTCTCACTCTCAAGCATCTCTTCATAGCTTGTATATGCCTCTGCTCCGACTTTTTTTGCAAGCTGGCGGCATTTCACTTCATTGAGATCACACACAGCCGCTATCCTGACATCCTCCATCTGAGCAAGTGCCTGAACGTGTGAGTTGGCTATTTTCCCACAACCTATTATCGCTACATTAGTCATCTGAGCTTATCACCACCTTGTGAATCAATCAATTTCCAAAAGTCTCGAAAGAAGAACTGCAACCTCTGCACGTGTTGTATAATCCATCGGAGCTATGAGACCGTTTTTTCCGTTGACGATTTCTGCTCTGATGAGAGCTTCAACTGCATCACGTGCATATTCTGCAACGGATTCAAAGTCGGGGTAAGACACCTCATCCGTCGCCTCCGGCGCCACCTTGTCTCGCTGTGGCTCGGTCACGTCGCGGTTCTGATAGTCCACCGGACTATCATTCATTGCCGCGCCGACACTCCGCTCACGCTCCGCTACCTCAAGG
>JAFSIZ010000183.1 GCA_017439555.1 Oscillospiraceae bacterium | reverse complement strand
TTTGCTCCGGCACCTTGTCTCGCTGTGGCTCGGTCACGTCGCGGTTCTGATAGTCCACCGGACTATCATTCATTGCCGCGCCGACACTCCGCTCACGCTCCGCTACCTCAAGGGGAAGGCTCTTGTTGATATCCCCACCCCTGTAGGAAACGACCTGCACCCGGGGAAAGGCAGCGCACTAACTCGACAGCTCCCCTTGCGCTTCAAGTGGAGCCTTTGATGCTCAGACACCCGGGCGTTATCAACGTTTGAGCTATGTGCATAATAAAAAAGAACTGCGGCTGCAGTTCTTTTTTGTTTTTATCTTCCTGCTTTTTCGATGAAGCGGAGAAAATCCGTTCCTGCGAGAATCGTTTTCTTGTCCTCCTCGGAAATCTCTGCGCCGAGGATTCTTCCCGTTGCGGCGGAGAAACCGTTGTCCGTTGCATATAGCATACGCCGCGCGCCGAGAAGCTCGACTGCCTCTTCCATCTGAGGGCGGTCATAGACACTGCCGCCGATATCAGTGTAGACATTCGGTGTGTCTGCAATCGCTTTGAGCGACCATTTCCATTCAGCTATTGAGAAATGCCCCATAAGGAACGTTGCCTCCGGATAGCGCCTTGCGGCATTTGCCATATGCACACCGTCCGAGCAGAGCGGCTGTCGTATGTGGTTCGGAGCATCCATACAGTGCATCGAGTGCTGGAGAATAGGGATATCGAGGTCGATGCATTTCTCGATAATCGGGAAATATGCAGGGTCATCCATAAAATAATCGTAATAGAGCTTTATGCCGACAAAGCCGAGTTCCGTGATACAGCGGTCAATCTCATCAAGCGCGGAAGACAGATGCCCCGGATGCACATATGCCATACCGTATACCTTTCCCGGGTAGCGCTTCGTCGCTTCAAACGTCGTGTTGTTTGCGGCTCTGAAAATCTCGGGGTCACAGCGCTTTATCGAGTTTACGGGTATTGAGGTGACAATCTTATCTATTCCGAGAACGTCCATAACCTCGCGTATACCGTCTGCCTGTTTGACATCAAGCTTATCAAAATCATAATCACCCGTTATCCACATATGCTCATGCCATGCGACAACCGGATTTTCATAAAATAGCTTCATTTTTTCTCTGATATTCATATCTGTGTATCCTCCTCGGATTCTTCCGTATCCAGCCATTCAAAACGTCTTTTGTGTTCAAAATTCGCTCTGTTAGATGTTGCATGGTTGACGCGCCGATATTCCGTCGGTGTCATACCGTAAAATTCATAAAACAGCTTTGAGAATCTCGATTTGTCATATAATCCGACATCCTCCGCAATCTGCGAAAGAGATTTATCGCTGAAGTTGACATCGAACATAGCGGTGTTCATACGCTTCGATGTCAGCATCTCGTTTGTTGTAACTCCCGTGATTTCGCGGAAAGCGCGTAGAAACGTGCGCCTCGGCATCGAAGCCGCATCTGCGAGCATATCGACAGACACCTTCTCCCGACAGTGCTCGCCGATATAGCTCACAGCCCTGCGTATTGCATCGGCGCGCTTTCTTATGCTATCGGTAACCTCTATGCTCTGCGGTGTGGCTTCAGATTTGCAGACAGTGCGGAGAAGCTGTGAAAGCAGGTGGGCAATATGCTCCTGCGACATATCGGAATGCTTGTAAAACTCTTTTGACATCTCTCTCACTATGCTGTCGGTATGTTGCCTCGCCTTGCCTTTAAATCGGATATATTGCGGTATCCTCATCCCCTCGAAATTTGCATATGCGTTGTGAAACGCAAACCAATCATAGCCAAAGTGACAAAAGCCCTCGTCGAGAAACGTTATGAAAATATTGACGGGGGTGTCCTCAGAATCCATCGAATCAATGGAGTGTGCCGTAAACGGTGGTATTATCGCGCAGCTGCCATGGGTCTGCGTATATTCCTTTCCGTCTATAACGTGGGTGAGTGTGCCTGCAAAAGAATAGCATATCTGCGTGAAATCGTGATAGTGTGGGTCGAGCCTTGCGCGCATACATTCTGTCGATACGCGTATCGGAATGGTATACAAAGGCGACCTCGGGTCAGATATTGATCCTATCGTTTTCATAGCACACCTCACCTTCCGGAATTCTGCAAATTAAAGATATCATTCAGAAGAAACAAAGTCAAGAACAAAAAAACAAATTGGCACGATTTTACCACACATATGTTTGAAAAAACCTTCGTTTATATTATAAAATATAATCAGTTAAATATATCTGCATTTACGCAGAGGAAAAATAGGAGGAAAAACAAATGAAAAGATTTTTAAGTATCATCCTCGCACTCGCGCTGGTTATCGCAATGATCCCGGCGACTTTTGCCGCGGAAGGAGAAGCGGTTGAGCTTAATCCCGAATTTGTGTTTGTAAAGGGCGCTGTGGTTGGAACTGCGGCAAAGCCCACAGATGTTTCGGAAACTGCTGAATTCGATAAAACCGTATCAAGCGGTAAGTGGTGGTACAGTGGTCTTATGGAAGGCTCGTTCTATTCCGGTACGGCTTTGGATACCACACGTATGACATTGTCTGCAAGCGGTATGGAGACAGTAGGGGCTAATTTTATCGTTTTTGGACTTGAGGTAGATAAAGAAGGAATGTATATTCCGGAAGTAGCAACGGTAAGTACAACCACTACAGGGCTTGTTGACATATATCTCGTTCATCAGGATGATTTCGAGGTAGAAACTATGGACAAAAACGCAGTATCCCCGGTCTACACTGCGATTGAAAACGCTTCTTACGATGCAGACGCTACGGTTAAGCACATAATATCGAGAGATACAAATAGCAATTCAACAGATCCTGTAAATGAAGCGGCCGATGAGGTGAAACTTAAAAAAGGAAAATATTGGATGATTCTTACCATTGGCAGAGGTCAGGCTGCATCAAATTATAAGAGCAACAGAACCTTTGCACTTGTACAATCTTTATCCCTCACACGTCAGCCGTGGGTATCACTCTCGGTTGAGTCTTCGGAAATCGAAGCAGGAAGCAGCACAAAGCTTACGGCAATAGCGGAAAATGCAGATGCGACAGCCGCAAACGCCGAAATTTCCTACAGCATATCACCTGCCGACGTTGTTTCTATTGATGCCGAAGGCAATGTGACGGGTCTCAAGGTTGGAAATGCAACAATAACGGCAAAGGCAACAATCGGCGGTGTTGAATACAGCGACAGTGTCACAATAAAGGTTAATCCGATCGACAAGACACATAAGTTTATCATAGGAACAAATATGATGTCTGATGCGGCAATGGAAGCTGCAGGAATAAGCACCGGTGAACTTTTGAAGGTGAATGTCAACAACCTCGAACAATATGTTGACTCCCTCGATGAAATTGATGAAAGCAAAGGAACGAGCGATTGGGCGATTTCACCCTATGGCGGCGGAAGAGTATTCTATCTCTATCCCGATCATATGGAATGGTATGTTGGCAAAAGCCGATACGGTTATTGCGGAAACGGAACTACAGGAACTACTCCGGAGGTAGATACAAGGTTTGTTCTTCAGGTAGATATAAAGCACAACGGAATATATGACGTCATCGCAGATATGTTAACCGGGGTTACAAACGGAACAGAAGCCGATTTGTATATCATTTCGCAAGAAGAGTTTACAGAAAAAGAAAATCTTCTTTTTAACGGAAAAATCGGAGCTTCGTTTATAAAGACGCTTGACCGGATCGGTCACATAGACGGCGTTAATTTAAGTGCCAATGAAGCAGAGCAATATGTCGGCACGGTAACTCTTTCAAAAGGTATACATTATCTGATTATGCATCTCGCTTCGGATAACCCGGAGACATCTGCCAAAACACAGCAGTTGTTCAAGCTCAAGAGCCTGACCTTCACAGAATCCGACGGCTCTTTCGAGGAGAAAGAGGCCGCAGATATCACGGGCAACGTTTCATTTGCAACAAGCCTTGACAGCAAGATACAGTCGCTCCCGTTCGGCTCGGAGGTTGAGATTTACGCACCTGAGACCGACAGCGACGGAAACATATTCAAATGCTGGACGAAGAACGGAGTATTCGTCTCTTCAAAGGCAACAGATACCTATAAGGTTATGACGAATACCTATCTCAAAGCGGTCTATGCTCCTGCAGGAACGGCCGAGGGCAAGGTTATTTCGTTCTATAAGGAAAACGGCGAATATTTCGCAACGGTTGCCGCAGATGACGGACGTGCAGTTCTTCCTGAGACTGAGCCGACACTCCCCGGCTTCATATTCAAAGGCTGGTTCACCGCCGATGGCGAAGAGCTCAAGGCAGGAGATGAGCTCACAGAGAAAGAAACAATTGCAATAGCAATGTTTGAAGGAAGATTTACAACAACGGAAGCCGCGAAGGAGAATGAGAATATATCGACTAACGAGAAAGTCAACACCGCAAGCGCAAAAGCCGATAAAGTAAATGTAAACGGAGCGGATAATTCTGCTGTGTTCAACACCGAGGTTGTCTGCACCGATACAAAGGGAGCTGTAACTCATTGGCTCCGCGACGGAAGAGTCGCTTCTTATGATGCGAAGTATTCATATTTTGTATGGGACGGAACACAGATATATTCATCCTATGCACCGATTGAGAAGAAGCCGCTCATCCTAATTGAGAATCGAACGATCGACGGTGCTGCTATGATAGAATATGACCGCGGCAATCAGACAATCGCAGAGGTCGGAATTCTCTTCGGTTCGAGTGAAAAAATGACGGTTGATTCCTGCAACTCAAAGGCAAGCTCACAGTGGAACCGTGCACACGGTCAGTTCTCTGCAACACCGTATGGCGATGAAGCCTATGCACGCGGATATCTCATCTACGGAACCGCAGGCAACTATAAAGTAATCTACACCGATGCAATAGAAATTCAGTAAGACAAAAACAAAGCCTTCCCCTTGAGGGGAAGGTGGGTTGCGAAGCAACTCGGATGAGGTGTTCTGACTCCGCTTACGAAAAGTCAATTATTCCACCTCATCAGTCACTTCGTGACAGCTTCCCCTCAAGGGGAAGCCTCATAGCTACACCCTACATAAGGAGGAAAATTTATGAGAGCAAAAAGAATGTTATCGTTAATCCTCGCGATTGCGATGCTAATGTCGCTTCTGCCGACATTGACAATACCGGCAGGCGCGGCAGAGCCTCATTCGCTTGACTATGTGTTTGCATCAAATGCGTTTACGGCAACGGTTGCAGACTACACCGACATCCCGAAAATTCCCGACCGCACGCTCAACCGCGAGGTTTCAACGGGATATTGGGAGTTCACAACAAGAAGAAGCATGGGCTTCGGAATATATTCCGCAGGTGCGCAGAGTTCAATGGGAAGTGTTACTGCGGCACCGGGCGAATATTCCATCTCATTCAAGATAACTGTCGATAAGGCAGGCGCTTATATCCCGACGGTAAACTATCATCCGATGCCATATAGCGGACTTCTTGACAGCTATATCGTCGATACGTCCTATACAGCAAAGCCGAGCTCCACTTTCTTTGATCAGGCTTCTCTTGAGAAACTTATAGCTGATGCAGATGTTGAGGGCTCGGGCGTTTATAAGGCTGTAAGCGTCGATACATATGCTGCATCCGGAAAGGATACCGACCCGACAGTTCCGGCTTCGGGACGCGCACTCACACTTGAAGCAAAGGATTATTACCTCGTTTTCATACTCAGCAAGGGCGCTGTTGAATCGACACACCCGAAGTCAAAGACATTTGCATATATCCATAGCTTTAACTTAAAGGAGAAGGGTGCGCTTTCGATGAGCGTTGCCGCTTCTGCAGAGTCTGTCAAGGTCGGCAATACCGTGAACGTGACGGGCACTGTCCTCGACGGCGAAACACCTGTTTCGGGAACAGTCACCTATTCAAGCTCGAACGACAGCATCGCGAAGGTTGACGCATCCTCGGGCGTTGTCACAGGTGTCGCCGAAGGTGAAGTTAAAATCACGGCATCGGCAAC
>JAFSIZ010000182.1 GCA_017439555.1 Oscillospiraceae bacterium | reverse complement strand
GGAAACGAACTATCTCTACGATGCCTACGGAAATCAGCAGACGGAAACAACAACCGACCTCAACCCCTTCCGCTACTGCGGCGAATATTATGACGAAGAAACCGGCTTCACCTACCTCCGGGCACGTTACTACGACCCAACGATAGGTAGATTTACCACGGAAGACCCGATACGCGATGGGTTGAACTGGTATGTGTATTGCGAGAATAATCCCATGAACTACGTTGACCCGATGGGATTGGCACCTTCGGTAATGGAGGCCGCATTAATGGCGGATCATGTATATAATCACAATTGGGATGAACCTATAAACAATAGACGTATATACGATGTTGATGGAAATTACACAGGGTGGCGAATGATAGATATGTTCACTCATGGAGCGTCAAAAATTGGTGTTTATGTTCGAGGAGATGGAAAGGATAGTCTTTCAACGTATACAGGACCTATGGAATATGTTTTATCATACAAAGGAACGAAACCTACCAGTGTAGAAGATTGGAAAAATAACGCCGAGCAGTTCATAGGAGAATATTCCGAACACTTAGTTGAGGGTATAGCATATACTAGTGGGTTTGTAGACAGCAAAAAAGACTATGAAATTACCTTTACAGGCCATTCAAAAGGCGGAGGAGAAGCTGCTGTAAACGCTGAATTTTGGAACAAGAATGCGATTGTATTTAATCCATCGGTGCCTGATATAACATGGGCACTGGCAGATGATGGATATGTAAAACCATATGTTGTCACTAACGAAATCTTGAATTATGTTTTAGGTGAAATTCCATTGGGAACTACAAAATATCTAAAGCAACAACACAATGGTTGGCTTCCTGGAACGACAACACTGGATAGGATTAACAATCATGGTATGGAAGCCGTTATTGCCGGCTTGATTCAAGGAGGCTATTGACATGAAACTAACGAAAATCTTTCTGATAATTTTAGCTATATTTATACTGTTTAGTGTATGGAGTGTATACGTATACGTTGGTACATATGTTTTACCTATTGCACCTCATTGGGTTACTCAACTCCCCCCCAATCCACCAAAGCCAGAGATAAAATATGGTGAATTTAAATTTAAAATGACATATTATATTGCTGGAAAACTAAAAGAGATTTCGGATGTCATCGTGTGTGAATTTAAAGGGTTTGAAGTAAGATCTATTGGAGGTTCAAAAAAAAGGGTATGGTCTGAAAATATTAAAAACGATAATTCTTATGAACTCTTTCATTTTCGAGATGATGAACGAAAAGATAACGAAAGGACTTATTCAGCTATCTGCGTTGAAAACATAGGTGATTATAAGGTGATTTTACATACACCTGAAGCTGAATGGTTTTTGGGAGAACCAGATTATGTAGGTGTTCCAGAGATGCCTCAGATACAAGTTTATGATACAAAAACAGAATATTATCTAGAACCAATGACAAGAGATAAATTCTTAAAAGAACATCATTTTGAAGTTATTGACTGGTTCTGCGATAATGCGGTGAAAAATACATTTAATTAAGAAACAACGGAGCCGCTTGGGGACGTACATTTTTCGCAGGACAGAGTGACAGGGACGGGAGCCACTTGGGGACGTACATTTTTTGGGAGCCACTTGGGGACGTACATTTTTTGGTACCATTTCGGGGCGGTAGTGAGCCATTTGGGGACGTGCATTTTTTGGTATCATTCAAGGGCGGTAGCAACCCTGCCGCCCTCGCCGCAATAGCCGACCAGAAGGATTGGACGAACGAGTTCACAAGCAAATGGGACTATGACTATGCCGGAAGGGTTCTGCGCCAGTATAACGCGAATAATAACTATATATCATACGAATACGATTGGCTCGGCAGAGTAACGAAGGTATATGATGCCGTCGCAAACACACTCTCAACACCGTATTACACCGCGTATCTTTATGACGATCTCGGAAACGTAATTCAGGAAACGGTTCCGCAGACGGCAACGACAAATAAAGTAACAAAGTATAAATATGATAAGCTCGGAAGAGTTATCCTTGAATCCAGACTGCACGACATACTTACGGGAGCAGAGCAGTATCGCAGTACATCGTATGAATATGATTGGCGCGGAAATCCGACAGAGGTAACGCAGGGCGGATATTTCTCGACCACATATACGTATGATGACCTTGGAAGACTTCTCTCAAGCACGACGGACGGAAAGACAACGTCATATACCTACAACCGCTTCGGAAAAGTTTTGACTGAGACCTTCGGCGGAAAAACGGATACATATGAATATGATGAAAATATGTTCAGGACAAAGCATATTCAGCCGTCAGGTAAGATCATAACATACGAGACGAACGCCATAGGACAGATTGCTGAAATAGGTGCAACGGGAGAAAGCGGAACACGAACCTTTGAATACACAATGACGGGTCAGCTCTTGCAGGCATCTGGCGGAAACGCTATCGGCAAAATACTCAGAAAATATGACGACCGCGGAAATGTCATATACGAAGAAAACACGGGACTTACAAAGGAATATACCTACGATATTTCCGGTAAGCGCGAAAGTATGATAGCCGAAGGTTCGGGAGATGTCCAAAGCCTTACTTATAGTTATAACCGCCTCGAACAGCTTGAAGGTGTCGGCGGCGATACAAGTGCATATTATCAGTATGATGCAAACGGCAATGTCATAATTGCTATGGAAAATGGACACGATGAGTATTCTGATTATAATCGAGATAATTCACCGTCTTATTCCACAATACTGTATTTAGGTGCAGGGGCTTCATCATATAACATAAATTACTATCTCGACGGAAACATCAAGAGCGAAACATTCTTCGACGGAACGACAAAGTCATATACATATAACACACGTAATATGCTCAGCAGCGAAACGTTCTCAACGGGAAAGGTTGTAAATTATTCCTATAACCCAAGCGGCAACCGCGCGAGCATGACAGAAACGGAGAACGGGCAAAGCACGGTCACAAAGTATGTATATGATGAGCTCAACCGCCTGACTCGTCATTACATGGAATCACCAAACGGTGATACGGACAGAACGTACTATTCGTATGACGAAGACGGCAACCTGATTCTCCGAAGCCGCGAGACCGCAACAAGCGGAACGGCAACAAATACTTTTAGTTTCGGTACATCATTACCAAGCGTTGATACATTCAAGTACAACGGCTACGGGGAAATGTCGCAGGCAATTGTAGGCGGCGTTACAACGAACTATACCTATTATGCAGACGGACTGCGCCGCACAAAAACCACCAACTGCGTTACAACAGTGCATATGTGGGATGGAGATAATATCATAGCAGACCTTGATGGCAACTATGCGTTGAAGACAGGCTATGCAAGAGCG
>JAFSIZ010000181.1 GCA_017439555.1 Oscillospiraceae bacterium | reverse complement strand
TGGTATGATTACAGTACATCCGGTTATTTTTCCACGGACGCTGATTTCAAAAACCGTAAAGACGATGACAAGGGTGCCAATTCAAGAAACAGAACCTTGGATAAGCATTATGATACGAAAGTTGACGGGGTTGTAAACGGCAGACCTGTTATAAAGGTTACGGAATTAGGCAGAAACGGTGCGGAAGATAAGGTTATACTTGACAACAGCGGTATCGTACCTGCATTTTATAACGGAAATATTATTTACACCACGACTGAGGAAAAAACACTGATCGGAAATACATTTGTAAACAACAAGAAAAAAGAGGTGTACGATTATTCCGGAGGTAAGTATTACATATGTAATGCAGACGGAACAAATCAGCGTCTTTTGTGCGATATATCAGGAAGCAATTGTGTTATAACGACAACTTGTACCGTATACGGTGATTATACGGGCGTTGGTGATTACATAGCCTTGAAAGTCGATTACTATGAAGAAAATGACGAAGGATATATCGAAAAGAAAGGCTTGAGATATGCAGTTATCAACATCGTCACCGGTGAATACAAAATAGTCGGTGCGGAATGATATTCCGCTGAAAAAACGAATATCCGATCTTGCTAAGGCGGAAAACAATAATTGAAAAGCGGCAGGGACACAAAAAGTGTTGACCTGCCGCTTGACATTTCTGTTGTTATTGATCTTATTTCTTTGCAAAATGCTCTTTTGTAAGCTTTACAACGAGTCCCGAAAGACCGATAAGAGCTATAAGGTTAGACAATGCCATGAGAGCGTTGAAGCAGTCGGCAATGAGCCATACTGTGTTTATCTCTGCGATCGCACCGATGAAAACGAAAGCAACGTAAATTACTCTGTAAACCGTGATCGCAGTCTTTGAATTGTTCTTGAAGAGATAACCCACGCTGACCTCTCCGTAATATGCCCATCCGAGCATGGTGGAAAGAGCGAAGAAAACGGTGGAGAATGCGATTCCGAAGCCGCCCACATAAGGGAGGGCCTCATTGAATGCGGCACTGCTGAGAGCAGCTCCGCTTACCGCGGGGGCAACACCTGCGCCGAAAGCCGAAAGGTATATATCGGATGTAAGAATAACGACAGCGGACATGGTACAGATGATTATCGTTGTGATGAACACCTCAAAAACACCCCACAAGCCCTGCTTTACGGGATCCTCTGTGCTTGACGCGGAATGAGCGATCGGAGCACTTCCGAGTCCTGCTTCATTGGAGAAAACGCCTCTGCCTACACCGTAACGCATTGCGGAAAGTATTCCGTAGCCCGCAACACCGCCGAATGCGGACTTGAAGTTAAATGCTTCCGTAAAAATAAGGGAAAAAGCTTCGGGTATCTTGCCTGCGTTGAAGATCAGCGCAAAAACAGATGCAAGGATGAAGAAAACAGCCATAACGGGCACGAGCTTTTCATTGACCGTGGCGATCCTCTTTACACCGCCGATAATAACGACACCTACTATGATCGTAAGCACCGCTCCCGTTATCCAGGGAGCAACATTGAAATTCATGTCGAGAACGCCGGAGATGGAATTGGACTGGGTAGCATTGCCCGTACCGATACAAGCGATCATAGCGAATGCCGCAAAGAACGCCGCAAGCCATTTTTTGCCCAAGCCGTTCTGTATGTAATACATAGGACCGCCGATATAAGCGCCGCTTTCATTCTTTTCTCTGAATTTAATGGCGAGAACGATCTCGGAATACTTTGTGACCATGCCGAGAAGTGCGCTTATCCACATCCAGAACACGGCACCGGGACCGCCGAGAACCAATGCGGTGGCGAC
>JAFSIZ010000180.1 GCA_017439555.1 Oscillospiraceae bacterium | reverse complement strand
TATTATCCGCCCGCAACTTTTGCGTTTGAATCAAAGTTTGACAAAATCCCTTGAAACATCGAGTTTCAAGGGATTTTCCGCTTGCTTTGCCCGAATGTCACCTCTCGGAGTATTCATATACACCTTCGGGTTCCATTCTGCCAATCTCACGCCTTTTTGGACAGCCCGTCAGCGTGTCGAAAGTTTTTCGACACGCTGAAACACAGCCTTGCGGCTGTGTTTTTCATTATGTATGTGAGCTATTCATTATCCTCATATCGGTTGAACATATACGCAGAAATCAGCGCCGTCGCAGGGACAGCTGCCAATATACCGATGCTACCAACAATTGCACACACAATCTCTGCTGTTATCATCTCCATATTGAACAGATAATACATATTTTTATTGTATGCAACAAGCAACAGAACTGTCGCAAGAGCGCCACCGATATACGCCAGAATGAGTGTGTTTGTCATTGTTCCGATAGCGTCGCGTCCGATGTTCATACCTGAATGAAGCATACGGAAAAAGGTTTTGTCGCTCATTGTATCATTAAGTTCTTTCATAGCGGAAGCAATTGACATCGCTACATCCATTATTGCACCCAAAGCGCCTATGACAAGACCACCCCAAAGCACTGCGCGAAGATCCACAGGTGTGTCCATAAGAGTGAGCATAACATAATCCTCGTCTATCATACCTGTAAGGCCAAGCAGCTTATGCATAAAAACAGCAAGAATTCCCGAAATTGCTATTCCTGTTATATTTCCGAAAATCGCACATATTGTTTTGAGATTCCAGCCGTTTATGATAATAAGGCTCATAAAAATCGCAAACAGGCTTATTATCGTCGTCATAAGGTATATGTTATATCCCTTGAGTATTGACGGAATATATATCAAAAAAATAGCAAGCACAGTGAAAAGAAGTGACAGTATTGTCGAAATACCCTTTTTGCGGCCAATCAAAGCAATCAGGAGCAAAAATATCGCAACAAGCCATATGATTGTCGAAATTCTGTTATGTTCAATAAAAACCCAATCAACTTCATCGCCCATCGCACCGTTTTCCATATCATATCCCGGCCTTGAAAGCAGGATTTCGTCTCCTATTTCAACATCGCGAGGCTGATAGGCATACATATCATCCACATCCTGCACAGCCTCTACAACATCGCCCTTATACGGCCCGTTCTTCATCTTTGCAGAAAATGATATACGCTTATTGGAAACCATTGTGACGCCATCGTCAAGGCTGAAGTTATCCTCTTCAATCCCACCTATATCAACAACCTCTGCGCGATAATAATCTTCGACGCCTTCTGTCAAAATAACAGGGCGGCAAATCAGACTTCCTATAATTATGAAAATTACCGAAAAAACAACAGTTGCAATATAAATCAAAGCTTGCTTATTCATTTTTGCTTTCATAAAGAACCTCCGGATTATAAATCATTGCACATTCTGAGAAAGCGCACAAGAATCGCCGCAATTTCAGCGCGAGTTGCTGTATCACGAGGATTCAAGGTTGTAGTGCTCTTCCCTTTCAAGCAACCGTTATCCACCATAAATTGCATCGCCTCAACTGCATATTCCGATACGCTTGAAAAATCGCTATAAGAAGCCAAATTCTCGCTATTTCCAGCAGATACATCCTTTCCTTTCAGCTTTGCATATCTGTGCAGAATTGTCGCAATCTGTTCGCGCGTTATTGCATCGTTAGGCTTCGTTCCGTCAGATATTCCATTTTCAACCGACCACTTCTGCGCAGCAGAATACCACACATCATCAGCCGAAGACGAGTTTCCTCCATCAATGCGATACAGCATTGTCCAAAGCATCGCACGCGTCGTCGGGATAAGCGGCGAAAAGGTCACTTCATCCGTTCCGCTCATTATTCCGAACTCTGTCGCTTCATTTACCTCTTTGAAATACCAGGCATCCGGCTTCACGTCACGGAAAAGGCGACCAACATCAGCATAGCCATCCGCAGCAGAAGCATCCACCATTCCCCAGCCGCTTTCATTATCGAACCCGGGTGTACACATATCCTTCGCTGAGGACTTCAGCAATTTGCGAATCTTGAGCGCGCTGAGTTCCGGATGTTCAGCCATTATCCCGGCAACCACCCCTGTTACGTATGCAGCGGAAAAGCTTGTACCACTGACCGCAAGTTGAGTTCCATCAATATCCGCAACCTTTATGTTGCTTCCCGGAGCAAGAATGTCAACATCACTGTGTCTGTTTGAAAACGAAGCAGCACCACCGTCATCTTCTCCAAGTGCCCCTACGCAGAGAACGCTGTCGTAACCCCCGGGATAATAGATCTCGGATCCGCCATCATTTCCTGCACTCGAAACAATCAGAATGCCTTTTTCTTCAGCATATTTCACCGCTTGCTCAAGCTCAAATGATTTTCTCGCTGTTCCTGAGCTTATGTTGATAATATCACACTTATAAACATCTACAGCATCGCGAATTATCTTCGCTGTCATACGAAGATCTCCGCGCACTATCGAACCATCTTCTTTTTTTGTATAGTATACAAGCGGAACTATCACAGCAGACGGACAAATGCCATCGACCCCCGCAGTTTCAGATCCAACAATGATTGACGCCACCGCAGTTCCATGGCCTTCAATATCATCAGCAGTGTTATCCGGTAAAATATAGTTTTTTCCTTCCGATATATTTGCAGCAGAGATCGCATCTGCCGAAACGCCTGTATCAATAACCGCTATCCGCACACTCTTTTTCTCTTGAGAAAAGGCAGAAACAACCATCAACAAAACAATCAGCGTAAAGATATACATCACACGTTTTGCCACATTCTCAACCTCCTCCGGCAAATAAATCCACTTTAATCAGTATACTTTAAAAACACAGAAAAGTCAACGAAAAACACACCTCCGAAGCCTTAACCCAGAGGTGTGTTCAACATATATATTTTGTCAGTTATTTTCTCGGAGAGCCGCACTCTGAGCAGAATTTACCGTTATTTACAGCACCGCAGGAACAAGTCCAGCTTCCTGTCGCCGGGCGTGGCTTACCACACTCTGAGCAGAACTTACCTGTGTTTTTCGAGCCGCATTCACACAGCCAGACATCATTTGCAGCAAGACCTCCAACCTCCTGCGACTGCATAGTCTGCTGAGCCTGTTGGCCTCCCTGGAAAAAGCCTGTCATATTACCTGCCATATTCTGAGCCATTCCCATACCCATAAAGCCCATAGCAGCACCTGCTTCATTTGCCGCCGCTGTATTCATAGCCTGAGCTGTTGCACCTGCCATATGGCCGCGAAGCATATTGGCATCTCTGCCCATAGCCGTAGAGCGCTGATATTCTGTAATTCTTGCCTCGTCCTCTTCGGTTGCATTGACGCTTGATACGCCAAATTCTACAATCTCAACGCCGCGTCTGTCTCTCCATTTTGAAGAGAGAAGCTCGTTGAGCTCGTCTGCAAGCTGCATTGTATATGCAGGGATTGCACCGTAATAGATATTGTTTTGAGAAATCTTGAACATTGCAGGCTGAAGCGCTGTCAAAAGCTCGGATTTGAGCTGGCTGTCGATCTCATCGCGAGTAAATATGCTTTCCACATTTGCACATACATTGGTGTAGAAAAGCATCGGATTTGTAATTCTGTAAGAATACTCACCGTGACAACGGATTTTAATATCAAGAGGGAAGCCGATAGCTTCGTCCATAATTCTGAACGGAATTGGTGACGGTGTACCGTATTTATTTCCCATAATTTCCTTTGTATTGAAGAAGTAAACTCTCTGATTCTTGGGAGGCTCACCGCCGAAAGCAAAACGCTTACCAATTGACGCAAAACTCTGTTTAATATTCTCGCCAAGGTCTCCGTAGAAAATACTCGGTTCTGTGCCTGTGTCATATACAAATTCGCCCGGTTCAGCACAGATTTCAACAACCTTACCGCTTTCAACGATAATCATACACTGACCGTCATTTACATTGATAATAGAACCGTTTTAAATAACATCATCGGTTCCTTTCTTGTTGGAAGAGCGTCCTCCAACTCTTTTTTCGCCCTTCTGAACAAGGACGTCTGCATCTAAGCTGTCGCAATAGAAATAGTCGCGCCACTGATCAGCCAAAACGCCGCCCATTGCACCAAATCCTGCTTTTAATAATCCCATAATTACATTCTCCTCTCTAAGGTTTGTTATTGTTTTAAAATATCATCAATTTTTGTTATATCCCACACATTTTCGCCTGCTTCTTTCAGCTTCCCGTTTTTATCAAC
>JAFSIZ010000179.1 GCA_017439555.1 Oscillospiraceae bacterium | reverse complement strand
TATAAAAATACACGGTGGATTCATTGATGAATCCACCGTGTTGCTCCATTTTCAGATCATTCCTCATCCGGAATAAATTCCGCAATATCTTCCAACCTGCATTCCAATACCGTGCAAAGCCTTGAAAGCGTTTTTGTCTCTATATTTTCATTTGACCGAAGCCTGCGCACTGTCTTACTGTCGATTCCGCATTTCTCGCGCAATGTATATGTGGAAATCCCTTTTTCCTTCATTGTTTCCCACAATCTGTTAAAAACTATCATAATAACCCCACCTTGACATTCTTTATTATGGGGGTTATAATCTTAAATATTAAGGGGATATAATCCCCACAACAGAGGAGGGGCATCTTGAAAGAGAAAACTTGCTGTTTTACAGGGCATCGAAACATTTCTTTTGGGGATATTTTTATATTGAGATTCAAACTGAAAAAAGAAATAATAAATCTCATAAAGCGCGGAATAATCTATTTTGGTTGCGGAGGGGGCGATGGAGTTTGACATATTTGCCGCAAGAATGCTTTTGAAAATCAAAAAGCGTTATCCACAAATACAACTGATATTGGTTCTTCCTTGTGAAAATCATACCTTGAAATGGAATAAAGCAAATATATCAAAATATCAGTATATAGCAAAGCACGCCGGCAAGATAAAGGTTTTGTCCCAACACTACTATCCGGGTTGTATGCACGCGCGGAACAGACATCTTGTCGATAATTCAGCTTATTGCATTTGCTACAAGCGAAAAAACGCCGGAGGAACTGCATATACTGTTGCTTATGCAAGAGAAAACAATCTCGAAATAATCGAAGTTTAAAATTTTCCAAAAAAGGTCTTGACAAATTCACTTTGTTTCGGTATAATAGTTAAGCGTTTGAAACAAGGACGATTAGCTCAGCTGGTAGAGCATCTGCTTGACGTGCAGAGGGTCAGCGGTTCGAGTCCGTTATCGTCCACCAAAAAGCACTTCTTCACGAAGTGCTTTTTCTTTTTTGCTTACATTCTTTCATAAAACATAAAAAATCCTGCAAAATCAATGCAGGATTTTTTATGTCAATATTGAATCACTTAATTACTGAGCTGCGTTGGCCTTTTTTGCCATCTGGCTCTTCTTGCGAGCTGCGCAGTTCTTATGGATAATTCCCTTGCGAACCGCAACATCAATGCTCTCTGCTGCAAGTCTGTATGCTGCCGAAGCGTCGCCGCCCTCGGAAATAGCGGCCTCGCACTTTTTAAGCGATGTCTTAAGCTGAGACTTTGCAGCCTGGTTACGTGCTGCGTAAACTCCTGTAAGCTCAACGCGCTTCTTTGCGGATTTAATATTGGGCAAAGCGTCCACCTCCTTAAAGTTCTTGGTATTGTTACCGAATTATTCTACCATTAATTCCGAATAAATGCAATACTTTTTTTGAAATTTTCAAAAATTTTGTATATAGCTGACAAAACTACGGAAAATAATATGCGTATGTGAGGTGATTTTTTATGAATAATGCACGCACAGACCTTGCTCTTGAGGCTCGCGAGCTATGGCAGGAGAGCTCTGAAAACAACTCAAAGCTCCGCGGTGTGTGGGCTCGCGATATGAAAAACAACGGCTTTTCGGTCTCACGTGTCAGAATTCTCAACGAAGAGGGCTCTGCTGCGCTCGGCAAGCCCTGCGGCGCATACACAACAATCGAGCTTGAGGGAATTTCGCGCCGTGACGTGGATTCGTTTCCGCGCGCTATAGCCGCAATCGCAAGTGAAATGTCTGAAATTGTGCCGAAGGGCGACGGCTGTGTGCTCGTCGTCGGCCTCGGCAACGACGGAATAACACCTGACGCTGTCGGCGCAAGCACAGTCTCACATATCATTGTGACGCGCCACCTCGTCTCGACACTGCCCGAGCTTTTCGGAAAAATGCGCCCCGTATCTGCCATCACGCCCGGTGTACTTGGAACAACAGGCGTCGAAAGCGGAGAGATCATCCGCGGAATTGCAGAGCATATCCACCCGGACTTCATAATCGTGATTGATGCGCTCGCCTCGATGCGGCTCTCACGTCTGTGCAGAACCGTACAGATAACAGACACGGGAATTGTGCCGGGCTCAGGTGTCGGAAACGCACGCTCGGCAATAACACGCGACACGATGGGATTTCCCGTGATTGCGCTCGGTGTGCCGACCGTTGTGAACATTGCCACAATAATAGAGAGCTTCGCCGACGATTCCGGCATCGACATCCCGCAAAGCGCGCTTTCGGAATACAGCGAGAAGCTTCTTGTCACACCAAAGGATATAGACGTTCACATAGAAGATATCGGCCGCATTTTAGGCTATGCGATAAATACAGTATTGCAGAAAGGACTCACGCTCAAGGAAATGGACGAGTTTTTATCCTGAAACATTGAAATGCCCCGCAAAATATGATATATTATTTAATAGTTCGGTTTGCGAGGATTATTATGTGAAAGGAATATTGTCATGTCAAATATAAATGACGGGATTTCATCCCTTGAGCAAAAAACAACTTCATTTCTTATGATAGGTCAATCCAATATGGCAGGCAGAGGCGATTTCGGCGAAGTTCCTGAAATCAGGAATGACAACTGCTTTATGCTCAGAATGGGCAGATGGCAGAAAATGCGCGAGCCGATAAACTGCGACCGCCAGATTTTTGAGGGAAGCTTCCATAGCGGCATCTGCCTTGCAACGAGCTTCGCGGATGAGCTTCAGAAGAAGACAGGCGCGCCCATCGGCCTTATTCCCTGCGCTGATGGCGGTACAACTATCGAGCAATGGATGCCCGGCGAAATTCTTTTCGACCACGCCGTTATGATGACAAACCTTGCAAAGAGGACATCAAATCTCGGCGGTATTCTCTGGCATCAGGGCGAGAACAACTGCATTGATTTTGACCCTGTCGGCTATAAGAAAAAGCTCATAACAATGATGGCAGAGCTCCGCGCGCTTCTTGGTGCTGAGAAAAAACCGCTCCTTATCGGAGAGCTGAGCGAAGGCACAAACCCTGAACTTCCGTGGGCAAAGAACATACCTGCGATGAATGCGATTTTTTATGAGGTAGCCGCTGTTCTTCCCTGTTGCGGAGTTGTTTCCTCAAAGGGGCTTTCAATGAAGCCCGACGGAATACATTTTGATTCCGCTGCACTACGCGAATTCGGCCGACGCTATTTTGAAAAATATATGGAAATCGCAAGCAGATAGGAGAAAGCTATGACAACGGTACTACTTATAAGACACGGCGAAAGTGCCGCAAACCGCGATGATATGTTCGCAGGAAACTATGACGCTGAGCTGCTTCCGCGCGGCTTTGAGCAGGCGGCGGCTTCGGCAAAATACATAAAGGAAAACTATAAGGTTGACAGAGTGTATGCGAGCGATCTTCAGCGCGCATACAACACGGGCAAGTGTGTCGCGGATGCATTCGGGCTCGATGTAACACCGGACGCGAGCTTCCGTGAGATTGACGCAGGTCATTGGGATGCCGTGACCTTTGATGACATCTATAAAAAATACCCCGAGGAGTTCACCGTGTGGATGAACGATATTTCGCGCGGCTATTGCCCAGGCGGCGAAACCATAACAGAGCTTGGCAAGCGCGTTTTTGGGGCGATCGGCAGGGTTGTCCGAGAAAACGAAGGAAAGACAATCGTCATCGCAAGCCACGCAACTCCCGTGAGAGTCGCCTATACGCTCGCAAAATACGGTACGCTCGATAAAACACAGGAAATTCCTTGGCCGTCAAATGCTTCTGTTTCCGTTTTGTATTATGACAATGGAAAATGGTCCTGCGGAGACTATAGCATCGATGAGCATATGGGTGAGCTTTGCACGTTTCTTCCCGAAGGTGTGGAATAATTTTCAAGACTGTTGCATATGCAACAGTCTTTTCTTTTTTACATATAGTATACTTCAATTACCGGAAAGCTCCGCGAAGCTGCATAGCGCGGCTCAATCCGGTGCACACTGAATTAAAGGAGATGATTTGTATGATGAAAAAAAGAACGGTTGTATTGCTGCTTGCGGCAATAAGTGTTGTAAGCGTGCTTGCAGGCGCAGTCGGGATGGGGCTGATTCAGGATATCAAAGCCCAGCTTCGCGGCGATTTCACTATCGTCGTGGACGGCAAAATTCAGACATTCAAAAACGCAGACGGAGAAACGGTGTATCCCGTTCTTTATGACGGTACGACCTATCTCCCGGTAAGAGCTATAGGCGAGCTGATGGGGAAAGACGTATATTGGTATGAAAATGAAAAGAAAATCGTTCTTTCCGATAAAAAGCCGGAAACGACTGTCACGGATGCAGACGTGATTATCTCCGACAGCGGCGCAAAAGCCCCGGAAAGGCCTGCTCATCAGGCGAAAAAGGATGTTGATACCTCCTCATTCATCGGAGAGGAAAAGGCAAAACAAATTGCGCTCACGCGTGCAGGACTTGCGGCAAACGAAGTATTTTTCGACAAAATCGAGCTTGACCGCGACAACGGCATCTGGCACTATGATGTTGAATTCAAAAAGGACCGTATGGAATATGACGCGGAAATCCGTGCAGAGGACGGCACAATCCTCAAATGGGAAGCCGAACGGGACTAAAACCAAATGCTGTGGTGAAAATTTCACCACAGCATTTTTCGTCTTTTTTCAGCCTCGCAGTTTGGCGCATCTGCATCAGATAACAAACTTGTCATTCTCGGAAAGGCCGAGCAAATCTATTGCGCGAGAAAATCTCGGCAACGCATCACTGAGCTGTTGCGGATGATGCGCATCGCTTCCGAGACAGAATTTACATCCGCATTGCTTTGCAATCCTAAATGGACGCAATATGATATCCGCCTCGCAGTCTTCGAAATTCATATCACTTGAATTGAGCTCTATGGCGACGCCGAGCTCCGCAGCCTTTCGGAAAACGCGCACAAGCTCCGCTTCGGGAATGAGCGACAGCGTTTTGAGAAGCTCCTCCCTCGTCGGCGCAATCAGCCTGCAGGCAAGGTGCGCGAGGCTTATCTTGTGAAACGGAAGGTCCATCGCAAATACTGAATCGAGCCTTTCCACCCAGGCCTTTGCGCGCGTCTCCGGAGACTTTATTTCCTCATCGTGCAGAGTAAATCCCTTCATATGGAAATGAGTTGTTGATATGACGATAAAATCAAACTCCGATATTCTCTCTTTCGAAAGCCCCAGAGTTCGGAATTTATCAAGGTCCGCCTCACAGCCGAACAGGAAGCGGATCCCCTTAGCTTGCGGAAGCGGAAGCGCGCGGCTTATGTGTGCAAAATCCTGAGGCTTATACCATTCAGATGCGCCCGGTACTGAATCATCCCAGAAATGATCTGTCAGGCAGAGCGTCTTTATCCCATTTTCCTCGGCAAAGCTCAAAATTGCTTCCGTGCTCTGTTCCGGGTCATTCGAGCAAGACGAAAGATAAGAATGTATGTGCATATCGTTATCAATTATATATTTCATTCATAATCACCTCTATAATATATCTGCCATAAAAGTATATCACAGCAAAAAAACTTTTTCAATAAACAAGAGCCGCGATTTTGCGGCTCTTGTGTTTTATTCCAATCTTTCAAAATGATCTTTTGTAAGGTTCTTGACAACTGTGCTGAGGCCTATTATACCAATAAGGTTTGGAATCGCCATAAGCCCGTTCATCGTTTCCGATATGCTCCAGACAAGATCGAGATTTCCTATCGCACCGATAAACACAAACGCTACGTAAACATATCTGTAGACGAGCACTGCCTTTTTGGATTTGCGCGAGAGAAACTCGATGCAGACCTCTCCGTAATACGCCCAGCCAAGAACAGTCGAAAGCGCAAAGAATATTGTTGACAACGTGACGATTATTCCCCCGACACCGGGAAGAATTTCATTGAAGGATACAATACTGAGCGCCGCGCCCTTGAAATCACCGCTTTTCCAGAAATCGCAGGTAAGGATGACGAGCGCAGAAAATGTGCAGATGACAATGCTTGTGAAAAATACCTCAAACATTCCCCAAAGCCCCTGCTTGACAGGGTCCTTCGCACTCGATGCCGCGTGAGCTATCGGAGCGCTGCCAAGCCCTGCTTCGTTTGAAAATACGCCGCGCGAAAAGCCGAACTGCATAGCCTTCATTATGCCATAGCCTGCAACACCGCCGAGCGCAGCCTTGAAGTTGAACGCTTCGCGGAATATGAGCGCAAACGCCGCAGGCAGCTCTTTGGCTCTCAGAATGATTGCAATCGCCGAGCACGCCACAAAGAAAACCGCCATAAACGGAACGAGCTTTTCATTTACAGATGCAATCCTCGTCATACCGCCAAGAATTACAGCGGCTGTAATAACCGTCAGGATGATTCCTGTTATCCAGGGGCTTATTCCGATTGTGCTTTCAAGCGCCACTGCGATTGAATTTGACTGTGTTGCGTTTCCTGTGCCGAGGCAGGCAATCATCGCAAACACGGCAAAAATACCTGCAAGCCATTTGAGATTGAGCCCGTTTTTTATATAATACATCGGTCCGCCGACCCAACGCCCCTCCTCGTTCTTCTCGCGGAATTTAAGGGACAGAATTATCTCCGAATATTTTGTGACCATGCCGAGAAGCGCGCTTATCCACATCCAGAACACAGCCCCCGGGCCACCTGATACGATTGCCGTTGCAAGGCCGGCAATACTTCCAGTTCCTATAGTTCCTGCCATCGCTGTCGCAACTGCCTGGAACGGGCTGACTCCCGAGCCGTCCTTCTCGTGCTGGCTCTTTGAAAACACGCCAAGGATTGTGTTTTTCAGCATATATCCAAAGCGCCTGAACTGCGGAAATCCCATCCGTATCGAAAGATAGAGACCTGCTCCTATAAGGAGAGTGAGCATTATCGGTCCCCACACAATGCTGTTTACCTTCGCATTTATTGCGCTTATAATTTCCATTTACAAAATCCCCTGTGCTTTAAATTTTCCTGTTTCTATTCTATGGTCTCTCTGTCAGGCAGGTGGCACACCTCGCATTTGTTTGTCGAAAGAACAACAGATGTCCTCGTCAGAGAAACGCCGCCAATAGCCTTGACGAAATTGAGAATCTCTTCGAGATTCTTTCCCGTTTTCGTTATGACCTTGAGAATAAAATCAAAGTCGCCCGCGATATAATGGCATTCAACAATTGAGGCATTGCGCTTTATCTGGTTTATAAATTCCTCATTATATTTAGGATGTTCAAGGCTGACCGAAATAAACGCACAAAGCTCGCGCCCGAGAACACTCTGGTTGATTATTGTCGTATATTGCGAAATAACGCCGCTGCTTTCGAGCTTTTTTATCCTTTCAATGACAGCAGAGGTGGATAAATTGATTTTCGCACTGATATTTGTTGCGTTCTCGCGCGAATTAGCCTTCAGACATTCCAATATCCGATAATCAAGAATATCCATAATATCCCCTCCAAACACATAGATTATATTAAAAACAGAAAAATTTGTAAAGCAAACAGGAAATCATAAATATTATTTTTGTTATTTTAAATTTTCACAGGATTTTTTATTGTAAATATAGTTTTGACCAAATTTTTTAAACTGTCACACCTCCGTATATTTATCCCAGAACCTTCAGAACATAGGTTGCGATGGACTTTGTGTATTCGACAAGCTTTTCACACTCGATATATTCGTTTGGCTGATGTGCGCCGCCCTTTTTGCTGAAATCGCGGCCCGCTCCGAATGCAAAAGCATTGCTGCTTCCGTATTTCGATATTACGGACATATCGGAAAGGCAAGCTCCGCAAACAATCGGCTCGTTTCCTGTTGCTTCGCGGCACGACTCAAGCATTACCTTTATATCCTCGCTGTCCGGCTCGCTGAAAATATAATGGAAGAATCTTGTCGCGGGTTCAAAGCCTTCGCCAATGATTCCGAGCGGTTCGAGCTTTTCCTTGAGGATTGCATCAAACTCCGAAAGCTCCTTGTAAATTTCCTCACGTGTCTTATCTGTATAGAAGACAAAATGAACCTCACCTGCTCCGAGATCACTTCCGCCATAGCCTGCGCGGATTCCCATATAGCGAAGCGCTGTTTCAGGAATTATCGTCCCTGCATAGAAACGGTTTTCGGAAAGCTCCTTCTTTCTTCTTGCCGCAAACTGCTCGACAACCTCCATAACAATCGGAATTGCATCGGCGATTTTTTTCGCGCTGTCAACGGTTTCCTTTGTTCTGAAGATATATTTAAGCTCACCGCCGCCCGAGCCGCAATGCCAGATCTGGCCTTCGCGCCCGTCCATGCTGACTATCTTCGGGCAAGGATATTTCATAACCGCCGCCATAGCGCCGTGGGATCCGCCGTATTCCTCATCGCAATATGCGCCAAGAAGGAGATTCTTCTTCGGAACAAATCCGTTCTCGCGCAGAAGCTTCATTATAAACAGGATCGTCGCAAGGCCGTATTTGTCATCGCAGGCGCCTCTGCCTATAATCTTGCCGTCGCGGATGATGCCTTCAAACGGATTTGTCTCCCAGTTTGCAAGGTTTCCTGCGCGCACCGTGTCGATATGCGCCATAAGCATAAGCTCGTCGGTATTCTCCTCACCGAGGTATTTCGCAACAACGTTATATCTGTTTCCGAGGTCCTTGCCGCGGAAATAATCCGGGTGCTCAGCGAAACCCTCAAGCGAAAGCGGCGAATATATATCGCTTGAAAGTCCCATACCTTCGCAGAGCTTGTGGATATACTCCGCACATTCCTTTTCGTTTCCCGTGTCGGGAAGGTTTTCGGAATTGATGTTGATAAGATTTATCAATATATCAAAGAGCTCTTGTTTTCTCTCCTCGATAAGCCCACACAGTTTCTTTGCATCCATTTTTCTCTTCTCCTTTATTTAAAATTCATATATTTTCTTCTGAAGTTTTTCAACAAACATCCCAACGTGGTATCCGTCACACACGGCGTGGTGCACCTGGATTGCAAGCGGAAGAAAACGTCTTTCGTCTCGCTCGAAAAATTTACCCATCGTGAAAATCGGAAGCAGGAATTTTCCTTCGTCGTATACGTTTATATTGACAGAACGAAACTCCGTCCACGGAAGCATTGATATGTTGAATGAGTTCTCGGGTGTCCCCGCCTTCGGCGTATAACGTGTTGAGCGCGAATACTTTCCCGCATCCTCCTCGTAGTTTTTCAGGAACTCATCATAATCCTCCGAAAAGTATGACCATATACCTGAAAAATTTTTATTCTCATTATTGAATACAGTGTACATCGGGTGCATACTGTCATATATCCCAAGCCCCTCTGCTCGGAGCGAGGTGCGAAATTCCGGCATTTCATTTACAGTCTTTGTAAGTAGCCATATCATTGCGGGATACAGCCGCCTGCCTTTGAGATTTGTTATATCAATATCCACCGTGACGGAATACGAACACACAACTTCATTTATAAAATGCTCGTAAAACTCACGCCGTTCCCAATTTTCGATATCAATAAGCTCAAACTTCATCTCCGTCTTCCTTTCCCGAATTATCTCACAAGTGTCATAATCCATTCCACAGCAAATACCGCAACGCTTGAAAGCGCGGCAACTGTGAGAAGGCTTCGCTTGCAAAGCGCAAGCACCACTGCAACCGCAAAACCAACAGCGGCAGAAACCGATGATTCTGTTGAATAGAATATCGCAGGCACTGTCATAACTGCGAGGACGGTATACGGTATGTAATATAAGAACGAAATGAGGAATTTGTTTTTTATCTTCTTTTTGATGAGCACAAGCGGAAGCATCCTTATGAGATAGGTTATCCCTGCCATAACAAGGAGATATATCGGAAAGCTATGCATTTTCTTCGCCCTCCTCTATCTTGACAGGTGCAATAACCGCAAATAGAGCGCTTGCCGCAACTGCGCATATGATGACTGTAAATCCCGAGGGCACTGCCGAAAGATATGGCAGATAGCGGAACGCACAGCTGAGCGCTATCGCAAACAAAACGCACACAAGGCAACGCCTGTTTGTTTTCATAACAGGAACAACTATTGCGACAAACATTCCATATATCGCAATGCCGAGCGCAGATACCACAGCTGCAGGAAGTATGTTTCCGGCCGCCGCACCGACAAGCGTTCCGATGCTCCAGCCAAGATATGGCATCAGTATGAGCCCGAACATATATTTCTTGCCGACTGTTCCGTCCTTTTCAGATGCAACCGCGAACACCTCGTCTGTGTTTACAAATGCGATTATGAATCGGTCAAGCAGATTGATGCTCTTTCCGAGCTTCTGCGACAGCGAAACCGACATAAGCGCATAGCGCAGATTTATGACGAGCTGAGCAACCGCAAGCTCAATGAGCGTGCCTCCTCCGACAATTATCGGAACTGCCGCGAGCTGACCTGCGCTCGTTACATTCGTCATCGAGATGAGAAGCGTTTCCCATATCGCAAGGCCGCTGTCAACCGAAAATATGCCGAACGCGAATGCGACAGAGAGATAGCCGAGGCAGATCGGCATACCGTCAATTATCCCTTTTAAAAAGCTGTTATGTTCTTTCATATGCAAACCGCCTTTTTGTCTTGCTTGTGAAAATTATTCTGTCATCCAATTCTTCTTTAAAAGCTTCCGTATACCACGACCTCATCAAGCGGACGGAATGACGAATGTCTCGGCGAAGGCTCTGCATTTTCAGAGGGATATCCCATAACGAGAAGTGCTTCGGGGATTATATTTTCGGGAATATTGAACTTTTCGCGCATCGCCGCAGGGTTGAAGTGCATTACCCAGCAGGTGCCGACGCCGAGCTCGTGAGCCTTTAACATCATATGTGTCGTTACGATTGCCGCATCGACGGGTGCGGCGAGCGCGCTGTCATAAGGGCGCACCCAGCTCTCATCGCGGTTATAGCAGATGAGCATTGCAGTCGGCGCATTGAAGCGGCATCTTGTGCATTCCGAAAACTTTTCCATCTCATCATCACGGTTTAAGACAAGTATTCTCTGCGGCTGATAGTTACAACCCGTCGGTGCGATATGCGCCGCCGACAGAATTTGATCAATTATCTCCTGCGGCAGATGCTCTGCCTTAAAGTCTCTCACCGAATATCTTTCTTCAATCAATTTCTGAAATTCCATTTTAATTCTCCTTTTTATTTTCTTTCAGTGTGTTTTCGAGATTTCTATACATCACAAACTTGCTGAACAAATATTCAAGAACGAAATTTGAAAGCATCGTGATTGCAAGAATTATATAATCATGGACACCTGCGCCCTCAGCAATATGGCCGAGCCACGTCGAGAGCGGCGTGAAGACGGCATAGAAGCCGAACAGCTTCGCCATCGCGACGGGTACATTTGCGGCGGCTTTGAAGGTATATCTTCTGTTGAATGTAAAATTCCATATGATTGACAAAACGAGTGCAACAAGATATGCCAACCAATAGCGCCAATGTAAAACCTCGTTGAAGACCGCAAAGGATGCCGCCTGAATTATGCCTGCAGATATGGAGAACAGAGTAAATTTAATCATCTGAAACGCCAATTGTTTTTTCATATTCTCAGCCCTTTCTGTGATGTCGGTCATATATCCGAGTGTTTTATCTTTGATGAAATCATTATACCATATAGCAAAAAAACACACAAGCAATTTACTTGTGTGTTTTTGGGAGTTTCGGAAAAATTATGCACAACACATAAAAGTTTATTTATTTTCTTCCTTTGCGGCGCGATAGAGCGCAACATTAGCTGTTATTGCGCTGTTCTCATGGAACGAGGCAATGACATAGATTATGAATGAAAGAAATTTAAAAACCCAATATTCGACAAGCGCGGAAAACGCAAAAGGAAGAAGCGCAACGACAAAAGCCAGAAACGACTCTGACTCCATCCCTGCTAAAATCGCAG
This sequence comes from Oscillospiraceae bacterium, assembly GCA_017439555.1. GTDB lineage: Bacteria > Bacillota > Clostridia > Oscillospirales > JAAYXM01 > SIG480. The sequence goes on along the minus strand of JAFSIZ010000179.1, from coordinate 3,326 downwards.
TGAGCAGACCTCCGCCGCAAGTCAGGATAATAAAAATCTTTCCCCATAACAGAATATCCTGCGACCACTTCAAAAGGGCTCTTGTCACCTCGTCTGTTGCATAACACTCCTCGACAGACTTTGGAATAAGATTGTTTCCATATGTACTCATAAAAATCTCCTCCTCTATATTTTTATATTATAATATATTTTTTTGAAAAAGCTGTCAAGCACAATATATTTATTATAAGCTTTCCGCTCTTTTCTCTTCATCGATGCTGTCATATACAGATTTGATAAACTCTGCCTTGCCGCTTGTATACATCGCCCTGTTGTCTTTATATATTTCCGCGAGCTTCTTTTTTAGCTCGTTATATGAATATGCACATTCCGGGTTTGCGTTTAAATAGTCACGAAACGCAACAAGCTGTTCAAAACCCTTCCCCGGTTCGTCATAACAATGCAGGTGATGAAGCGATATCTCTCCGTCTCCTCTCAAGACAAAAAGGTGATAGTTTTCATTGTCCTCGCGCGGACCCCTATAGTCATAACCGAGCGAAACGAGCTTTTCTATAGCCTCGCCGTCAATGCATTTCATAAGTATCGCTATATCCAATATAGGTTTTGCCGAGATAGAAGGAATCGCCGTACTCCCAACGTGTTGTATATCAATGATTTTCCCCGGAACAGAGCCTTCTATCTTCTCTTTCGTCTGCAAAAACTCCGATTTCCAGGCATCACTATGCGTCCGAAGCTCAACCTTATACCGCTTTACACCTTCCATAACGTTCTCCTTTTGTTGTCCGAAACAATTTCCTTCAGACTATTAAAATATCATCCGGAGCTACTCTGCCGTTTCATAAAAGAAGCTGCGCAATTCTCTTGTTATTCTATCGGCTTCTGCAATATTACCGGCAGGTGCAGATATAAATTTCTTGTCATCCTTCCAGATTGATATTTTCTTGAAAATATCTTTTTGTCTGAGTTGCCCTCCCCAGCGGAAAGAATTCTCTGTTTCATCATAATAATGCATTCCGGCTTCTTCTCCTGCCATTGACTTTGCGAACGTCAGCTGCGCATATTTTGTATAGTTATGAACTTGCTCTCCGATTTTGAATTTTCCGGTAAAATAGTTTCTTTTAAACATCGGTATAATATAAAAGAAATACCATCCGTCGATATCTATATTTATATTCTCAAAGCTTTCCGGGTCTTTTTCATCATAGCCGACGCCATCCAGGCTTCTTTCCACCTTCAAAGGTATAGGAACAAGAGATATTATCAGCATAAAGATTGCAATCACAGCAATTATGCTTCTTATTATTTTCATAAACACACCTCTCCGTTACAGCTTCCCATTTGCCCACATTATAGCATAAGGGGATATAATATGCAAATAAAAACAAAACCATACGTGCAAAATGCACAGATGGTTAAAGCTTACAGGTCCTGTTTATCGCGGTTTCTGTCGTGAATAAGCTTTCCAAGTACCGTAAACAGAAGGAGCGATACATGAGTAAATAGAGCCGCATAGGAGCCTTTGATTATATCATAGGCTATCCACAGAACCATATTTACAATCGTCCAGAAGCGGTATTTCGCGCCGTTGTTCTGGCCGATACACATTATGAATGTGAGCGACGCTATGATTGCAAGCAGGTCTATAATTCCCGCCATGACACTGACATTAATTGCAACGATCGCAATTGCATAAATTCCGACAAGCCACATCGGAATCGGCTTCTGATTTTTATCGAAGAAATAATTGATAAGCGCCTGTGCCGCGCCGATATAGCAACAAGCAGCGCCGTTGTTGTTTCCGTCAAGAAGATAGCTCGTTGCAACGAGGAAGTTTCCAAAGAAAACAAACGTGAGGATAACTCCCATCTTTTTTGTTTTGACGGTTGACGCCAAAATCATCGCAATAAGTCCCCCGAGACTCAATGCCATTGATATGTACGGTGCAAATCTTATTAAAATTTCCACATAACCCACTCTTTTCTTTATATCTTGTTTTTTATCGCTCTATATAAATTCTCAAAATACAATTTGAACCCATCATCATTCGGATGAAGTCTCAGATCCCCAAAAAGATCGGTGTCGTGCGGAAGAAGCTCTCCTCCGTCGATGACTTCAACGTTATATGCTTTGACTATACGGCTGATAATATCCTTGGAATCATCAAACTTCCAATCCGCTTCCAAAGTATCCTTATCTTCTCGCCAAATCGGAGTTATTGCAAAAATCTTTGCATCGGGATAATTCTTCCTCAGATTATCAAAAAAAGAATTACAGTTTTCAAGAAAACCTTCAAAGTTTTCAAAACCTGAAATCCTTGATCTGCTCCAATCGTTTGTACCGTAGGCAACCGTTATGTAGTCGGGAGAAAAATCATCTTTAAGCGCTGCAAGCTGCGGCCAGAAGCGCTCTCCGCCTATTGCCTTGTTGATCTCTTCAGCATCAAGTGCCTCCGCTATGTTTGCAATATAACGTTTTGACGGGCGAAGCGCATCATAGCCCTGTGTTATTGAATCACCAAATGCAAGGAGCTTCTTTGCCTGTTTTATCGGCTCAATAATCGCTGCATCATCGAGCTCCATATCAACAATCGTTGTAACCATAGACCACGGAAGATGAATACATATATTCTTAACTCCTTGTCCAAGTGGAAAGCGCTTCTCAAACTGACCGACTTCACATCTCATTGCATGATAATTTTTCGCAATTTCCATATCAGAGAAGTTGTCGATGCTGTCAATGTATTTTCCGTCAACCAGAACGTCGAGAGAGAAATAAAATCTGCTGCTTGCGCGTTCAGCAAGAATTTTGAGGTAAAGCTTCTCGCTATCCGTCCTGAAACAAAGCTTTATGCCGGCTGTTGAATATGTATTGCGATAATAATTTTCGCTTCTTTCATTATAATGCTCTCTTTGTTCACGTGTAAAACGCAAAAAAGAAATACCGTTTTCATCATTTTTAAATTCGACAGCGCCTGTAGTGATAGCCTTGATCTGCTCAAAATTCAGTTTCATAACAATCACCTCAAAAGCAAACCGGGTAAGAAAAATCTTACCCGGTCGTATATGATGTTGGCGAAGCCTTATCTTCCCGGGCCGTCTCCAGCCAAGTATTGTCAGCACAGGTGAGCTTAACTTCTGTGTTCGGAATGGGAACAGGTGGACCCTCACCGCAATATTCACCAACTACATATTCAATTGTTAAAGGGGTTTGGTGACCCGTGGGAGAATCGAACTCCCGTTACCGGCGTGAGAGGCCGGTGTCTTGACCGCTTGACCAACGGGCCATTCTCTCTTCCCTTGCGACCCTCGCATAATTTAAGCTTTGGT
>JAFSIZ010000178.1 GCA_017439555.1 Oscillospiraceae bacterium | reverse complement strand
TTCATTCTCGTAATATCCGTTATATGCGCCCTCGCCCGTTCCTGTCGGTGCTCCTATCGAAATATTTACGCCGAGTTTCTTTCCGATTGCATCCAGCGCACGTATCGTCTTGTTTGAAATCTTTCCGCTGTATTCATTTTTGGTGAAGCCTGCATTCGACACAACACTCGCTCCGCCAACAGGTTGCGAATATGCAGAAGAGACAGCGGACGCACCACTTACATCCGTTGCCTCTTCGATTCCATTATTTACTCTTCCTCCGGATACTCTTCCTCCTCGTCCTCCGGCGGTGAGATTTTCAACGACGCTGATAAAAGCTCTTGAGGGCTTGCCTGTGGATTGTCTCGGCAAAACTCCAGCATTTGAATCACTTCGTGTTCCTCCCAAACCTCGTAAACTATCCTGAGCACTCTTCCCAGGTCGCATCCGACTGCTACCAGATGGTGAATCAATAGCTCTTGATTTGGTGTAAAAATTTCCTCCATTTCTCAATACCTCCAGTATTTTTAAAAGACTCCTTTGTTCCAGTTCCGCCTGTTCGCCCTTCGATTCATACAACAAAGTCGGATTTTCGACATTCTCTGTGCTGTATATAGCAAATACCGGCAAACCTTCAACATCGGTGAATAACCAGTTTGCATTTTCCGTCACATTGTTATTGTTCGTTGTTGCATCGCTTCTTATTTTCATCATCAATCTGCCCAATTGATGCTTTGTCAAATCAGGACGCCAATAAGGTTTCTTTATAGCATATGCTCTGTTATCATTATACTCTTCATTTTCTCCGAAATCAAGGCTTTCATTTGGAGCCCTCCTGTTCTGCATCGCAGTGTTTATCCCCGATATCGCCGAATCTCCGCCTTGCGCAACTCCTTTCCCTGATGCTGCATCTAAAGACTACCCTGCACCGGAAATGTTGCTATTGATATTTTCTTCAAAATCGGGGAATCCTGCCTTCCAGTTGACATTTGCCCAGAAACGTGCTATATTATCCTTGAAGTCAACATTCTGTATGGTCCCCGGCGAATTGGACGCCGGCCTCCCAGCAGATATGCTTTGGCTTCTTTTTTGTCCTAATACAACAATCTTTGGTTAGATTTCATCATTGTCCAGACGATGCGGAATAGAAACAACAGCCTGATTTTGCGTATCAGGCTGTTGCTTTTTTATAAAAATCAATATTCAAATTCGCCTTCAAATACCATTACGGCGTTCCCGGTAAGCATAATTTTTTCATCGGTATAGTTTACAATACGCTCACCGCCGAGAAGCTTCACCGTTATGTCTTTTCCCTTTTCACAGTAACCGTTTTCGACAGCGGCAACAGCTGCAGCACATGCTCCTGTTCCACAGGCAAGCGTTTCTCCGTTGCCACGCTCCCAGACGCGAAGGCGCAGATTTGTGCTGTTTATAACACGGACAAATTCTGTGTTTATACGCTCGGGGAATATTTCAGCACATTCAAACTTAGGGCCAATGGTTTCCAGATCAAGGCTGTCTATTGTATCTGAAAACACAACACAATGCGGATTTCCGACTGACAGACATGTAACGCTGTATTTGTTTCCGCCAATGTCTATCGAAGAGTTTATCATCTTATCTTCAGATGTGTTGACGGGGATGGCTTTCGATGCAAACTCAGCCTTACCAATATCCACAGATACAGAGCTTACTTTGCCATCGCGCAGATACAGCTTCATTCTGTATATACCGCTTGCGGTTTCAACAGAAATATGCTCACTGCGGACATATCCTTTGTCGTAAAGGTATTTGGCTACACAGCGGATGTTGTTCCCTGCCATCCTGCCTTCTGTGCCGTCCCGGTTGAAGCTTCGCATTTTCGCGTCTGCAACCGAGGATTTTTCGATGAGCACGATGCCGTCTCCACCGATGCCGTAGTGCGGAGTGCAGAGACTTACGCACAAAGATTCCGGACACGTGAGTTTGCCATCGAAGTTTTCAATAAAGATATAATCATTGCCGCAGGAATGCATTTTTGCGAAATGTATTTTCTGCCGCCAGAGGCGCATTGAATTGATATCAACAAGCTCGGTATTGGCAAGATTGAAACGGCTTTCAATAATATCGGCAAGTGCGTTGGCGGTGTCAAGTGAAGTGAGACACGGGATGCCGAGCTGCATTGCACGGCGGTGAAGCTTGATATAATCCCCAACGGTTGCGTCCTTTACTGCACCTGTATATATGATATAATCGAGCTTTCCGCTTTCCATCAGCAGTTCAATATCGTTGCTTTCCGCTGCATTTGAAACGGAATTGACTTCAATACCTGCCTGTGAAATTGCAGATGCCGTTCCGCTTGTTGCATAAACAGTAATACCGTCATCCCAGAATCTCTTTGCGAGAGAGAGTATTTCCTGATAATCGTTTTCCTCGACGCTTATCAAAACGCCGGAATCCTTTTCTGTATGCGGTGACGGGATAGTAAAGCCTGCTGCTGTCAGCCCTTTGAACAGAGCTTCCGGCATGCTTTTTCCGATGCCGAGAACTTCGCCTGTTGATTTCATTTCAGGGCCGAGGATGGAGTTTACGTCGTTGAGCTTTTCAAACGAGAAAACCGGGACTTTAACTGCATAATACGGAGGTGTGCGATATAGCCCTGTGCCATAGCCGAGATCACACAGTTTTTCGCCGAGCATAACCTTTGATGCGAGATCCACCATAGGAACATTCGTTACTTTGCTTATATACGGAACGGTTCTTGAAGCGCGGGGGTTTACCTCTATTACATAGAGTTCGTTGTCGTATATAAGATATTGGATATTGACAAGCCCTTTTGTGTTCATCGCAAGCGCAAGCTTCTCAGAGCAATCACAGATCTTTCTGAGAAACTTATCTGTGAGATTGTATGGCGGATATACGGCGATAGAGTCGCCGCTGTGAACACCTGCACGTTCGATATGTTCCATAATTCCGGGGATGAGAACATCTTCCCCATCGGAAATAACATCAACTTCGAGCTCAGTGCCCGGCATATATTTATCAACAAGCACAGGATTGTCGATGCCGCCGGAAAGGATCGTGTTCATATATTTTACCGTCTGTTCACGAGAGCGAGAAATAGTCATATTCTGACCGCCGATAACATATGACGGTCGAAGCAACACAGGATAGCCAAAGCTTTCTGCTGCAGCGACAGCTTCATCAACAGTGTTGACGCCCATACCTTTCGGGCGCTTTATACCGAAGTTTTCGAGAAGTGCGTCAAATCTGCTTCGATCCTCTGCTACGTCAATGCTTTCAGCGGAGGTGCCGAGGATTTTAATTCCGTTATTATCGAGGAACTGAGTCAGCTTTATTGCTGTCTGACCGCCAAATGCAACAACAACGCCTATCGGATTTTCAACGCGGATTATATTCATTACATCCTCCGGTGTAAGAGGCTCAAAATATAATCTGTCTGCCGTGTCATAATCAGTTGATACCGTTTCGGGGTTGTTGTTTACAATAACAACGTCATAACCCATCTCGCGCAGAGTCCACACACAGTGAACGGAGCTATAGTCAAATTCAATTCCCTGTCCGATGCGGATCGGGCCTGAACCAAGAACCATAACCACAGGTTTTCCGCTGCGGCGGAAGGCTCGTGAATCGCAGGCCTTGTCGCTGCATGAATAGAAATATGGAGTTTCGGCAGCAAAGCGCGCTGCGCAGGTATCGACCATCTTGTAGCTGAAACTGTGCGCAGGAAGCTTTGTTTCTCCGCTTATTCTGGAAATTGCAGCATCAGTGTAGCCGAGCTTTTTCGCCTTCAGATAATCGCCCTCTGAAAGTCCGTTTTCTATTTTCTTTTCAAAATCCGCAAGCTTTTTTATTTTGTTAATAAACCAGCGGTCAATCTTTGTTATGTCAAATATTTCATCGACAGAAACCCCTGCTTTGAGCGCTTCAAACACAGTAAACACACGGCGGTCATTCTGATCGGACAGGCGCTCTGTTACAGTGCGGGAATCGAGCGGAGGTGCGTTTAAAGTGTCAAAAGATATTTCAGCACCGCGCACAGCTTTCATTAATGCCTCTTCAAAACTCTGTCCTATTGCCATTACTTCGCCTGTCGCCTTCATTTGCGTGCCGAGCTTTCTGGTAGATTCTGTGAATTTATCAAACGGCCATTTGGGAAATTTGACAACGACATAGTCAATGGCAGGCTCTGCTAAAGCAGTTGTCTTCCCAGTTATATCGTTTTTGATTTCATCGAGAGTATAGCCAAGCGCAAGCTTTGTTGTTATCTTTGCAATAGGATATCCTGTCGCTTTTGAGGCGAGCGCTGACGAGCGTGAAACGCGAGGATTTACCTCGATTACTGCATATTCGAAGCTGTTTGGGTTAAGTGCGAACTGACAGTTACAGCCGCCGACGATTCCGATTGCGGATATAATATCCAGCGATGCCTGACGAAGCATCCGAAACTCTTCGTCTGATAACGTGAGTGCAGGGGCTGCAACTATTGAGTCGCCTGTATGTATGCCGACCGGATCAAAGTTTTCCATAGAACAAACGATGATGGCATTTCCTGCCGAGTCACGCATTGTTTCAAATTCAATTTCTTTCCAACCGGAGATGCACTTTTCTATAAGGACCTGAGTTATCGGAGACATATCAAGGCCATTTTTTGCAATGATTTGAAGCTCTTCTTTGCATTCTGCTATGCCGCCACCCGATCCGCCGAGAGTAAATGCCGGGCGTACGATTACAGGATAACCGATGTTTTCTGCTATCGCAAGCGCGCCTTCTACATTATCAGTTACATCAGACGGAACACAGGGCTGTCCGATTTGCCTCATAGTATCGCGGAAAAGTTCACGATCTTCAGCTTTATCAATCGCATCAACATCTGTTCCGAGTAATCGGACATTATATTTATCGAGCGTGCCGTCACGCGCGAGCTGCATCGCAATTGTAAGACCGGTCTGACCGCCGAGGCCGGCGAGAAGCCCATCCGGACGCTCTTTTTCAATAATGCGTGCTATAGTTTCGGCGTTGAGCGGCTCAAGGTAAATTTCATCAGCAAGATTTTTGTCAGTCATAATCGTTGCAGGATTTGAGTTTACGAGAACAACATTTATCCCTTCATCGCGCAAAACGCGGCACGCCTGAGCGCCGGCATAGTCGAATTCAGCAGCTTGGCCAATAACAATCGGACCGGAACCGATAACAAGAACTTTCTTTATTGAAAGATCACGAGAGCTTTTTTTGACTTGGAGTATGTTAAGCTTATCAGCTTCACTGGTGTTTGACGATGTTGCGGCAGGCTTTTGCGGAAAATCTTTTGGAATTTCGTCGCATATAATTGCACTGACAGTGCCCTCTTCGCGGATTATGCGCGTAAGTTCTCTTGTATCCACTCCGCTGATGCCACATACACCGTTGTCTTTTAAATATGTGTCCAGATCACCTTCCGAGCGGAAGTTTGACGGAGTATCACAGATTTCGCGAACTATATAGCCTCCAACTGAGCATTCACCGCAGCTTTCTTCTTTAATCACGCCATGATTTCCGACGAGCGGAAATGTCTGAATCACTATTTTTCCTGAATAATCAGGATTTGTGAGCGTTTTGAGATATTGCAGTTCGGTCGAAAATACCATTTCGCCACTGACCGTTTTATTGGCACCGATGCGCGATCCTTCAAAAACAGCTCCATTACTTAATACTAAATATGCCATAAGAATCACCTCTGAAAAGCGAACGGACATATGCTGCTATGCAACATATGTCCTATCTTTTATTTTTACAATGTTGCAGCCATTACCGCTTTTATTGTATGCATACGATTTTCAGCTTCATCAAATACGATAGATTGTTCACTCTCGATTACTTCGTCAGTTACTTCCATCGCAGTCAGACCAAACTTTTCATAAATTTCTTTGCCGATGGTCGTATTGAGATCATGGAATGCCGGTAAACAATGCATAAAGCGGCACTGCTCGCCTGCATTTGCCATAAGCGCTGAATTTACCTGATATGGTGAAAGCTCTTCTATTCTTTCCTTCCAGACGCTGTCAGGCTCACCCATAGATACCCATACATCAGTATAAATTACATCTGCATTCTTTGTTGCTTCCATCGGGTCTTCGATGAATTCAAGCGTAGCTCCTGTTTCTTTTGCAATTTTTTCACATGTTGCGACAAGCTCTGAATCCGGGAAATATTTCTTTGGTGCACAGGCAACAAAATGCATACCCATTTTAGCACAACCAACCATAAGAGAATTGCCCATATTATAGCGTGCATCGCCCATATATACAAGCTTTATGCCCTGAAGCTTTCTGAAATGCTCCTTGATTGTCAAAAAGTCTGCGAGAATCTGTGTCGGATGGAATTCGTTGGTAAGTCCATTCCAAACAGGAACGCCTGCATATTTTGCCAGCTCTTCGACGATTTCCTGACCAAAGCCTCGATATTCTATACCGTCGAACATTCTTCCGAGTACGCGTGCGGTATCTGCAATGCTTTCCTTCTTGCCAATCTGTGAACCCTGTGGGTCAAGGTAGACAGGATGCATACCAAGATCTGCTGCGGCAACTTCAAATGCACAGCGTGTGCGTGTGCTTGTTTTTTCAAAAACCAGCGCGATGTTTTTTCCTTCAAAAGTTTTATGAGGAATGCCTCTTTTCTTTTTTGCCTTATATATTGAGGCGAGATCGATGAGATATGCGATTTCTGTCGGTGTAAAGTCAAGAAGCTTTAAGAAGTGTCTTCCCTTTAAATTCATAATCTTTGTCTTATCCTTTCAAAATTACTCTGCACAAACGCTTTTTATAATATTGATTGCTTCTTCTAAAATGTTCTGCGGAATATTAAGCGACGGAAGAAGACGAACCTTGTCCTTGGCTGTCAGGCAAAGAACCCCTTTTTCCATACAAGCTTTAACAACACCACCTGCAGGCTTCTTTGTCTTTATGCCGATCATAAGCCCCATACCGCTTACGGATTCAACGCCTTCTGCTCCGATAAGGCTGTCAAATATATATTTGCTTTTTGCCTTTACTTCTTCAAGAAGTTTGTCGTCTATTCTTTCGAGAATGCTGACAGCGCCGGCAGAGCTTACGGGGTTTCCGCCGAAAGTTGAGCCATGATCACCGAAGCCAAGAACATTCTGAACCTTGGCAGAAAGAAGAACCGCGCCTATCGGAAGTCCGCCGCCAAGCCCCTTGGCAGTCGATACAACATCAGGCTTGATTCCATAGTTCATATATGCATAGAGCTCGCCTGTTCTGCCGTTGCCGGTCTGAACTTCGTCAACAATGAGAATGATATCATTTTCATTTGCGTATTCTGCCGTTTTCTTGACAAAATCGGCATCGAGCGGAATAACTCCGCCTTCACCCTGAATGCATTCTATCATAATCGCCGCTGTTTTGTGCTGTTTTGCGGTCTTTTTCAAGGCCTCAAAGTCATTTGCCGGAGTGTGGACAAATCCAGGGGTAAGCGGCTGGAAAAGTTCGTGGTAATGCTCCTGGCCTGTTGCTGCGAGAGTTGTGAGTGTTCTGCCGTGGAAACTGTTTTCGAGAGTGATTATTGTATAATAATCACTTCCCTTTTTATCTGCCGCATATTTGCGTGCAACCTTTATTGCACATTCATTTGCTTCTGCGCCCGAATTGCCGAAGAATACCTTGCTCATACCTGTTTTTTCGCATATGAGCTTTGCAAGACGTGCGCAAGGCTCTGTATAATAGAGGTTTGACATATGCTGAACCTTGGAAAGCTGTTCGACAACTGCATTTTTCCATTCATCATCTGAAATACCAAACGCCGTTACGCCAATTCCGGTTCCCATATCAATATATCTCTTGCCATCGGTATCAAAGACCTCAGAACCCTTACCGTGTGAGATTTCTATAGGAAATCTGTTATATGTGTTAGCGACATATTCTTTATCAATAGCTGTGATATTACTCATTTTTGCCTCCGGTTACCATTGTTCCTGCGCCTTCATCGGTGAGAAGCTCCATAAGAATGGAATGTGATACTCTCCCGTCCATAATTGTGACATCTTTTACGCCTTCGTGAATTGCTTCTATGCAGCAGTTTACCTTAGGAATCATACCACCTGAGATAACGCCTTCCCGATAAAGGGTTGCAGCTTCGTCGATTGTGATTGTCGGAATAAGTGTCGAAGGATCGTCTTTATCGCGAAGAATGCCGGCTATATCTGTCATCATAATGAGACGTTCGGCATTAAGTGCGCCTGCGATATATGCAGCTGCTGTATCGCCGTTGATGTTATATGTATTTCCATCCTTATCGCAGCCAAGAGTTGATATGACGGGGATATAATTTTTCTCCAAAAGATCAATTACCGGCTTGATGTTGATCTTCGTGATATCTCCAACAAAACCAAGGCGTTCATCACGGATTTTTGCTTCGATGAGACGTCCGTCCATTCCTGATATACCCATTGCCTTGCCACCCTTCATTTCGAGAAGGTTTACAAGTGTTTTGTTAACTTTTCCGGCAAGAACCATCTGAACGATATCTACAGTTTCTTTGTCTGTAACGCGCAACCCATCGACAAACTCAGCTTTTTTGCCAAGCCGGGTCATAAGATCGCTTATTTCAGGGCCGCCGCCGTGGACGAGAACAATTTTAACGCCTATAAGCCAAAGAAGAACAATATCTTCCATAACCTGTTGCTTTAATTGCTCATCTATCATTGCGTTTCCGCCATATTTTACCACGACAATCTTGCCATTGTAGCGCTGAATATACGGAAGCGCCTGAGTTAAAACTTCAGCGCGCTCTGCGTTTGAAAAAATGCCTTCCATATCTCTAAAATCTCCTTTATATCAAGTACGGTAGTCGCCGTTGATTTTTACATAATCATATGTCAGATCACAGCCCCAGGCTGTTGCTGTTCCGTCGCCGTCGCCGACTGAAACAATAATTTCGATTTCCTTTTCAAGCAAAACTTTTTTTGCAATATCTTCTGAAAATTCAATTCCGGCGCCGTTTTTGCATACAGATACTTCACCGGCTTTGCTCTTGAACGTTACATCAACTCGGTTGACATCAACCGACGCACCGCTATAGCCGATTGCACAGAGAACTCTTCCCCAGTTTGCATCAGCACCGAACATTGCCGCTTTCAGGAGACTTGAGCAAATTACGCTCTTTGCAACAACTTTTGCAGTCTTTTCGTTCAAAGCTCCGCTTACTTTACATTCAAGCATTTTCGTTGCACCTTCGCCATCTGCGGCAATCATACGGCAAAGATAGACGGTAACAGTGTTAAGAGCTTTCATAAATGCATCGAAATCAGCGCCGTCTGCAGTTATCTCCGCGTTACCTGCCATACCGTTTGCAAGAACTGTGACCATATCATTTGTTGAAGTATCACCGTCGATGCTTACCATATTGAATGTATTGACAATATCGGCAGAAAGTGCTTTTTGAAGCATCTGAGCTGAGATCGCGGCATCTGTTGTGATAAAAACAAGCATCGTTGCCATATTCGGATGAATCATACCGCTGCCTTTTGCGATACCGCCGATTTTACATGTTTTTCCGCCGACTTCAAATTCAACAGCAATTTCCTTTTTGACAGTATCAGTTGTCATAATAGCTTCAGCGGCTGCCTCTCCGCCATCTGCAGAGAGACCTGCGGCAAGAGCCGGAAGCCCGGTTGCGATTGGCGTTATATCAAGAGGCTGCCCGATTACGCCTGTTGATGCAACAACAACGTCATCTGCCCTGATGCCAAGCTCATTGGCTGTGAGCTCACTCATTTTTTCAGCTACTTCAATGCCATCTGCATTGCAGGTGTTTGCGTTTCCGCTGTTGCATATAACCGCTTGCGCGATGCCGTTTGCAATGTGATTTTTGGTAACTGTCAGCGGTGCGCCCTTGACGAGATTTGTCGTATATACCGCAGCGGCTGCTGCAGGAACCTCGCTTGCTATAAGAGCAACATCGCGTTTTGTTTTATTCTTGCGGATACCACAATGGATGCCATTTGCTTTAAAGCCCTGTGCGGCACATACGCCGCCTGAAATTATTTTCATTTTTTGTCCTCCGTTATACATTGAGTCCTGTTGTTTCGTCTATACCAAGAAGTATATTCATATTTTGAATTGCGGATCCTGATGCACCTTTTCCGAGATTATCAAATCTCGAAATCAAAAGGATACGCTCTTCGTTTCCGCAAACCGTTATCTGCATATCATCGCGGTTTGCAAAAGCGCCTGCAGACACAAAACCGCTTTCGTCTGCTTCGTCTGCATATCGCACAAGACCGCTTGTATAATATTCACGATAAACTTTTTTAATATCTTCGGCGGTTCCGCTGATTTCTTTGATGTGGAGAGGTATTGTTACTTCCATACCACTGTAATACGGAGCTACGATAGGCATAAATACAGGAGCGGAAGAAAGGTCGCAAACTTTTAATATTTCAGGAAGATGCTTGTGTTTCTGCCCTATTCCATACATTCTCGGAGCATCGAGCAGAACGTTTCTATCCTCATCTTCATATTCTGCAATCATTTTTTTACCACCACCGGAATATCCTGTGAGAGATACCGCAGAAAGAAGCGTGTCACAGCCCAGAATTTCTTTTTCAACAAGCGGAGCAATCAACGCGACAACACCGCTTGCGTGGCAGCCGGGATTTGCAACTCTCTTTGAATTTGCAATTTTATCACGGTTTCCGGAAATCTCCGGGAAACCATAGACCCATTGCTCGTTTGTTCTATGAGCTGTTGATGTATCAATAATTGCAGTATTTTTGTTTTCTACCATTCCTACAGCCTCTATTGCAGCTACATCCGGCAAGCAAAGAAAAGCAATATCTGCATTATTGAGCATTTCTTGCCGGGCATCAGCGTTTTTTCTAAGCTCTTCCGAAAGAAGCATAAGCTCTATATCTTTTCTTCCTGCAAGGCGCTCGTGTATGCGAAGTCCTGTTGTTCCCGCGCTGCCATCAATGAATATTTTTGTCATTTCAAATTCCTCATTTTTTAAAATTTAATATACAACCGAAAATAATGTATGAATACATTTTGAATTATTATACAACATTTGACTAGTTTTTGTCAATATCTATTTTATAATTATTTACTATTTTTGAATATTATTCATTTTTTCTCTTTTGATATCCAATCTGATGATTGCAATGATAATCGATGTCATATTTATTATTTCTGTTATCACACCTGCGTATGAATGGCCCAATGCGTTATAAACGAGCCAAAGAGGTGAACTCGGAAAAGAAATCAGGCGAACACATTTCGGAGTTTTAACCCAAAACGCAACAGTGCTGCATACCATACCGGCAATCGGGAGAATTGATGTCCAATTTTCCCAAGTAAAAATACCGGCTGCAACGGACAGGACGCAGAAGAGGTATAACCAGAATTTGTTATCAGCCCAGGATTTCCCTTTATTTACAAACACCACGGATCTCAAAGCGGCAATGAAATTGAGAACTGCTCCTGTGTAGGAATCAAGCATACCAAAGTGAATAATAAATGCAATGTTCGCCAAAAGTTGAAAGATAAGTATATTTTTATGTGTTTTTTGCTGGAAAGAAATCACTGCAAGTGTCAGTGCTATGACACCTATTAACTGACCTAAAGGTTCCATATGAAATATCTCCTTGATTTTTTCACTTCTTAATATTATAATACTCATTGTAAAAAGTTGCAAGGAGTTTAATGTAATATGAAAGAAAAAATTTTTAAAAAGAGTAATCCTGTTGCTCTTTTGCCGATTGGGGTATTTCTCGTTCTCTATCTTGGGCTTGGAATTGTTTTCGAATATGCAATGAAAATTGAAATGGGATTTTATAACATTCCAATAATTGTTGCATTTCTTGTTGCGCTGCTTGTTGCCTGTTTACAAAACAAAGAGTTGACATTTGATGACAAGCTTGAGGTTATGGGGCGTGGAGTTGGTGATAAGAACATCGTTACGATGATACTCATATTCCTTGTTGCAGGAATTTTTGTCGGAGTTGTCGGGAGATCAAGCGCAGACAGCGTTGCATATTTTCTGCTGTCAGTTATTCCGCCGAAGTTTGCGGTAGTTGTACTTTTTGTTGTGAGCTGTTTTGTGTCTCTTGCTATGGGGACATCAGTCGGAACGATAACTCTCATTACACCGATTGCCATATCGGTATCGGCAGCATCGGGATTCGAACTGCCTCTTTGCGTTGCATCTGTTGTTGGCGGTTCTATGTTCGGCGACAATCTGTCGTTCATATCTGATACAACCATTGCCGCTTGCAACGGTCAGGGGTGCAAAATGAGAGACAAATTCCGTGAGAATTTCGCGATAGCACTTCCTGCTGCAATCATATCAATTATATTCATTTTAGTGCTTTCGTTGAAAACTGAAATTACAGGCGAAATTTCACACGAGTATAGCCTGATACAGGTCATACCGTATATCCTTGTTCTTGCCGGTGGGATTATCGGAATAAATGTATTCACTGTGCTTATGATAGGAATCGTTTCCGGCGCTGTTATCATGCTTGCCACAGGTGCTGCGGATGCAATGCAGTTATTCATCAATATGAAAGATGGCGCCGCAGGTATGTTTGAGACAGCAATGGTTGCTATACTTGTATCTGCAATATGCGCTTTGATTCGTGAGGCTGGCGGATTTGAAGCTCTGCTCTCTGCGATTAAAAGGGTTTTTCGCGGAAAGAAAGGTGGGCAGATTGGAATGGGTATGCTTGTTGGTGCGATGGATATAGCGACAGCGAATAATACGGTTGCTATCGTTATAGCAAATCCTATAGCGAAAGAGATGTCGGAAAGCTATGGAATATCTCCCAGAAAAGCGGCGTCAATACTTGATACATTTTCTTGTATATTCCAAGGAATCATTCCGTATGGCGCTCAGATGCTTGTCGCAATTTCCGCATCAGCGGTTGCAGGGCACGCGGTATCAGCATTTGAAATTATGCCATATTTATTCTATCCCTACCTCTTGCTTATAAGCTCGCTTGTGTTTATATTTGCGACCAAAGACAAATAAATAATATAATAAAAACGCATCCTCATCTCATTCCGAGGTGAGGATGCGTTTTTTGTTGAGTTGTTTTTTATTTCCGCGGAAATATCTTGCGGTAGAACCGAGCAAGCTTACGGCGTACTCGTTTCAGAAATACGCGAATGTGATGCGTGTGTACGATTATCACAGAATAGGCACGATAAGCTTTGTTGTCCACGGTATAATATTTATCCTTGCGATAAAATGCAGCCAGATAGCCGATTATGTCATCATCGCGAATGCCATATTCATAGCATTCGCAATTGTCGCCGCAGATTACATAGGAATCAGGCAATACTTCAACGATGCGATGAAGAACATATGAATCGCCTCTTCGATACAAAGGGACATCATATTTTTTTAACCGCTCCGCTGTTTTGGGCAAAATAATTATTGTATCACGTCTGTCAGCAAAGAGCGGGTACATGCTTATTCCGGAAGTCGTGGAAACAAATTTGCCTTCCTGCGCGATAGCTTGTTCAATAGTCTTTTTATCTGTCATATCTCAAGAAAACCGTTATCAGACATTTGTGATATCATTGCTTTTACGTCTGCTTCAGCTTTATCGGCGTCAAGTTCATATTTCTCGGCAAGCTTTGCCGCGATATCAGATTCCGAAAGACCTTCTGAAATCCAACCCCAGATATCAGCCGCCGAATCATTGAGTTTTACCATCCCGTGGAAATTTTTGCTCGCTTCCCCGCTTGCTATGACAATTGCTTCATCGAGCACACGGCGAAGAACAAATCCTTCTTTGATTTTCATTAAAATATTCCCCTCTTTCAAAATTATTTGGAAATCTTATCAAATGCTTTTTTGAAGCTATCTGTATATAATTTATTGAGCCCTGACTTGAAAGGACCTATTAAGCGGTATTCAAGATGGCATGTCGGCTCATATCCACCTTCAGCAAGAACAACATCGTCAACGATATATGCACAAGAATCCGTATAACCGATAAAGAAGACATCTTTATCACCAAAGGCAGAAATAACAGCCTTTTCAACACCGTAGCAAGGCTCACCGCCAACAGTTGCTATATATAAATCGTCGGAAATTCTTACTGCCTGACAGTGGAGATTAAGCGAATGCGGAAGCTTATCATAACCACCGTTCAGAATGTATTCAACATTATTTTTGTTCGGATTCGGATCGGCATCTTTATAAAGCTCATACTGACTTTCGAAATATGACATTGGAGCAGGTTCCATTTCAAGTTCAATATCAAACTCTTCGGAAGCAATTGATATATCAGCCTTCTTGAAAACACCGCAATCCACAAAGCTTGATACACCGTCGCTGATGCATTTTGCAAAATCATCAACTCCCTTGTATCCGAGATCTTGTTTCCATGAAAAAGTATTGGGATCAGCATTATCGATTGCTGTTGGCCTAGGACGGACATCTCCGCCTGCCGATTGGAAGAACAAAGACGTGCAGCCGAAATATTTCATATCGATATACTGGCAAAGACGAGCTGGAAACTCTCCACATATCGTTCTTTTTGCCGGATAGAAGACGGGATGACAAGCATAGTTCATCAATACAGAGCGAACATCTCCGTTTGTATCACGCACACACAAAACGTTCATATTTGTGTCGTGCTCATAATTGTGATTGGGGGCATTTGCGAATTTCCCGTTCTTAATTCCTCTGCGGCTTATATTATAATCGGCTTTGAATGTACCATATTCAAGCGTACCTTCAAACATCGCACAAAAAGCACGATCGATGCAGGATATAGAGCGCGCAAGAAGAAATTCTTCATATTTATCATCGTGTGCACCCGGATTATATCCCGGTGATGCCGGCGTTGTATGTGCGTGAGTATGTGAAATAACAACAGCACCGGGTTCAATTCCGTATTGTTCTTTTGCATATTTCTCAACAGCAAGATTAAGGCTTCTGTCGTGAAAAAGCAGGTCATATGCCATAAAAATCATTTTGTTTGTTCCGTCATTTATTGCAAGACAACGCACGTAGACATCGTCGTGGATGGCGATAAACTCATCATTGAAATTTCCGCCCGGACAAGCAAGCTTCATCGATGCTGTTGGAGTTATAATTTCCTTGGATATTCCGAAAAGCATATAAAAATCCTCCCTGATAGTTGTTGTATTCATTATAACTCATTATGACTAAAAAGTAAATGAAATTTGTGAAGGAAGAGTTGTCAGATAGGATGAATAAAAAAGCCGCATTAATCAATGCGGCTTTTTTGCTTTATGTGACATCAAAGCGTTATTTGGATAAAAAATCAATGATTCTCTTTATAAGCACTGCAACCTCGGCTCTTGTTGTATAATCATTCGGAGCGATCTTGCCGCTCTTTCCGTTTACAAGACCGCTTGTAATAAGTGCCTTCACTGCTTCCTTTGCATATTCGGAAACGTCAGCAAAGTCCGAATAGTCAACATCACCGCTCTCGAGCTCAATCTCAAGTGCTGCGAGTGCGCGATATACAATTGTCATCATATCCTGACGTGTGATTGTGTTGCGCGGTGCGTATTTGTTATCACCTATTCCGGTTACAATGCCTGTGTTACGCGCAATTGCGAGTTCTTTCGCGAAGTAATCGCTTGCAGCTACATCTGAAAAGTTTTCTGTGTTCTCGTTTGTCAGCTTGAATGCGCGAACAAGGAGAAGTGCAAAGTCAGCGCGAGTGATGTTGTTTGCAGGTGAGAAGGTGTTTGATGATGTTCCTTTAATTATACCCTCATCTGCAAGTGCGTTGATTGCATCTTTCGCCCATTCGTGGTTACCAAGGTCAATGAAACGAACATCAGAATCAACATCAGGTATTGACGGTGCAGTCGGAACATCGGGTGATTCCGGATCATCCTCCGGCTTTGTTGTCGGTGTGCTCGGTGCGCCCGGAGTAGGTGCTACGCCGCTTGCGCCGGAAGTGCTGCCGGTGGTTGAACCGAACACCTTGATTGTGAAATAGAGCGTACTCTGTCTGCCCGCTTCATCTACTGCATCAATTGCAATAAGATTTTCGCCTATCTGTCCCGATGTCGGTGTCCAGGTAAGTATTCCTGTCTCTGCATCGAAGTTAGCACCGCGAGGCAATGTTCTTGCTCTATAATTGACTGTGCTGTCTTCAGAAGTTGCATTGACACGAACGGAAATTGAGCTTCCTGCACTTGTGCTCATATTATCCGGTACCTCGTCAAATACCGGTGAAGGATTGAACTCATAAGATATCGGAATTTCAAACGATCTGCCGACTGCTATATCATAGTTATAGCCGAGTTCTTCCTTCGTCATATCAACAAAGCTGTCGATAGCCGTTACGCCGCCAATTGAGAGGCGTGCCGTATTTTCGCCGGTTCTTTCGGCACCTTCAATCAAGTATGCGGCATTTCCAAGCCCTGTAAACTCAACATTGATTAATCTGTCGACGAGACCCTTTATCTCGCTATCGGTAAGTTCTTCATTGAACTCGATATCAATCCAGTTATCAAACGAAAGCTCTTTCTGGAAGTTGATAATTTTTCCTGTAACCGCAGCGTATGCCGTTTCTGTTTCGGCAAGCTTTGTTCCGTCGTGGATATAGCTATAGACATTCTCGCCGTTGGCATTTTCGGTATATACTCCGACAAATCCCGAGAACTCAAACTTGTCTGCAACGTTATATACAACATTTTTGTTCTGTGCGTATACAACATAGTCACACCTTCCGTCACAAAGTTCAACCTTTACGGCTTTTGCGACATCGTTCTTTCCGGGTGTTCCCGATACAACGCTGACGGGAACAGACTCAATGTTCTTTATGTATCTTTCTTTGTTGTACGGCTCAAGAACTGTTGTGAACAGTGTGTTTAGATCATCTCCCTTGCGACGGACAAGCATATACTGGAGATAATCTATCTTTGCAAGGTTTGCTGCTTTTCTCGGCGGCAGACCCGTTGCGAGTGTTATTTCATCTGCCTCAAAGTCATTTACCATTGTAAGGCGGAGATGAATATCCATTTCTTCTGCGTTTCGTGAATTATTCTGAATATCCTGAACTTCCCAATCTATGAAGAAATCAGAAAGTCCGGGGTCATCCGCACGACGGACATTTTCAAGCCATGTATACCCTGTCGGATATTTGAGCTTTACAGATCCACTTGAATCATTTGTATACGGATCCTTTCCAAAGGGTACATTTACACCTGCATACGAGCCGCCCGGCTGAACGTAGAAATCAAGCTCATCTGAATAGTCAGACACAGTATCGCCGGATACGTGGAAGGAATACAGATGGTCATCTCCTCCGAGAATATTGAAAAAGTCGATTCCGTAGGAAATTTCATCGTCGTAGTCTATCATAACGACGCTTCTGCGATATTCATCAGTCGCTGTATATACCTCAGGGGCAGACGCATCAATAACCTTGACTCGGGTATCCTTTGCATCAAAATGAAGCGCCTTTGCAGGCTCTGTTGCCGCAAGCTGAACCTCTTCATCCACAACAACACAGTTGTGCGAGAGCGTGTTGTTCTGCCACTGAAGTCTGTTCGGGTCTGTTCCCGTTGCTTCAGGATATCCGAGATCGGGAGTTAGACAAAGTCCGTATGCTTCCATACCTATATTGAGCATATCGTTGTGCTTATGGCTTGTTGCACCGCCAAAATACATCCAGAAGTCGCGGCTTGTATCATTTATTCCGCTTGTTCCTATATTCTTATACACCTCACCGTCACGAAGCGCCGCAAATCCGTATCCCGTAAGGATACTGCTCTTTGAGTAGTCGTATTCGCCGTAAGTTGCGATTACATTCTTTATCTCATTTTTGATATTCTCCGGGTTCTTTGTGAAGATGTTATAATGCAGGTTGTCAATCGTTCCGTTAAGATACATTTCGACGTTGTAGAGATGCTGTGCTATCTCTATATCTCCTGTTTCTGCATATGCAGTAAGCATAAGCTCCGGATCATCAAGCATAACGCGGAAATCAGCATATGTACCGCTGTCTCCTATCGACGGCAGACCGCGTTTTGTGAGCGTGAGCGGTGCCCAAGACTTTATCATCTCAATGTATTTCGGATGGTTCCAGAAATCGAGTCCGTCATAGCCGTCATATCTTCCGAGCACATATGCAACCTCAGCAATGTTCGTTACCCAAATAGAATTATAGCCTGCACCGGATTCTGTTCCCTGTCCGTCTCTCGATACATCGTTTATAAATCTTTCACTGATGCCTCCTCCGGGTTTATAATGATTTGTTGCACCGACGCTGCTTTTGAACACCCAGTCTATCATCTGATTGGTATAAGGCTGTGTGTCAAGGACGACAGCAGCTGTTGTCACTGCAGATTGATGATGCCCGAAGTTTCCGCTTATTTTTCCCTCACCTGCAGCGACTCCAATTTCACGAAGAAGTCCTTTTTCGATATTGCTTCTTATCTTTTCCGGAGTTGACTTATTGTTATCAAGCTTTAAGATTTCCGCTTTTTTTGCAAGGAAGGATACGACCTGCGGATCGTCATACATTGGGAAAAATGCATCGTATGCTATTGCAAAATCTTCAACAAGCATACATTCCCAGATACGCCCGAGAATCTTTCCTGTATCGGAGGAATCCTCGTTGCTTGTATACTTTGCCCACTGATTTCCGTCATAGTCGGGATATACGTCAGCAATTCTGTCGAGAAGTATTGCACCGACTCTGCCGTATTTTATATCACCGGTGTAAATGTATGCTTCAGAAAGCGCATTTGCTGCTGCGTGAATGATTCCCGGATATGAGCCTGAGGTGTACCATAAGCCATAATGATTGTAAAGTGAAATGTATGTATGGACCTCTGCGACGCCATTCGGATAAACTCTTCCTGTGTCGTATCCGAGACCGTCATCCACTCCCCACTTCTCAATGGTCTCCCACTCACTGAACTTGCTGTTAAAGCCTGCAAGCTCAGGGTAGGCATCGTTTCTCAAATAGTCAACATCGCCGTTTGTTTCCGCGACAAGAGCGGCATTTCTTTCGTGAGCAAGCTCCACCTCGTATATACCGTGTTCGTTCTTACCGAGCTCATAGAGCTTTGCGAAGTCATTTGACGGGAAGTACCTTTTGCAAAGCTTACACTGAACCTTCCACGGGTTTATAAGTGGATCTATTCCCCAACCGTGGTCGTAACCGTTTTCTCCGCAATAGCGGCAAAGCCAACGTTCAGGGTCACCTTCAAGCCCTACAGTTATTGAACGCGGAATATTTTCTGCCGTTACGGCATTCCAGAGAGTTTCCTCAAGGCCGAGATACTTCTCTGCTTTTTTGACCGCAGCCTTCTTTATGTCTGCAGCCCAGTTGTATCTCTCGCTGTTTTCCGCTGCAGCATCAACCATCTCTTCTGTATAATATGTTCTTGCGACTTTGCCGTCACGTACTGATACAGGCTGCACACAGGTAAATGTTCCAAAGGAAGTTTCGACGGTAAGTGTGATGTCGGCAACGCCTGTGGATACCGGGCTTGCAAATCCGTTTTCGGATACGCTTACGATACCGTTATCAGAGCTTTCCCACAAAACTGTTGCGTCGTTGAGTTTAACTTCTTTATCCGAAGCGTTAAATGCTTTGGCAGTAAGTGCGATTCCATCGACATTTCTGCTCATTACAAATTTGTCAGCAACAATCTTAACGGATGTGATGACATTATCAACACTTGCACCTGCAGGAAGAACATTGACTTCAAGTGTCTTCGAAACACTCTCTCCGCGCATTTCGGCAACAACCGTGACCAATGCCCTACCTTCGGCAACCGGAGTTACGATTCCGTCAGCTGAAACAGTTGCAACAGACTGATTATCGACACTATAGGAGAATGTTATCTCAGGATCGTTTTCTCCATCGCGTGTTTTCTGCCCTGAATATACAAATCCGTCGCTTAACGTCAGCTTCGGACCTATCTCTGCAGTCTGCCCAAGCTCAACAGGTACACTTTCGGGAAGTGAAAGTGCACTTATTGTCGGAAGAGTTTCAACTCCTGCAAAGCGAAGCTGCATTATATACTGGTTTTTGGATTTTGAATATACACTTTGTCCAACCGGAACGAACGAGAAAGTATGTGTTCCTGCGCTGAGATGTACAGTGCGGAGCTTTTTTGGTGTTGCATCGCGGTTTGCTCCGTTTTTGTAGAACTCATAGTCACCTGCGTACACGCCGTCTATGTATATTTCGCTGTTTTCTGAGCCTGCGATATAGTACTGTCCCATAAATATGATATTATATATACCTTCATACGGAACGTTTACATCAACAGCAAGCGCTCTTCCGACGCCGTTTGTCTGTGAGAGCACACCGTCACTTCTCATACTTGCGTTAAGTGCCGAGCTGTGTGACTGTTCAAGGTTGAACTCCCATCCGTCAACTTCGATCTTTACATCCTTCGGAACGTTTTCTTTCGTTTCGCCAAAGTCAACTATAAAGTCAATAACGCTTGATTCACCGACCGTCAAGGTTATTGTATTTGTTGTAAGCTTTGTTCCGTTCAGTTCAACCTCGGCATAAACTTCGGCAGTAGCATCTGCAATCTCACCGAAGGCAATGCCGTCATCAGATACGCTTATACCGCCGACAGGATTAGAGGAGATATACCAGGTTACCTTTGCGGCTTCGAGATCTGCACTGTATCCGCTCGACATCGTTCCCGAGAGTGTAAGCTTCGCGTCACGCAGATATCCCACTGTGTCAGGGCCTGCAAGTGTGACCGATTCAAACACACTGTCGTCCGTTACTTTTATTTCCAAAACGGTCTCAGCACCGAATGCTCCGTCAAGCACTGCAACTCTTACTTTACCCTTTCCGGCACGGAGGGGTGTTACAACACCATTACGGTCAACGGAAACGATATCCGGTGTAAGTGATTTATATTCCCATATTGCGCCGCTGAGGTCTGCAATACTTCCGTCAGTAAGGTATCCTGTTGTTTCGATTTGTGTCGTGTTCCCTTCCCCTGCCGAAACGTCATCTGCCGATGCTTCGATTCTGTAGAGTGCAATCGGGAAGTTTGAAGCTTTGACGCTTGTTCTGCCGGTTCTTGTAACACCGTTGAGTGTCATTGTTGCAATCATATCGGCAGTTCCGTTCATTCCGCCAAGTGTGGATGTTCCACTTACGACAGTATCACCAAAGCTTAGAGTGTACTGTGTGCGGATAAGGTTTTTCGGATTGCCGATTATATAATTGTCATTCGAGGTAATAGTTACACAGCCGGGTGCCGCCTTTTCATCAAGTGATATGATATGGCCTGTAGTTGTGATTCCCTTTGCATATACTGTATGTTCTGTTTTGTTGCCGGTATTCATTTCACCCGTAACCTCGACATCGACACTTCCGAAGCCGACTTCGCGGATTTCAAAATCATCAAACCACGCAGTTCCGCCATAACCTGCTTTCTCAAGATCTGCATCGGTCGGCCTGAAAACGAGTCGTGGTGTGACGTATACGGGCTTTGACATTTCGTTCGGACCCGGGATTGCAACAACAACCTCTTGCCAGTCGTTGTATTTTTCTATATAGTTTTCTTCTGCTGCGATATTCGTTGTTCTTGTAAATGTTGAAACTGCCGTTCCCGATGACTGGGACGGATATGCATAGAGATTGAATATCATCGACATATTCGAAGCATCTTCGGGGATTTTATAGTCTTCAAGTTTATATTTAAAAGAGAGTTGATATATTCTTCCGGGTTCTATTTTTATACGTTTCCCGGTTTTGAATGCAATGTCACCCGGGCGTGAGCCTGCCGCAACATTCGGATTGAACACAACACCAAGCGCGCGGTTATTTGCATTTTCTGCATTCGGTGCAATTCCAAGCATTGTACGCATAAACTTTGGTGTTTCAGGCTCTTCGTTTTCACATTCCCAATTCCAGACCCATTCGTCTTCTTCAAATGTCGGGTTGTTATCTGCTGCAAGGTTCTCGCCTATCGGGACAACAACAACCTTATATTCTGCCTCGCGTGTTATGCCGTCATAGGTTACATTTGCTCTGATGTTTGCTTCTCCGCAAGAGACAGCTTCCGCAAAGCCCGATTCATTTATTGTCAGCACATTTTCATCTGTTGATGTAATATTTACAGAGAGTTTTGACTCATCAATCTCGTCAAGCGGCATATCTGCTGCATCGGCGAGACCAACATTTATTTTCTTTGCTGTGCCAAGCACCATTGGCTCTTCCTTCTCCATTCCCTCAAGAGAAAGAGATATCTTATCGAAATCTCCGGGGCATGCCGTGAGCTTTATTCCGTTGAGGTAGAGATAGTGTCTTGTTGTCGTTCCCTGATATACGGGGTTATCCGAATTACAGTCGAGAACGATATAATAATCTCCGCGCTTCGGGATATTAACCTTTGCAATCTTCTGTTCTCCTGAATCAGGCGTTGTTTCTGTGCTTCTTGTATCAAAGTGACCTACGGGAGTGAGGTTTTCAAATGTAGCACGGTTAATCTTTGAAACACCTTCTGCCGAGAACAGATATACGTCTGCAGCTGTGCCAAATGATGAATAAGCATGGTCCGCAAAGAGGTTGTAATCACCCTTATTCGGGATGTTCAGTTTCAGTGCAAGGAAACCCTGAGAAGCTGTTCCGTAGTATCTCGATTCAAAGTTTGAATTGATGTTTGCGCGACCCATATTTATGTTTGCACCGGTAAAAGCCGCATAAGCCCAGAGAGCTGTCTTTGATGAATCAATTTCATCGAATGAATCAACATCGCTCATCTGACGGAGCGTTCCACCTGCATCAAGGCGCGGATTTCCATATACGGTCTGGTCGAGCATTGAATTTGTTGTTGTTATATAGTTGAGAACAACACCCGCATTGCCGGGGTCTGCTGCAAGAACGGTAAATTCAACACTGTCGGAAATCTCAGTTCCGTCAATCGTTGCCGTTACGGTTGCTCTTCCCTCACCTTTTGCAGTAACAACACCCGATGAGGAAACCTCAACAACATCGGAAGCCGAGCTTTTATAGCTCACGCCTTCTGTCATCACCTTATCTCCGCTGAGCGAATACGTTGCAGTTGCTTTAATAGTCAGTGTATCTCCGATATCGAGAATTGTTTTATCTGCTTTGAGCGAGAGTTTTTCGGGCTCGTCCTCTGCCGCAGCTTCGGTCAATTTTATTCCGGCAAGCAAGAAGCTGTGACGGGCAACGGTTGCAGACTGCTGATTCGGATTGGTCGAATTGAAGTCAAAAACGATATAGTAATCGCCCACCGAAGCAATATTTGTCTTCCCGACAAAGCTATATTCCGCGTCAGATGACTCTCCCGGATTAAGTTGAGTGTCAATTGTTCCGATTGGTGTAAGACTTTGAAAATCAGCGCGTTTCACCTTTGCTGTTTCACCTGTCGGGAACATATATACGGTTGCTTTCGTGCCCGCAGTTGCCGGAAATGCACGAACATTGACATCGAATTTTCCTGTTGCACCGATATCGAGCTTCAATGCAAGATATGGCTGTGAGGACGTATTGTAGTTTTCGATTTTTATCGGACTTGTATTTATATAGTCGCTGACATTGGAGTATGAAGGATATGAATTAAACGCCCAATCATCCGATACCGAAGTGTTTACTCCCCCGTATTCCGTAAAGATGCTTGCCGTTTCAAGAAGTCCGCGGTCGGAAAGGAGCTCGGGCTTTATTGCAGATTTTGCAGTAATATATTCAAATGCATATTCTTCCGTGAGTGTGAGTTGATTGATGTCAAATCTATACTGCGGTGTTCCGCTTGTAGGAACGGTATTTTCGTTTATACCGTTGATTATACACATTAAATAGTATTCGCCCTTATCAAGCTTTACGGACGAAAGCTCACCGATTTCGGTGGTTTCAGTGGTTTCGCTTTCCGCATATGCGTCAAGAGTACCGAGAGATTGCGCCGCAACGAAATTTGCCGCATCTCGGATCCCTCCGCTGCTTGTCATATCATATGCCGCAAGTATGTCTGTATCGGCGATGAAAACATTCATTTTCGGCCCTG
The DNA here is from genome assembly GCA_017439555.1 of Oscillospiraceae bacterium. GTDB lineage: Bacteria > Bacillota > Clostridia > Oscillospirales > JAAYXM01 > SIG480. Next base: position 1,693 of record JAFSIZ010000178.1, on the reverse strand, counting down.
TTTCGCGCTTGACATATGTCACCTGCGGAGAATATCTTCCGGGCTCATCCACCTTAATTTTAAAGACAAAGCCTGCATTCGGGAAATCTTTATTTGCAATCTTCGTCTGAAAATAGAACAAGCTGGATGCAAGATTATGAGAATTTGCAGATCTTACTCCGACAAATTCCCACGGATCGCCCGTTACGACACTGTCGTATGAGTAGCCTCCCTGTGTGTACGTTGAAATGTTTACATTTGCTGATGCTCCTATGGCTGCTCTATTGAAGACATAGTTATACACCGTCTTTTCAGAGCTTACGGCGGCAACACTTGCCGCAGGTATAAAGCTCATCAACATACATAATGCAACAAATAAAGATAATGTTCTTTTCATGCGGTTTACCTCCTGTATAATCAATGCATTATACCATTATATTAATATATGCAACCTTCAAATTCAAGCAAAACTGTTGAATAATCGGGCGTATTTAGTTGAATAATCGGGCGTATCTGAAGCTCAATTTGACAACATATAATGTTATATGATATATTAGAGATATACGGATGGGAAGTGATAAAATTTGATCAGCACAAATATAACAACAGAAAGCCTCATACGAGGCAGGTTTCCAATCACACTTACGCTTGAATGCACGAGAAAAACCGATGGCACTCATTTTCACAATTACACGCAAATGTGGTATATGCTCAGCGGAACAATGAAGCATACAATCGGCGGTATCACCTACACCCAGTTTCCCGGCTCCCTCACTGTTGTTCCCCCGTACACAAGGCACAACATAGACACTGCAGAATCCGATGATACCCCTGTATATGTTTCAATTTCATTTACCGATAACTTTCTCACCGATTCAGGATACAGATACTTCTCTTTTACCAACTCAAGAGTTCGCTTTGAGGAACGGAACATCCCCGAATTCTCAGAACTTTCGGGAAGCAAGCGCGAAATAGGTGATATGCTTGCACGGCGTATGCATGCAGAATTCTCAAAGCACTACGATATGGATTATGATATTCTTCGAGAGCTTCTTGTTGAATTCATAAAGCTTTTTTGCATCACGGAAGTAAATACCGTTGACATTACACTTCCGCGCGAGCGTGCAAATGCAGTTGCCAAGGCAGTTGCATACATCTCTCAGCATTATACCGAAAAAATCACGATAGACACTCTTTGCAAAATATCGGCGATGTCGCGTCGAGTATTTACAAAGAGCTTTAAAATTGTTACCGGACTGACCGTTGTTGAATTCATCACATTTCTGCGACTTGACTGTGCACGATATTATATTCTGTTCACCGAAAAATCCGGTTCTGAGATTGCCGAACTATGCGGTTTCTGCGATAAAGCACATCTTTCACGTGTTTTTTCAAGTAACTATAAGATGTCACCAACCGAATTCAAAAGGCAGAATCTCTCAAAAGCGATTATACTGGACCGAGAACAGGCTCAACGTTGGGATTGGACAAAAAGCGAAACAAAAACAACAAAGTAACGAATCATAAAGTCATCACGCAGATAAAAAAAGCCCGGCTTTGCTCAAGTGTCCTTAGGAACACTTGGGCAAAACCTGAGGAATTTTTATATACTTTCTTACTTATTCTCGAGCTTGTCGAGCATATCCCAAACACCGTGCATATACATGATGCCGAGAGCGCGGTCATAGAGACCATAGCCCGGGCGGACTGTTCC
>JAFSIZ010000177.1 GCA_017439555.1 Oscillospiraceae bacterium | reverse complement strand
CATCCTTCAAAATCAATGTTCCCGCAAGCGGAAAATATAAAGTAAGTCTCAATCACTATCAGATGGTTGCGGGTGCGACAACCAAAGGCGGATACGGAAACGTATATCTTCTTCCGGGAAATACCGCAGATATAGAAGCGGCTCTTGAAACAGCAGTGCCCCTCAACGGCGATACCGAGGTTGCTTATGCTTCATCGGAGATCACCGCAGCAGCGACACCGAAAACCGTGCTCAGAGAAGAATACGAGATAGAAAAAGGCGAATATATTCTCGTTTTCAAGGCAACAAGAAAACATCCCGATTGCCACAGTGAAGCAGGTACATATCCGATTTCCTTTGTTCTCGAAGGCGATGCGGCAGAGAAGGCCTATGCAGGCGCAGTAGCTCTCGAAAACAATGAGCTGACAAAAGGCAGCAGCACAACCGCAACAATAGCGCTCTATAACACAGAGGACGGCTCGGAAATTACGGACGGCGCAGAATTTGCAAGCTCCAACACAAACGTTGTCAAGGTAAGCGGAAATACGCTCACTGCAGTCGGTGTCGGAACAGCAGAGATTACAGCAGATTATTCGGGTGATATTTCAAACGGAAATATCGTTTCCGCAAAGGTCACGGTTGTAGACACAACCGATGATTCGGTAATATTCGGAAAAGCAACAAATGTTGATTCCAAAATCGAGATAGACGGAACACTTCGCCGCGGCGACACGGTAACGCTCACGGCAGATGACATCGAAGGATATAACTTCATCGGCTGGAAGCGCGGAAATGCAAAGACGGGCAAATTCATCGTCGATGCTCCGCAGAAGGACTTTGCATTCAAGGTATATTCAAATGCATTCGTAACAGCAATTTACGAAAAAACAGACGAAGAATCGGCAACAGGCGTTGAATTCTGGAACAAAAACGGAGAGCTTGTCGCGGAGTATACTGCAGATGAGTTTGCAGCCCTCTCAAAGCTTCCCGAAGCATCTCTCATCGGACATACCTTTGAAGGCTGGCAGACGGAAGATGAAGAGGAGTTTACGCTTAATTCAAGCCTTGCGAACGGAATTACACGCGTGATTGCAAAGCAGGAGCCGATAAGCATCAGCGGACCGTTCGTCTGCGATGATGTGACAACGGAGCTTGATGAGAATGCAATGCCCTTCAATTCTCCGATCACGGCAAGCACAACCTCAACAACCTTCAGCTGCTGGCTGAGAAACGAAATGGTTGTAAGCTATGATAAGGACTATACATATTATGTCTGGTCCGCGGCTGATATAAACAATTCAAAGATAGATGTTCCCGATGACAAAAAGCCGATTGTTATTCTTGAAGAAGGCTACGGTGCATATATGATTGAGTTTGACGATGCTGATTATACAATAGTTGAAGCAGGTATAATCGCAGGTAATGGAACACCGACCGTTTCAAGCGCACCTGAAAAGCACATCGCACAGAAGATCGGAAGTCATGGTCAGTTTGCAGTAAAGCTCAGCGAAGATTATGAGAATGTCCGCGGATATGTAATATATATTGATGGAACGACATTCAAAATAGCTTATTCTGATTAATGGAGACTAAGAAATATGAATAAAAAAATTATAGCTTTGATTCTTGCAGGCGCAATGATGTTAACTCTTTGCGCTTGCACACAACAGGGAACGATAAGCGGAAACGCGACGTTTGAACCGTTGACGCGAGAGGATGTTATTCAGATAAACATTCCATCCCACGCAAGCTGGCCGTATCAGGAAAACTGGAAGGTATGGGAATACATAGAGGAAGGTTGCGGTGCAACACTTGAGATTACTGCGATTCCGTCCTCTGATGCAAAGTCAAAATATCCGCTTATGTTTGCATCTCCGGAAACGCTTCCTGATGTTATGGCATTTTCAACAAAGCTCCGCTGTGATCAGTATAATGAGGGTGGTGCAATCATTGCGCTTGACGATATGGCAGAGTATATGCCAAATTATAATGCATGGCTTGATTCTCTTTCGGATGAGGAATATGCTCAGTATGTAACCGTCAGGAAGGCATATGACGGAAAGGTTTATTATACTCCTGCAATGGGGAAGGAAAGCTCCTCCGGTGTCCGTGCGTGGTTGTATCGAAAAGATATATTTGAGAAACACGGCTTGAAGGTTCCGACAACCTTTGACGAGCTTTATGAGGTCTGTAAAGAACTCAAGTCGATATATCCGGATTCCTATCCGTTCTGTCTCCGCTCTGCGTTTAATCATATAGATTCATCGGGGCCATCGTGGAAGCCGTATTGGAGCACAGGCTTCTATTATGACCACAATGAAGGCAAGTGGCACTATGGCGCAAGTGAGGATGTTATGCTTGAGGTTATAACCTTCCTCAAAAAGATGGTTGATGAAAAGCTTATGCCGTCTGATTTTATGACGATAAATGAATCCACCTGGCAGGAGCTTATGACAACAGACCGCGGCTTTATTATGCCTGAGTATCAGACGAGAATAGATTTCTTCAACAGCATAGGAAGAACGCAGAATCCCGATTACGATCTGGAAGCGATGGTGCCGCCGATAGCGCGCGAGGGCGGCGTTGCTAAAATGAACAGATACACAATCGACCCGAACGGAATGCTCATTTGCAACACAAAGGACGAGAAGAGAATTGCAAATGCGGCAAAATTCCTCGATTGGTTCTATGCGGATGAGGCGTGTGAGCTTGTTTCATGGGGGCGTGAGGGTGAAACCTTCGAGATTGTCGATGGAAAGAAACAGTTTATAACCGATGAAAAGGGAACGCAGCCAAACTCACTTTATGGCTTTGCAACCTACGGAACATATACATTGCTCGATGAAGAGGCAACGCTCGCTCTTGAGTCTGATGAGATTGCGGAAACGCGCGATATGGTTCTTTCGCATCTTCACGACGAACCGATGATAAATACTTGGCTTGCACATGCACCTGAGCAAAAGCAGGTTATAAGCGAGTATGCAACAGCTGTAAGCACATATACTCAGGAGGCCATAACAAAAATGATTCTCGGTCAGACACCCCTTTCGGAGTTTGACGAATATGTTGCTTCTCTTGATGAAATGGGACTGCCTGAGCTTCTTGAGGCATATGAAACTTCGTACAATAACGTAAAATAAATCTTACAAGGAGGATAGCAGATGAATAAGAGAATAACATCCCTCTTGTTGTGTATATGTATGGTTGTTTCTTTGTTGCCGACAATTGTGTTTGCAGCAGAGACAGTCACATATACATATGACCTCACTCCGAATGACGATACATCAAGTGTTGCGAAATTTACAACATATGAATCCACCGGCGGAATGTGGAAATATCATTCAAATTCCGAAGGAATCGGAACAATGAACGGTATGCTGTTCAAGGATGCCTGGATGATAGACGGCAAACCCGGTCTTGGGGGATGGTTTGCAATCGAGATTGATGTTCCGACAAGCGGAGTATATAAAGCAGAGCTTACCCACGGAACAAGAAACAAAAGCGGTCCGACAGGGCAGGGGTATGTATATATCTTCCCTGCAGATACCGCCGATATTGATGTCGCGATTGCAGACTCCGATGCGCTTATGGCAGGATATGTAAAATATTCCGCATCATCCAATAAAAGCGGAATTGTGACAAAGCTTTCAGACGCAGTTGAGCTTTCTGCAGGAAAATACCTGATGGTTTTCAATTGCTCCGAGGTTGGTGCGGCAGGTGGAACGCAGATTTATCCGCAATCCGTGACACTGACGGCAGAGCTTCCGTGGACACCGCCCGTTATAGATGCGGAATATGCAGGGCGTGCGGCAACAAAGCAATTCACCTTTGCGCTTGTCAGCAATGAATGGGAAAACCCTGTTGTTAAGCTCAAAGCGGATGAGACCGGAGACAAATCTGCAAACGCGGACCTTCGCGGAATAACATCAGATTTCACGGATGGTTGGTATGCTTATGCGTGGAACACGGAATATAGCAGAAACAATGCCGGAGGATATAAGGAAAATCGCTCTTTCTATCAGGCATCAAGCGGTATGTTCCGCCTCATTGCGACTGCAAAGGACGGCTTTCACGCCCTCGCATTTCCGCTTGAAGGAAAAGGCCGTTATGATATTGAAATCTCATATGACACCGATAACGGAATTGCGGATGTCTATTTTATTCCGATGTCTGCGCTTGAAAATAACGACGGCAAGGCATATTATTATCTGAAGCTTGATGATGAAGTTTTAAGTGATGAAGAAAAGCTTCTCTATCCCGAGCTTCCGAAGGCGAGAATTGATGAAATTGCGGCACTTATCGCAAATGATGATTATAAAATCGGCGTTCTTGACAGCACGCAGTATGACGGAACGAAAAAGGTTATGTCAGCTGAGGTAAAGGAGAGCGGAGATCATCTTCTGGTCTTCAAAAAGACCGAGGCTGGCAACACCGGAAACATAATATCAAAAATCAAATTCAGCGGCGAGCCTGTAATTCAGGAAGTCAAGAAAAATAAGCTTATCGCGGAAGATGAACAGCTTCTTCCGGGAGAGAGCACGACGCTTTCACTTGCCGATAAATTCGGAAACCCGATTGAAGAATTTGAAATAGTCGGGATAACATCCGATAATGAATCGGTTGCAACGGTTGACGGAAAGGCGGTTATTGCCGGAAATTCGTTTGGTAGGGCAAACATTTCCGCAAAAGTTCTTATCGGCGGAAAAGAGGATGAAGCAGTTGGCTTTGTCCGCGTTATAAATACGGCTGAGTCAGGGGAAAGAGTCTCCCACAGACTCGACCTCAAGAACAATAACGCTCGTGGAGAGTCCTGGATCAACCCGTCATATTATATTTACCCCGAGCTTTATAAGAATCAAAGCCGCGCGAACAACGACATCTGCGGATTTGAGGAAGGCCACGGAATTACTTCGGACTATACCGACGGCTGGAGCTGGTTCGAAAGAGATGAGAATATTGTCAAGAACGATATGACCTTCAATCTTTCGTCCGGTTCGTTCCTTCGCACAACGCTGACGAAAGGTCAGTGGTTTGCGCTGAAAATCAACCTTCCGGCAGCAGGTCACTACCGTGCAACACTCGGCCATCTTGCATATAATGCGCTTGGTGAAGGCGTTGTCTATCTCGCACCGATCCCGAAAAATGGTGAGAAGGTCGAAGATTATATAACAGATGCGTATAAAATCGGGCGCTTTAACGCCTATGATAAAAATCACACCGCATGGAACGACGGTGACACAGCTCGCAATACATATCTCGGAGATGCATATGCAGAGGCTTCGGGAGAATATATCCTCATAATTGAGGGTGGTGGTGCGACATATAGTCTCCTTATGCTCAACAGCATAACGCTCAGCGGTGCGTTCCCTGTTTCGGGGCTCAAAACTCCGGATGCGCTCAGCATCGGAGAAACGCTTGTCATCGATAACAAAATCATTGACTTTGAAGATGACATCCCTGAATATACCGAGGAATGCTCGTTTGAATTTGTCAATAATACCCCTGACATCATTGATGTTTCGGGAAATGAGGTAACTGCGCTTCAGAACGGAATCGGCAAGATTACAGTTATTGCCGAGTGGCGCGGTCGGAGTGCTGAATTTGAGCTTTCGGTTGTTGTAGGTTCGAGCAAGACACGCAGAACATACTACACAGATGAAAAGGTCGCAAATGCGCGCCGCAACATAGAGCGCTATGGTTGGGCACGCGATGCGATGAAAGCCGCTGTCGAGCAGGCTGATGAATATGTGGCCATAACAGACGAGCTCTGGTATTATGTCACAACGCAGGAGCTTCCCCGTGCACAGATGCTGACAGCTCGATTTAATGATTCCGGTTATACGGACTGTCTGTATTGCGGAAAAGAGCTTGAAACGAAATATGGATCAAGGCCGTTTGTGAGAAATGCCCTTATGACGCCGTGGAAGGTTCAATGCCCCGATTGCAAACACTATTTCCCGAGCAACGATTTTGAAAAATTCTATGCTCTTGGAATAGATGTAAATGCAAATTGGGATTATGAGCTTGCATTGCAGAAGCATCACGAAATGTTTGTGTGCGAGGATGGCGCAAACTGCGCTTGTGTTGCGCCCGGCGGAACGCATACAGACGAAGCGTGGCAGACCTACTATGGCTATGGCGTTAAAGGTGGATACCTTTACAACGATCTCTATGGTGAGAAGAACGATCCGTTCTATGCCGTGGATGACGGCTGGGGTTATGAATATACCTATTATTTCAAGGATGAAAACGGTAATCAGCTCTATAATGAGGACGGAACTCCGCGAACTGAACACAGAATCGAGCCGTTCATTGCATATTATAACTACTATGCAATCTGGGATCCTTACGGGCAAGGATTTATCTGGAAAGCGCTTACATCGCTTTCGGAAGCCTATATCTATACCGGTGAGGAAAAATACGGTGTGGCAGGCGCAATTCTTTTAGACAGAATCGCAGATGTATATCCGGATTTTGATGTCGTTGAGCTTGGAAAGCGTCTTCCTGTGGCGGACAACAGTTATAAACAAAATGCTGACGGAACCCTTACGGGGCTCCCGCACGGACTTATTCTCGGAAAGCTTCACGATATTCCGCTTGCAACAATGATTATAAAGGCATACGATGCCTTCTGGCCTGCTTTCCAAAACGAAAAGGTGATCGGATATCTTTCAGAAAAGGCAGAAAAATATGACCTTGACAATCCGAAGACAAGTGCAACCTTGATTGCAAATAACTTCGAGAACAATTTCCTGCGTCATCTCCACAAGGCTCGCCTTGAACGCAGATATCAGGGCAACTTCCCGCAGGATCAGCAGATGCACATACTTGCAGGCGTTGTTCTCGATTCATCTCCGGAAGCAGAAGAGTGGATTGAGTTTGAGTTCCAATCAGGCGGCGCAGTTGCAACAGATGAATATACGGGAGGAAATATCGCCTCCCAGATTATGGTTGTCATCAGTCGTGACGGTCACGGTAATGAAGCAGCACCGGGCTATAACGCCGGATGGGTGACAAACCTTATGTCTCTCGGTAGTGTTCTTGACGGATATGACAGGATTCCCGAGGATAAGAAAACACTCTATGATATCTACAGCAACCCCAAATTCCTCCGTATGCTCACCGGACAGATAGAGATACTTTGTGCAACAACAGCATCACCGAATATCGGTGACCACGACAGTATGGGAAGGCATCTTGTCTCGCTTACCGATATGAATGCTCTTATGTTGGCATTCGAGCTGACGGAAGATCCTGAAATGAAAAAGAATATTGCGCGCCTTGCTTATCGTGTGAACGGAAGCACAACAGACGGAATGCACGGCGGAATCTTTATGGCAGAGCCGGAAGCAATCGTTGCAGAAATAGAGAAGGTTGTCGGTGATTCAAGCGCAATAATTCTCCCGAGTGAGAACTTCGGAGGATATGGTCTTGCAATTCTCAGAGCGGGAGATTGGTATCTTCCGGACGATCCAAGAAATAATGTCAATACACAGCGCGATTTCTATATCTACTATGGAAGAATGAGCGGCCACGGCCACCGTGATAAGCTGGGGCTTACCTTCCATGCATATGGTCTCGAGGTCGGCGCAGACCCGGGTGAGCCTGCGGTCAAGGACAACAACAGCGCTCAACGCTTTGAGTTTGATAAACACACGATAAGCCACAACACGGTTATGGTCAATAATTTTCCACAAAGAAATATAGAGACGGGATATCCGAATCACTTCGACGATGCAGGAAAAGTCAAGGTTATGGATGTCGAAAACGCGGCTGTTTATGATTGGCAGGGTGTTGAGGAATATCGCAGAACCCTCGTTATGGTTGATGCAAACGATGATATATCCTACGGTGTTGATTTCTTCCATATCATTGGTGGTGAGGATCATCTCTATTCCTTCCATGCAATGGGAAGAGAGGCAGAGCTTTCGGATAATGTTGAGGTCAATAGCCAGAAGGATGAAAGCGGAAATTATATCGGTTCATACCAGGGTATTGATAAAGGTTGGGGAGAGAGCAATATCATCTCACTGGATATCAAGAATGCCTATGGCGGCAGATTTGGCGTCTATGACATCGACCGCGACCTTGGTGGAGTGACAGACGGGCTTGGCTCCGAGAGTTGGTTTGGTGAGGTTGATCGCGCAGTTGCTCCTGAAGACGCAGATGTGTTTAGTATGGATTGGTCGATTGTTGACCAGTATGGTGCGCTCAAACCTGCGCAGAAGAATCTTCGTGTAAGGCTTACAATGCTCAATTCCTTCAAGCTTGATGAGATAACGGCAACAACAGCAATACCGGCAAAAAAGCCGCTGGCAATTGATAAAGTGCGCTATCTCTTCGCGCGTCACACAGGTGAGAATGACGGAAGGACAAAGGGCGAAAAGCTTGATACACTCTTTACATCTGTTGTCGAGCCTTATAATAATGACCGATATATTGAAAACATTGAAAAAGTAATCATCGAACGTGCAGACGGTGCGGAGTTTAAGACGGATGAAGCAAAAGCTGTCAAGGTGACCCTTAAAAACGGCAGAGTTGATTATATTGTCTTTGCAAAGGATACAACAGTTCCGTATAAGGTGTATTATTCAGAGACAGAGAGCTTCAGCTTCTGCGGTTTTGTCGGCGTTGTTTCAATGGTATATGGAAATATCATTTACTCCTATGTCAACGACGGAACGGAAATTGCCGGCAAAACAGAGCTTACACCTGCTTATACAGGTCATGTCAGAGCTTTCCAAAAAGGATATGTCGCCGATAATTATATTGACGTAAGTTTCAACAGTGAAGTTGATATCGAAGCGCTTGCAGGCAGATATATCTACATAGACAATGCACCGATTGAAGAAAATGCAGTATATCTCATCAAATCGGCAGAGGCGGTTGGCGATAATGTTCGTCTTGATATCGGAAACACATCGCTCATATCAAGTTTCTATGATGCGAATGATTTCGATAAAGGATATAAATACAACATCGAAGAGGGGCAGTCGTTCCGCATTCCGCTTTCATATGTTGAAGACGGCTCGCCTGTGTTTGAAGCGGTAAGCGATTCTCTGAGCACATCTGCAGGTAGCTCAATTTCCATAGCGGTCAAGGCTGCGAGTTCTGATGGTGAGGCTGTGACTTATAGCGCAGCAAGCCTTCCGAGAGGTGCAGTGCTTGACGGGAAAACAGGTGTGATAACATGGAATCCGACAGCCTCGCAGATTGGTGAAAATCTTTTCAGAATCGATGCGATTGATGAAAGCGGACGAGTAAGCCGTGTGAATTTCACAGCAATGGTATATGGCTCGACAAGTGGAAGCGGCTCTGCAGATGGCGGAGGTGGGGCAGCTCCGGCTCCGTCAACACCGTCAGACGATAAGAACGATGAAACTCCCTCAGTCGGCGATGCCGACAGCTCCCTCGAAGAGGGAGCCGAAAAAGTGCGTTTTGTTGACCTTGGCGTACACGCATGGGCGGCAGATGCTATCAACGCTCTTGCTGATGAAGGAATAATAAAGGGAACAAGCGAGAATACATTCTCACCTGCTGCAAACATCACAAGGGCAGACTTCGCACTTCTTCTTGTCCGTGCATTCAAGCTTGAATCGGAGAGCACAGAGAACTTCGCAGATGTAGCATCAGGCGACTACTTTGCAGCAGAGCTTGCGATTGCAAGAAATACGGGACTTGTCAACGGCATTGGCGATAATAAGTTTGCTCCTCGCAATACAATCACACGTCAGGATATGATGACGATTGTATACCGCGCACTTAATAGCCTTCCCCTTGAGGGGAAGGTGGCGCCGGAGGCGACGGATGAGGTGTCTTACCCCGACTTCGTTTCAGTCGCAGACTATGCAAAGGATGCAGTATCAGCTCTTATCAACGCAGAACTCGTCAACGGAAAGGGCGGAAAAATCGCACCGACAGATTACACAACGAGAGCTGAGGTTGCAGTATTGCTTGAAAGAGTATGCGCTTTGATGAGCGAAAACACAGAAGGGAAAACGGAGGAATAAAGATGAAAATTTCACTTCTTGTGAGGAAAAAACTCCTTGAAGGAGTTTTTGCAGAAAAATATTTTGAGAGAATTGGCAAATATGGCGAGGTTAAGCTCTGGGATTCCGAAGAGTTTGATGATAATGATAAGGTCATTGATTTCGTGAAAGGCTCGGATATCATCATTACATCGTGGCACAGCCCTGTAATCGGAAAAGAGATTCTTGAAGCCTGCCCGAATCTCAGGGCGGTTATTCACGCGGCAGGATCGATAAAGCCGATTATATCAGACGAGCTTATGGCAAGAGACGATATCAGGCTGACGGCATCTGCTGCGGCAATCGGCGAAGGTGTTGCTGAAACAGCGCTAGCTTTTTCAATTGCAGCGTGTAAGGGCGCATTCACAATGCCGCGTTATACGCGAGCAGGTGAGTGGAACGCACATAACGCCGATGAGGTTATCGATTTTTATGACATCAAGGTTGGTGTTATCAGTGCAGGCTTTGTCGGGCGTCATATGATAAAGCTTCTCAAAAATTTCCATGTTGATATTCTTGTCTATGATCCGACATTGTCGGCAGAGCAGATTGCAGAGCTTGGTGCAGAGAAGAAAGAACTGGATGAGTTCCTTTCGGAATGTGATGTAATCTCTGTTCACGCTCCCAAGATTCCGGCAACAGAGCATATGATAAACAAGGATAACATAGGGCTTCTCAAGGATCGTGTCATCATCGTCAACACAGCACGTGGAACGATATTCGATGAACCTTATCTGATTGAAAGACTCAAGGAGAAGAAAGGAATGTTTGCGTGCCTCGATATTACAGAGGTCGAGCCACCTGAGGCTGATAACGAGCTAAGATTCCTCGATAACGTAAACCTGACTCCGCATCTTGCAGGGACAGCTGCAAATGGCAGACGTCGTATTGCGCTTCATGTCTGTGAGGAGCTTGAGCGCTTTATGGCAGGCGAGAGAATGCGAACTGAAATTGACCGCGCGATGCTTTCTAAAATGGCATAAATTACAAACCGATAATTTCGTTGCATAAAAAAGAGCAGCCCACGTCTTTTCGTGGGCTGCTCGTATGTTATTTTGCAGAATGCGATAAGGTGTAAAAAGACCGGATGGAGATTTATTCTCCATCCGGTTTGCCGTTTATTTACTTTTGATAGTCGAGAATTCTTTTAATGAGAACTGCGACTTCTGCGCGTGTTGTGTTGTCGGTCGGGGAAATCTTTCCGCTCTTTCCGTTTACAAGACCGCTTGCGATAAGCGCCTTGACTGCATCCTTTGCGTAGTCTGCGACTGAAACGAAGTCGGGGTAAGACACCTCATCCGTCGCCTCCGGCGCCACCTTCCCCTCAAGGGGAAGGCTATTAAGCGCGCGGTAT
>JAFSIZ010000176.1 GCA_017439555.1 Oscillospiraceae bacterium | reverse complement strand
TGGAGTTCAGGGAATACGTGTTGCACAGCCCGGACTTACTTCGTTCAACAGAACCGGTGATTATTCGGGAAATCAAGGATTTGCCATTAAGTTTGATGTTCCCGAAACCGGCGTTTATGATGTGAGTGCCGAAATTTCAATAGGACCTACCTGCGGATATGTTGATGCATATCTGATAGAGGGTTCCACAAAGACATATATCGGCTCATATGACAGTTGGGATGCATCCAATTCTTATCCGCTTTCAAGTGTTAAACTTCTCAGTGTAAGTCTTGAAGCGGGCAAGGATTATAGCCTTATGTTCTATCATAGCTCAAGCGGAGCTGTTGATGACAGAGTTTATCTCAAAAAGATATTCTTTGATCCTGTAAAAGAACCGTCAGAGGTTGTTGGTGTCGATGCATACGTTGATGACAATAATCTCGCTGCAGGCGAGAGTGTTGAGCTTATCGCGGCGGCAAAAACCTCAAACGGTGTCATCTATGAGATTGAAAAATCAAAAAGAAATGCAGACGGAGGGCTTTCGATAACATACCGCAGCTCGGATGAAAACATTGCAACAGTATCTGATACAGGCGTTATAAAGGCGAAGACTCCCGGTAAAGTGAACATTACTGCAGAAATTGAGCTTCCGAACGGAACAGTTTCAAAGGATGTTCAGATAACTGTAAACGAGAATACATATGCAAGTGCAGGCGTAAATATCGAAGAAGACTCGATATACATTGTCGGCGGCAGCCAGAAGCTCATACCTTCTGCAATCCTTTCCGATGGAAGCAGCGCGGCTCTCCGTGACATAACTGCACGTTATGAATCTGACAACGAGTCCGTCGCAAAAATTGAGGACGGAAAGCTTGTTGCAGTGGCAGAGGGAAGCGCAAACATAACTTCCTTTGTAACCTTCAACGGCGTTGAAAAATCCGTTACAAGGAAAATAAATGTTGAAAATGTCAAGCTTGCAGGTATCGAGGCAAAAACAGCTGCTGACCGCGTATCCGCACTTGATATGAGCGGTTCACAGATAAATGTTACGGGAGTTCTCAACAATGGCGAGAAAATAAATCTCGCGGATGCGGTATTCAGCTTCGAAAGCCTCACGCCCGAAATTGTATTTGTCGATGAAAACGGTGTTGCATATTATGTAACGCGCGGCATCGGAACAGTCAAGGTTTCGGCAGAGATAGACGGAAATGTTTTTGAATGTGAGTGTGAGGTGATCTCAAGCTCGCAGAAGAAGGGGCCGACAATCTATACAGAGGAAATGCGTGCGCAGGCGCTCGTGAATGCAAAGAAATACAGCTGGGCACGTGACCTTGTAGAAAAGGCAACGACAGAAGCTGACGTATTCGTTCAGAATCTTGATGCGATTTATGATATGATACCTGTAGAAGGTGTTCCTCGTGCATCCGGAATGGCAACGTGGAACGCAAGTGCGGATTATGAATACGTATGCCCCTACTGTAAGGTAAATCTTCAGGAAAAATACGGAACAAAACCCTGGGTTATCGATCCTCTTGAAAATCCGTGGAAGGTCCAGTGCCCGGATTGTAAGAACCTTTTCCCGTCAAACGATTTTGAAAGCTTCTATAAGCTTGGTATAACTGAGGACGGCGTATTTGATCGCGAGCTTGCATTGAAGCGCAATCAGGAAATTGTCGATGCAGGCGGCGAAGGATATCTCGTCAATAAACTGCATACAAATGTTGGAACAGTTCTCGGTGTTGATGCTGATAAGGTTTCAACCTGGATGGTAGATGATGGGTTCGGTTGGTCGGATGTTGACGGAACATATGGAACAAAGACGCTTCCGAAGTTCAATCCTGCAGCACACTATGCACACCTTTTCTGGGACAGCAACGGAACCGACGGTTCCTTCTTCACAAGAGGTCTTCGTGCTCTTCGTGATGCATATCTCTATACGGGAGATGCAAAATACGGTCGTGCCGGTGTCATACTCCTTGACAGAGTTGCAGATGTTTATCCTGATTTTCACCTTGCAAAGGTAAGTTTAAATTATCCAAACTCCCACGGTCTCGGATACAACGGAAAGGTTGTAGGACAAATTTGGGAAACAAACGTTCTTGATGTATTC
>JAFSIZ010000175.1 GCA_017439555.1 Oscillospiraceae bacterium | reverse complement strand
GCGATGGATCCGCAAAATCTTCTCGGTGTTGAGCTTTCTGCAGGTGAGCACAGCCTTATCATAATTCCGGCAACAAACAATGCTTTTGTGCACAAGCTTGATTTTACACCGGCATATGAGCCTGCAAAGATTTCCGAAATTAGTGCCTCTGTAGAAAGCTCAGAGATATTTGTTGGTGTAGAGCAGAACATAAGCTTTTCTGCAACTCCTTCCGTTTCAATGTGGTACGATAATGAGCTTGGAAAGAAAAAGTTTGACGGAAGCGCAGGTACTCTCGGTTCGATTACATACAGCGGATATGATGCAAATGTTATTTCTGTTTCCGATGACGGAAAAATCACAGCTCTTGCTCCCGGAAATACAACCATCACCGTAGCAGCTGTGGTAAACGGTGAAACACTTACCGATACCATTGATATGGCTGTTAAGCTTCCTGTTGTAAGTGATGTAAAAGTTGAGGCACCGAGATACATTCTCGTTGCGGACGCAGACGGTGAAGCTCTCGCGGTAACTGCAAAGAAGACAGACGGCACTGACGTTGATATGTCTAAGGCAACTGTTACATATGAGTCTCTCACACCTAAGTTTGCGGATGTTTCGGCAGACGGTATCGTAACCCCGAAAAAAGAGGGAACGGCAGAGATTAAGGTAACTGTCACTTATGAAGGAGTTTCTGCATTTGCGACTGTTGAAATTCCCATAACAAAAGAATCACTTCCCGACGGATCGAGATTTGTCATCGACTTCGGTACATGTGATACGTCAACAACTTATACCGAGGATGGCGTGCGTTTCTATGCAAAGGCAGAAACCCGTGGTGCAAACTGGTCACTTGACGTTGCAAACACAACATCAAACAAGTATTATGACAATGGAGTTCAGGGAATACGTGTTGCACAGCCCGGACTTACTTCGTTCAACAGAACCGGTGATTATTCGGGAAATCAAGGATTTGCCATTAAGTTTGATGTTCCCGAAACCGGTGTTTATGATGTGAGTGCCGAAATTTCAATAGGACCTACCTGCGGATATGTTGATGCATATCTGATAGAGGGTTCCACAAAGACATATATCGGCTCATATGATAGTTGGGATGCATCCAATTCATATCCGCTTTCAAGCGTTAAACTTCTCAGCGTAAGTCTTGAAGCGGGCAAGGATTATAGCCTTATGTTCTATCATAGCTCAAGCGGAGCTGTTGATGACAGAGTTTATCTCAAAAAAATATTCTTTGAACCGGTAAAAGAAGCATCAGAGGTTGTTGGTGTTATTGCATCTGTTGACGATAATAACCTTGCTGCAGGTGAAAGCGTTGAGCTTATTGCCTCGGCAGAGACCTCAAACGGCGTTATCTATGAGATTGAAAAGTCAAAGAGAAACGCAGACGGAGGGCTTTCGATAACATACCGCAGCTCGGATGACAGCATTGCATCCATATCCGATACAGGTGTTATAAAGGCGAAGACTCCGGGAAAAGTGAACATTACTGCAGAAATTGAGCTTCCGAACGGAACAGTTTCAAAGGATGTTCAGATAACTGTAAACGAGAATACATATGCAAGTGCAGGTGTGAATATCGAAGAAGACTCAGTATATATCGTCGGTGGTAGTCAAAAACTTGTGCCTTCTGCAATCCTTTCTGATGGAAGCAGTACGGCTCTCCGTGACATAACCGCACGTTATGAGTCTGACAACGAGTCTGTCGCAAAAATTGAGGACGGAAAGCTTGTTGCAGTGGCAGAAGGAAAGGTAAACATAACTGCATATGTAACCTTTAACGGAATTGAAAAATCCGTCACAAAGGAAGTTTCCGTTGAAAATGTAAAGCTTGCGGCTATTGAAGCTTCGGCAAATCGTGTTTCGGCACTTGATATGACCGGCTCACAGATAAAGGTAGGCGGCGTTCTCAATAACGGTGAGAAGATAAATCTTGCCGATGCGGCATTTACTTTTGAAAGCCTTACTCCCGATATTGTTCTTGCGGATGAAAACGGAATTGCCTACTACGTTGCACGTGGTATCGGTATTGTCAAGGTATCTGCAGAAATTGACGGCAAGAGCTTTGAATGTGAATGTGAGATAACATCAAGCTCACAGAAGAGTGAGCCCACAATATACACCTATGAAATGCGTGAACAGGCTCTTGTGAACGCAGGAAAATATGACTGGGCAAGAACTCTTGTTAAAAATGCAAAGGCAGAAGCCGATGTGTTTGTTGAAAATCTTGATAAGATATATGATATGATTCCTGTTGAAGGTGTGCCTCGTGCATCGGGAATGGCAACATGGAACGCAAGCTCCGATTATGAATATGTCTGCCCTTACTGTAAGGTAAATCTTCAGGAAAAATACGGAACAAAGCCGTGGCTTATCAATCCGCTCCGAAACGCATGGAAGGTACAGTGCCCGGATTGTAAGCGTCTTTTCCCGTCAAACGATTTTGAAAGCTTCTATAAGCTCGGTATCACCGAGGACGGTGTTTTCGACCGTGAGCTTGCATTGCAGAAGAATGCAGAAATCGTTGCAAACGGCGGCGAAGGCTATCTTGTAAATAAGCTCTATCCGAATATTGCAACAGAGCTTGGAGTTGATGCGGACAAGGTTTCAACATGGATGGTAGATGATGGCTTTGGTTGGTCTGATGTTGACGGTACATACGGAACAAATACTCTTCCGAAGTTCTGTCCGGCTGCACATTATGCACATCTTTTCTGGGACTCTAACGGAACCGACGGCTCCTTCTTCACAAGAGGCATTCGTGCTCTCCGTGATGCATATCTCTACACAAGCGATGCAAAATACGGTCGTGCCGGTGTAATACTCCTTGACAGAGTTGCAGATGTTTATCCTGATTTTCACCTTGCAAAGGTAAGTTTAAATTATCCAAACTCCCACGGTCTCGGATACAACGGAAAGGTTGTAGGACAAATTTGGGAAACAAACGTTCTTGATGTATTC
>JAFSIZ010000174.1 GCA_017439555.1 Oscillospiraceae bacterium | reverse complement strand
TAACTTCAGCCATCGGGCTGGAAGGTGTGATCGGGTAAATCGCAGCAACTTCAGTAAACGCATAGCTTACGTGAGCGGCAGCGGTATTACCGTCCATGGAAACTTTTCTTCTTGCCATGTTTGATTTTCCTCCTTAGTTTTTATTCCAATAATATAGTTTACCACTATTTTATCCAAAAGTAAATAACATTTTGCCTATATCATCGGCTTTTGGCTGGTTAATATACTAACAATGTTCGCAAAAACCGAAAAGGCAGACGGTTTATATTATGAGCTCTGAGATCGGACGCTTCGGAACATGGTGAACACGCTCTTCGTCGCGCCAATATTTGATATCTCCGTCCTTCGCATTTTCGATAACAACCTTTTCAACAGGTTTTCCGAGCGCAATGACGAGCATTATGTCGTGCTCTTCGGAAAGAGAAAGAGTCTCCTTAAGCTCTTTTCTCTTGATGCTGCCGATCATACATCCGCCAAGACCCATCTCAGCCGCGGCGAGCAGAATCGTCTGCGCCATGATGCCGACGTCCATAACGTTGCCTGTGCCGAGAGTGTTGTCGTTGACGATTGTTATATATGCCGAAGGACGCTCACCCTCGATTGGTGCGCCGTCTTCAAGATAGCCTGCCCACGCAAGAGCAGGGAAGACCTTTCCGCATTCCTCGCCCGAGGGCGTGAGACGGAATTTGAAGAACTGGCGGTTTGCACCGCTCGGAGTTATGCGCGCAAACGAGCAGAGCTCGCGCAGCGTGTCCTCTGAAATCTCAAAGGCTTCATCGAAACGGCGGTATGAACGATTTTTCAAAACCAGATCATAAAGCATAATATAAAACCTCTCAATTGAATTCCCTCATCATAGCCTCCCTTGTGTAAAGGGAGGTGTCGCCGAATGGCGACGGAGGAATTGTAATGAGTGCACTGCAGCAGAGTGCAGCCTTTCTCAAAAAAGTGCTTAAACTTTTTTTGATTACTTCTTGATGATTTCGCCGTAAACTTCGCCGGAGAGAGCAGCAGCGTTGGACTCGTCAGTGTCAACGTGCATTGCCGGAGCAAACTTCTCGCTTACGCGGACAACGACATCGTCGAATACGAGCGGACGTGCGCTGTCAATCTTGACGCAAACGATTTCCTTGTCTGCAACGCCGAACTCTGCAGCTGTCGCAGGTGTGAGGTGGATGTGGCGCTTTGCAGCGATGACACCCTCTGTGAGCTCAACCTCACCGCAGGGGCCGACGATCTTGCAAGCTGCGCTGCCTGCAACGTCGCCGCTCTCACGGATGGGAGCAGAAACGCCGAGTGTACGAGCGTCTGTGAGGGAAACCTCAACCTGTGTTGCCGGGCGCTCAGGACCGAGGATGGAAACACCCTTGATTTCGCGCTTCGGGCCAACGAGAGTTACCTTCTCTTCTGTGAGGAACTGTCCCGGCTGGGAAAGCTCGCGCTTGTTGTGGAGCACAGCACCTGCGCCGAAGAGGATTTCGAGATGCTCTTTCGTAACGTGAACGTGACGTGAAGAGGTCTCAACGAGAATTTTGTTGTCTGCCATTATCAATACAACCCTTTCTTTATGTAAATATGTAGTTTATACCTATCTTATATAATTTACCACAAAACATCCTAAACTTCAAGTGATTTCGGACAGAAAATGTTAAATCTACATTAAATAATAAGAAAAGCCACACCGATTGGCGTGGCTTTGTGGGGGGATTACATATCTTCATTATCTACCCATAACTCGCATTGTGTCATAACCGTCTGAACTGCATCATCCATACCTTCTGGTGGATACCTGTGCTTTTTGAGAAGTTTCTTAATCAGCATACGCATCTTTGCTCTTGCGCTTTCTCGTTTCTGCCAATCAATAGTTCTGTTCTTTCTCAAAGCATCTGCAAGTTCTTTTGTAATTGCAATCAGTTCTTCGTTTTCATAGAAGTCCTTTATGGCCTGTGGCTTTGTCAGAGCATCATAGAAAGCCAACTCATCAGCATTAAGTCCTAACTGATTGCCTTCTTCATAAGCATCAGTAATCTGTTTTGCCAGATTTAAGAGTTCTTCTATGACTTCCTCATTGGTAAGCATACCATTCAAGTAAGCATTGATAGCCCTTTGCATAAGTTCGCTAAACTTCTCCGATTTTACCACATTAGTTCTTTTGTATATATGTACTTGTTCTGCAATCAATTTCTTTAACAACTCTACTGCTAAATTTTTCTCTTTCATCTTCGCTATCTCTGCCAAGAATTTGGGGTCAAACAGAGAAAATTCTTCCTGAATATCAGAGAACAGGTTTATAACACCATCACTCTTGATGCTCTGCTTTAATAGTTCATTGATGCGTGCATTCATTTCAGGTAGGGATATCTTTTTGCCAACACCTGTATTAGAAAGCCTTAATACCAGAACACGCACACTCTCAAAGAAAGCAGCCTCAAATCTCATACTTTCTTCAACCATAGAAGAACATAAAGACAAAGCCTGATGCAGCATAAGTGCTTCTTTGATAAAGGTATCTTTATCTTCGCCTTTTTCCCGAGCAATAACAAAGTTTACAGCGCCACTTATAGTTTTTGCTCTTTCAAGGTCTGTACCCGATATAAACTTGCTGTAATCATACCCATGAAAAATATCTCTACATATTGATAATTTCTCTAAGAACTTTGGATACGCTACTTTTGCAACATCTGTATCACCGTAGTTTTTCTTATCTCTGGTAGTGTAGTCATTCATCGCCTGTTTTAAAGCAGTTGCGATACCTACATAGTCAACTACCAAGCCACCTTCTTTATCTCTGAATACTCTGTTTACTCTGGCAATAGCCTGCATTAAGTTGTAACCACTCATAGGCTTATACACATACATAGTAGCAAGAGACGGAACATCAAACCCTGTAAGCCACATAT
>JAFSIZ010000173.1 GCA_017439555.1 Oscillospiraceae bacterium | reverse complement strand
CACCTCATCCACCGCCATTCGGCGGTCCCCCTTCTCCTCAAGGAGAAGGCTTTGGCTCTGCAACGCTCGATATACTATTACCATCATATCCTGACGGGTTATGGGTTTGCGCGGTGCGTACTTATTATCACCTATTCCGCCGACGATTCCGGTATTTCGCGCAATCGCAAGCTCCTGAGCAAAGTAATCAGAAACATCAACATCTGCAAAGTTCTCGGTGTTTTCTGATTTCAAGTCAAATGCACGTACCAGAAGCAGTGCAAAGTCCGCGCGGGTGATATTCGCTGCCGGAGAGAATGTGCTTGCAGATGTTCCCTTTATTATTCCGGCTGTCGCAAGCTCGTTTATCGCATCCTCTGCCCAGGCGTGGTTTGCAAGATCGGTGAAGCGGAGAGCTCCGTCTTCCGTGCCCGCGTTATCAGTGTTTCCTCCCGGTTCTCCGCTTTCACCGTCACTGTCGGTCTGATTTCCACCGGTCTCCTGTTTATCATTCGGTGCGGATCCGCCTCCTCCACCGCCGCCTGACGGCGTGGTGGTATCTCCGGAGTTTTCGGTTGATGCGTCCTCATCGGTCTACGGTTCCACCTGTGGTGGAACCGTAGACCGTTATAATAAAGTGTACTGTGCTTTCTCTTCCATCACTGTCACGCGCGGTAATTGCAAGATGATTATCTCCGACCTGAGAGCTGTCCGGCTTCCACGTAACAACTCCTGTTTCGGAATTAATTGACGCCCCACGCGGGAGAGTTGTGCCTTCATATGTTATCGATGGTGCATTTTCTGTTATCGGACTTCGAGCATTTATATCGACTTTAATGCTGCTTCCCGCAGAAGTCGTGATCGTCCCTATGTCATCGAACACCGGGGAATTATTTTCTTCAAACGACATCGGGATATAAACCTTCTGCCCCACTGCAATGTTGTAGATATATCCATCATCAGGCTCCGCCTTGTTCTTGTGTCCTCGGATGAGAGAGGTTGTTCCCAGATCGAGGCGAACCGTGCCCTCTCCCATGCTTTTGGCTGAATTGATAAAATATACCCCATTCTGCACTTCATCGTTTTCTATATAGGCGTACTTTCCGGCAAGTTTTGACACATCGGATATTTCTATATTCACGTCTATATAATTTTCAAACGCAAGCTCACGCTGATAATCTTTGATATATCCGGTATAGGAGCTTTCTGTCCCCGTCTGTGCTCCGTCTACTGATATAATATCACCGTCATTTACATACCGGAGAAGCTCTGCGTCTCCATTAACACTGTAAACAGCTGCAAATCCGCGAAATTTAAATACTTCTGCACCGTTCTCATCCTTGTCACATACGGTATAGACAACGCTGTTATCCAAAGCATATGCAATATAATCAACTCTTCCGCTCGTATGTGTTACCTTTATTGCGCGAACGGAGTTTGCATCAGCCTTGCCCTTTACCTCTACCGGTTCAATTGAGCTGATATAACGATCATTTTTATACGGTTCGAGCACAGTGGTAAAGAGTGTATCAAGCTTTTCTCCTTCTTCTGCGTCACGGTGTATGAGAACATATTCAAGAGCTTCCGGAAGCTCTGCATTATGCACCTTCTGCGGAACAGGCCCACCTACGAATGCAACCTCGCTCGGTGTGAAATCATTGAGTTGTGTAAGTCGGAGATGAATCCCCTTTCCGTCCTGTACAGATTTGCGGAAATCTGTTATCTCAAAGTCCGCTGCGATAACGTTATCCGGAGATGTGTCACGGCGCACATTTGTCATCCAAGTGTATCCGCGAGGATACTTCGTTTCATAATTCCACTCCGCCTTTGTGAACGGATCCTCTCCGTATTCCACATCCTCACCGGCATATGTGCCGCCGTTCTGAGCGGTCATCTCAAGTCCCTGTGCTGCTGTCACCTTATCCGACAATGCATGGAAGCTGTACGTGTGCTTTTTGCCGCCTGTAACTCGGAAGAAGTCTACGCCATAGGAAATATCGTCATTAACCTTTATCATAATTACCGATCTTCTGTAGCTTTCGGTATTTCCGTAGGCATCTGAAGCATCAATATCAAATAGCTTTACGTTCTCCGAGTCATCAAAATGAAGAGGCGTTCCGTGGAGTACATTTCCCGTCTGATTGCGCTCGTCCACAACAACTGTGTTATGCGCTATTGTAGCATTAACCCACTGAAGTCTCTGCGGTTCTGTGCTTGTCTGGGCAGGATACCCAATGTCAGGAGATATATTCAGTCCATATGCTTCAACGCCTATATGAAGCTCATCCTTTTGACTGTGTCCTGCCGCGTTTCTGCCGAACTGAATCCAAAAGTCTCGGTGGTTGTTATTTGCAGTTGCTTCACTTGCAGATGTATAATTCTTTCCGTCTCGCAACACTGCAAAGCCTGTTCCCGTGAGCATCTCACTTATCGGCTCGGGATCTTCATCGACCAGTGCAAGAATTTCTTCTTTAAGACTTTCCGGATTATCGGCAAATATACCGTAGTTGAGCCCCTCGGCACTCTTTCCGTTGCGAAGCCATATATATTGAGCAAGCCGTTTTGCATAAGGTGAATTTTTCAGATATTTAAACCCTTCGGTAAAGACACTGACTCCGCAAACATTCATGCCCGCATCTCCGTTTGCTATATCGGAATTTGCAACAGCTCCGGTATCGGCGATTTGTGCATGGTGAGATTCTGCAAGCACAAGAGCTGAATACGGCATAAACATCTCTGCAAACTTCGGATTTTCATACGGATTATACTGTTTTTCACCTTTGTAGTTTGCAAGCACATCTGCCATCTGGTAAAGGCGCTCTATCCATACTGCATTGTAATACGGAGCCCCTTCATCTCCCGATCCGTTGCGGTCTACTACATCAATAAGCTGAGACTGCAGATTTCCGCCGACCACATTTTCTTTTTCGTCGCCTGTGTTCGTGGCATAAATCCAGTCTATCATTTCACTTGTCCGCGGCTCATCATCAAGGATAATCGCTGCCGCAGCAAGCGCATGCTGCTCCATACCGTAGTTTCCGAGGATTTTTCCGGTTTTTGCCGCATCAAAGGTTTCCTCCAGAATTCCCTTTGTCCAGTTTTCCCAGATCTTTAATGACGATGACTTATCAAAGCCTCTCTTTTCTCCCTTTTCGGCAAGATAGTTTATCACCTGTGCGTCCTGCAGAGCCGGATAAAATGCATCGCAGGCAAGAGCAAAGGCTTTTGAAAGTGTGCAGTCGTCTATTCTTCCTCTTATCTTTCCGTAGCGTGTGCTTCCGTCCGTGTTCATCCACTGTCTTGTCGGAGTGTTCCACGGAAGGAGATTGAAGCTCGGATAAACATCAGCTATTCTGTCAAGGAGAACAGCACCTATACGCCCATACTTTATATCTCCGGTGTACATATACGCCTCGGCAAGCGGGGTTATCGCACTTACATTCATCCAATTCCAGAAATTGTTGTGGTAATACGCAATATAGCAGTGCCGTTCTATCGCCGTCCCGTCCTTGTTCGCCGTAAACGGGTTTCCGTCTTTATCGCGCGGAATATATCCATAGCCGTCATCAACGCCCCAGCGCTCCTGTTTTTCCGTTTCACGAAGCCCCTTGCCGCCGTTTAACGTCTTTACATCGGCAAGATTGTCATACAGTTCGTTGTATAGATAACCGTCCGGATTACCGTAGCCGTAATATTCATACCATCCCTCTGTTCCTTCAACCTTCGGTGCCTCCCCGGTCGAATCCGGGAAGAGCATCGCGTGGTGAGCATCAAGAGCGCGTTGGCGATCGAAATACCCCTTTTCATCAAGTCCGAGCTTGTAAAAGCTTTCAAAATCATTCGACGGGAACAATCTCTTGCAATCCGGACACTGGATCTTCCACGGACGGTTGCTGACGTCATAATCAAAACCGCCGTAGCCGCTTGCTCCGTATTTTGCAACAACATTTACTCCGCAATAACGGCATATCCCGTATGCAGAGTCATTCGGCGCACCTACTGTACGCGAACGGGGGATTCCCTCTCCGGGAATAAGCTCATAAAGAAGCTCCCAATCCTCAAGGCGTCGGTCGGCACGGGTTACCGTTGTGTCTTTAATTTCCTTCGCCCAGTCATATTCCTTTATGTTTTTACGCGCAATTTCGCGCTTTTTTTCTGTATAATACGTAGCTTCGGATTTTCCTTCATATTCAAGCACATTGATTTCTTTTGCCATCTTCTTAAATGCTCCCTTGAATTCTGCCGCAACCGTAACTGTTGCAAGCCCTTGCTTTAAACCTGTAAGCATCCCTTCCGTATCGGTTCTTAGCACCTCGCCATCAGATGATGCAAATGAAATGTTCTCTACCGGAACGCGAAGCCGATTTCCGCTGTTCATTATTGCGTAGACCGACAGCTTCGCCTTTTCGCCGGAATATACGGTATCCTGCGCCTTCAGTTGCCAGTCCTTAACTCCCGTATCATCAACGGCAACAACATTCACACTTGTCTCCATCGTAATTCCGCCGCTTTTTACCCTCGCGGTAATCGTTGCCTTTCCTTCACCCACAGCCGTTATGAGTCCGGTTCTGTCAACAGTGGCAATCGTTCCGTCTGAGGTTCGGTAAGAGACCGTATAATTCTCCGGTGTGAGAACCGTTCCGTCAAGAAGAGTTGCCTTAAAGCTCATCTGCGCCGTCTGCATATATGTAAGATTTTCCTCTGTGACCTCAGAGGTCAGGAACTTAAATGTGTTCACGCCGTCAAGATACAGCTTTCTCGGCGTGATATATGCTCCCTTATCAGCCGACAGTTGCCTGAATACTATCAGATATTCTCCCGCTTCCTTAAATTCGCGGATTCCCATGCTTTGCGTGCCGAGCTCGAACGTCTTATCCTTTGAGCTCATATAATCCACCGTTGCCCAAAGATTTTTCTTTGTCAGCTGTGCCGGCACATCTTCCTTTTTTGTATTCGGGATAATGTAAATCTCGCTTATTCCTGCCGACGGATTATATTTTGCATACTCATATGTTACTGCATAACGTCCCGCCTCAGGTACATTGAGCGTAAACGCAACCCACTGATCCTTTGCAATATCGAGGCGTACTCTGTAATCAGGCTTTGTCTGTCCGTTTGAGCGGTATGCCCATGCGGTGTTTGCACCTGCCGTAAAGCTTGCACCAAACCACGCCCAGTTGCCGTTGCCGCTTTCATTTGTATATTCATATGTTATGTCTCTGATATCTGTCTTAAGGTTATTTGCACCGTTGCCCTTTATCCAGTCCTGACTGACATCAAAAAAATTATATTCCTCATACACTCCGGAGAAATCCATCGGAGGCTCCGGCTGAACGGCTACTTCAAGCTCCTTTGAAGCCTCTGATGCAAAACCGCCAAGCTCTACCGTTGCCGTTATCGTCGTTTTTCCGATGTTTTTTTCGGTTATATATCCGTATTCATTTATTTCCGCAACACTCTCATCCGAGCTTTCCCACGTTATTTGCGCCCTGCTTAAATCTGCCTTCTGTCCGTCGCTCATAAAACCGGACACCTCTGCAAGTCCGCTTTCAAGCCCGGAAATTTCCACGGGCATAAGCGCAGAAAGTCCGTCACCGCTTGTGAGCTTAAAGCTTCCCACAAAGCCGTAATTTGCAGTTGCCTTAAATGTAAATATATAATATCCACGCTCGGGGATCTCAACATTTTTTATCTCGTTCGGAACCTTCACTATTGGAAATGTATTTGAGGTTACACCGCTGTCGCACGGATAGCTTCCTATTTTGTCCTCATCTGCTACAGACGCATCGTTTTGTGACATATATACATTTATATCGCCATAAGTCCTGTACGTAGCATTATACATTTCCATTGTATATGTACCCGGTGCAGGAACAAACACCTCAAATGCTATCCACTTATCTTTTCCAACCTGAATTGCACCTTCGCGGAAGTTAAGATTTGAACTGTTGGTTCCGCCGTCCGCCTTTGCTCCGTTTGAGCTGTGATAATGGTAAAAACCGTTGCTGACCTCATCGTCAAGCGATGTGAAAAGAACCCGTGTTCCCGAAAAACTTGAATTTTCAAATGCCGCGCCGATTTTTGTAAGTCCTGCTGCAATATCATAGCTTATCGTATACCCCTGCTTTATTACGCTTACAGGGATTTGGGTCTCTATCTTATGTCCGGCTTCATTTTCAACCGTTGCGATGATATTTGTTTTACCATAGCTTTTTGCCGTCACTGTTCCGCCCGCATCAACAACGGCAATCTCCTCGTTTTCGCTTTTATATACCGGCAAATAGCTTTTGTCGCTTTTCTTTCCGTCACTCCGGTAATATACCATATTTATTTCTGCAGTTTTATTCCCATTAGGGTCTATTGCACGTGAAAGCGTGCCCTCAAGACCCATAAGCACGGTTTCCGACGCATCAGAGCTTGTAAAAACAAGCTTTCCCGGATATATCGTCGCCTTACCTGCCGAATCTGCCTTTAAAGACTTATATACTACCAGGTTTTTTCCGACAGAAAGATTAATGTTTTCAAAACTGCGTGTATTGAGCACAACGCTCTTTGACTGACTTGCATCGTGATAGCAGATGTCCGTTGCAATCGCAGCTTCCTCTTTCAGCGCCCCAGCAATATCCGTTGTGTCTCCCGGTAAAATCCATAAGCCGCCCTCAACCGAGCCTAAGCTTTTTGCAACGCCGTGAGAAAACTCAAGGTCATACACTCCTCCGACCGGCACGTTTATCTCAAGCGCAATCCACTCTCCCTGCAGTATTTCCGCCTGAAGCCCATAAGCAGAATTCACATTTACGCCTTTTGCCGAGTTCGTTGAATGAAAGCGCCACATCTGCTTTGTGTCGGCATATGTAACGGATTTCATATCATACGGACGTGTAAACGTGTATGCATCGTTCGTCACCATATCATATGCTATTGTATATCCGCTATTCTCTGCAGATACCGTAAATGCCGGAAAAAAGCCGACTGCCATACATACTGAAAGTATAAGTGCTATACATTTTTTCATCTGTTTCGTTCCTCCTTTTATTTGCGGGAAAGAGGACGGTGATTTGCCGCCGTCCCCTTCTTGTTCTGCCCACTCTTATTCGCTGTAAATAACTCCGCCTTCAAATATTGCATATGCGCGTGCATTCTTTCCTGAGTTGTTGATTACAGAAAGTGCATTTTTATCCGTTGCCATTGAAATCTTATTTGACCAGCTATCAATAGTCGGAGTTCCTTCACCGTAAACAATTCCACGCTCAATTGCGTCTTCGCAGCCGATGAACTCGGCAATATTTACATTTCCGTTCATCGTACCTAAGAGAATTTTTCTTACGGATTCTGCAAGCGGCTCAATCTGACGCTCGGTATAAACCGCTGTAAGCGTGCAATTTTCCCATGCGCTGAAGCTATATTCCTTCTCGAGAGAAACAATCTGCGCCGCACCGCCGTTTACTGTCTTTGTCCAGTATGCAAATACGTTATATCCGCTGCCGTCCTCGCGGGACGGTGCAGTTACGGTAACATTATCACCATAAGCAGGCTTTTCTTTTTTATTCTCAACAACCATTGTACCACCATTTACCGTAATGTCAATGGAAGTTTCTTCATTTTCATACTGAGCAACAAACACCATTGCTTTTCCGGTTGCCGTTACTGTGCTATCGGCTGTATACACATTTTCTGTTCCGGCGAGCTGCCAGCCCGATGCCGTTCCAAAGCCCGTAAGAGTCGGAAGAGCTTCTATTGTAACAGTGTTTCCTTCTTTATATGTTGCATCGGAGCGGCTTATCAGCTCGCCGTTACCGTTGAGGAAAATGACGCTGACGTAATCAGAGGTCATATCACGGTATACTGCTGTGAGATATGTAACTCCCTTTTGCGCTGTGAAATCATATTTCTCGGTTTCGCAAACTATCTTCCTGTCCGTTCCTATTCCGCTTGTCCAATAAAGGAATTCGCGGTTTTCATCAATTGCCGGAGCTGTTATTGACTGTGCGCTGCCAACTGCTGCATTTTTGCAAAGCTCGCTCACAATCGTTCCTTCATTTTCTGCTACCGTTGATGTGAGCACCTTTATCTCCGCGCTCTCATTACCAAGCGTTACATCATTTGAAGCTGCGTTTTTGGGGTCTACGCTTTGCGGTGCCTTTGCAAGCTCGGCATCGGTAAGACCGAGGTTGGTGATCGAAATTGATCTTATCCACGCGCTGTAGTTTTTTACACCGCCGGTAGCACCTTCAGCGTTTCCAAATACACTTTCTGCCGCTGTTTTTGCGCCCATATCATCACGAAGCTCTATAACAAGCCAATAATCACCTGCTACATCTGCGTCAAACGTGTTTTTAAGCGTTTCTGTATCCCTATCAGTGGTTGATTTATTAGGATTTGTCGTATTATAGAAATGATACTCACCTATATAATTTTGATCCGTACAAAGGTCTTTTGCAAATGTTCCGCTTGCCGGAAGTACATAGATTTTAGCATCTGCTCCGTAAGTACCACGACTATTGTACACATTCTTTCCATTTAGACCCACACTATACTTGCCTGCGTGCGGAACAGAAATCTTTATCGCTACGTATGGATATGTTACAACATTGTTAGATGTGTTCGTATTCCTTTGTTCAGCTGTATAATTAAAGTTCAAATAATTTTCAGCTATAGCGAGAGCATTTCTATAATTATATTTCTCATACGCATATGTGTCACTTTTATCTGAATTCAAGGTTGTTGTCAATTGGTTGAAATTCGTATTCGTACTTAATCCCCATGCTTCCCATGTGAAATTATACGTTGCAGCCGCTCCCGTTGCAACCGCATCGAGACGGAATCCTGTGAGGTGATTCTCGGAATAAATGCATTTCGCTGTTTTGTGCCATTCCGGAGAGGCATTTTTATTGATTCCATTTGCAACAAATGCAAGATAATATGTTGAATTATCATCAAGCTCAACAGAAGGGAATCGATGCTCTGTAGCATCTCCTGCTTTGCTGCACAAATCAACAACACCGAGACGTGTTGCCGGGTCTGCATTTCTTAAAAAGCTTTCAAGTGCATCGTCGCTGTAGCTTTTGCCTGTTTCATTCTTTATCAGAAAAACCTCAACGATTGCAGAGCTTGCCTGTGGTGCATACTCAAGAACAGGGAAGAAGGCTCCGCCCTTTTCAACCTTTATCTCAAGCATAAATACGGGGAAATTATCCGTACTGTCGGGGTTAAATTCCGGATACACAGCATTTGCTGTAGCTTCCGTCTGCGTCGCATATCCTGCAGAGCTCATATCAAATGACCATCTGATGTGATTGTCATTTGCCGTAAGATTCCGTGAGTATCCTATCGTTTCCGTATTTGTTCTTCTTCCTATATATCCCCACACATCATAGCCATCTGCAATATTTCCGCTCGCTTGATTTTTCCAAAGTGATTCGGACGCCGTTAATCCATGTGCCAAATAATTAAACACATACTCATACGACTGCGGAGCTTCGCCGTCGGGATACGTTACGGCACCTGCCGCCGGTAGAAGTGACAGAACCATTACCGCCGTTAAAATAATCGATAAAAACTTTTTACACATTACAAATTCCTCCTATTAATGTTGTAATTTAATTTTAACATCTCGGAGGCAATGAAAACAACCCGCTAAATTGAATAATCGTTCAGTTTTAGCTCTTGCAAAACGGCTCGAAATAGTATATTATATAAGTAAGAAGAACACAAGGAGGGGATGTGTGTGGGAATATTTTTAATGTCGCCGTATTCTTGCAGTACGCCGCAGCTTTCTTGCGGACAGATTATGTTCCGCACCGTTCCTGTTATGATTGAGACGCTTCGCGACAGACGGATAAGCAATAACCACTGGCACGACTATCTGCAGATTTGGTACACTTCATCCGGTGAATACAAGCACACGGTAAACGGAGTTACCTATATTCAGAAGCCGGGGGATGCCATGCTCGTTTTCCCGTATATGATACACAGCATCGACTCGACCGAAACTCAGATAGAAAACGCGGTTGTTTATGAAATATCCATAAAAAAGGATATGCTTGAAAAGCACTGCATTCCGTTCTTATCTCATTCATTCTGCAACGCGACCTTTGACTCGTTCTATCTTTCACCCGATATTCACCTTGTCGGAGGTGATAAAGAAAAGGCAGACAGCATATGCGCTTTTCTTAAAGACGAATATAAAAAAGGAATGGCGATGCATACCACAAAGATGTTCAATAATATATCTGATTTTCTCGAACTGTGCATAAAAAACTCCGAACGTTCGGCAACCTCGAGAGAACTTATTGCAACGCGAGCAAAGCTTGAATGTATTGATGCGGCAATGTCGTACATTCTTTCCAACAGCTCTCAAAAAATGACACTTGAAGAAATAAGCAATATCGCAATGATGTCAAGAACCTCTTTCGCAATAAGCTTTAATGAAATCGTTGGACAGACATGCCACAGTTATATAAATTCAGTGCGTATGAGCAATGCCGTAGGTATGCTTAGAAAAACGCAAAAATCCGTTTCGCAGATAGCCGAAGAATGCGGCTTTTCGGACGCCAGCCATCTCACGCGCATGTGCAGCAAAATGTATGGTGACACACCGCTTACACTCCGCAAGGAATACAGCAAATGGGCGCGCGAATACGGTGATTTGTTGTTTAAGCGCCATATGCGCGAGAGAAGCTGGGCAATTGAGTTTGACGAAGAGCTTCTTGATAAGCACTGGTGCGAAATGTCGTTTTATTGATGTCTGAATAAAAAAATTACTGCAGAAAGCCGATGTGTGATGCTTTCTGCAGTGTTTTTATATCATTGTGGGGCTGCCGGGAAATTCCCCGAGCTGTACAAGAGAAACCGCGCCGCTGTCGTTTACTATTATATGGTCATCAAGATGGATTCCGGCATAATGCAACACATTGTATATAATTTTAGTTGTATGGATATCGTCGGATGATGGTATAAGATCGCTGTTCGGATGATTGTGTGCAATAACAACGCGCTCTGCACCGCTGTTCATCACAAAATCGAGAAGCTTTCTCATATTCACATCAATGGAACGAATGCTGCCCTCAAACAACGTTTTGCAGGCTATCAGCCGGAATTTCGAATCAAGACACATAGCTGCAAAAACTTCATCTGTATATCCGGTAAGCTTGTCCTCCAGGTATGCCATAATTGTGTCGGCATCAGTGAAAATCTTACTGTCATTCCATTTGCTGAGCTTATACTTTCTGTAAAAAGAT
>JAFSIZ010000172.1 GCA_017439555.1 Oscillospiraceae bacterium | reverse complement strand
GTAACGCTTGAAATAAACATATTTGTGCCATCAGCATATACAGCAGCATTCATAAACTGAATTTCAATATTTTTTGACACTTCTTCCGCTTCGGGAACTATAGTAATATATCCAAGCGAATATTCGTACCCTTCGTTATTAATTCCCTTTTCTGCATTTTTGTCATATGTAACATCACTCTTGTAACAGTCATAAACACCAACATACTGCTCGTCAACATATACATGCATCATCAAGCCAGATGACGCCTGATAACCTTTCACTTTCACTTCATAGCTGCCAACCGGAACATCTGTAGAAACAGTAAATCTTCCGCGAGGCTCGTGATCCTTTGTTGCCAGTCTGTTTCTTTTTATGTTGTCACCTGAACCGACATATGCCGAAATATAGATGAAATCATCATGGCAACGCAACGGTGTCGTTGTGGTTTTGTTTCCGGAAGTATTATCGACTATACTAAAATTTACGTCAGCAGAAGTGACAGTTGCAGCTGCAGCTCCTCCTGAGCTTGCAGGAGTTATCGTTTTATTATTAAACTCAAGTACAATATCCTCTGCTGTGGTTTCTTCCCCGTCTGCAGCATATGCAAATGCGGGAACGAGGGAGAGCGTGAGCGCGAGGGCAATAAGGAGAGATAATGCGCGTTTTGTGAGATTTTTGCTCATTTGTTTTTTCCTCCTTGAAAAATTTTGTTTTGCGGCGGGAGCAGAGCCCCCGCCCTACGGGATTATTCCATTTAAAGCTTATATGCTCATTATTTTTTCGACAACCGCATCAGCGAGCAGACGGGAGCCTTCTTCACTGAAGTGAACGTCATCTATGCGCAGTTTATTTGAAAAGCTTCGTGTTATGGAATACAAATCATTGACTTCCACACCGAGCGAGCTCATCAAGTTCTTTGCAGCTGCGTTGTATTCCTCAATCTCGGAATTATGTCTGACCTGCTCTGCAGCATCCCATTCCTCCCAAACCGAGGTTGTGAGCGCAAAGATTATTTTCGCATTCGGAAAAAGCAACCGCAGCTTGCCGTGAACACGCCGAAGCATTTCAACATACATATTGCACGGAGTCAGCGGCTCATCACCATGCAGTCTCAGCACGTCCCACAAACCGTTGTTCCAGTGTATAACGTCTATTTTCTCTGCGTCAAGCTTCTTTGCCCAATCACCGAGATAGCGCAGCGTATACTGTGCAAAGCGGCAATTATCATCAGGAAAATATACATTTGCAATTCCGGAAAGCTTTTCCTTAACAAAACCATCATAGCCGGGTTTTATAGATGACGCGCCGCAACGTATTGAATCGCCGAGCAATAAAATGTTTTTCATAACAACGGCCTCACTTTACGCGGTTATACGCTCCTGCGTATGTGTCAAGAAGCTTTTCAACGCCGATGTTATAGAGCTCTGCAACGAATGCATCGAAGTTTGAAAGCGGCTCCTGACCGAGGATGAACTTGGAGAGAGTTTCCTGCGTATAGCTCTGGCATTCCATCTTCTCCTGCTGCATTACAGCATTCTCTTCATCATTGAATGCAAGCCAGCGCACAGGGTTGACGTCGGGCATCATATTGTTAAGCGCAATATCGCGTCCTTCGGCGATGAGCTCAGACTCATACGAATCTATTGCCGCGGAGTCAAAACGTGCAATCGTTCCGGTAAGCGAGAAGCCGTAAAGTGTGCTCGGCTGTGCACCTGTTTCATCCGTGATAAAGACGCGCTTGCCGTCAACTACGTTATAGGTTTCCCCTTCCTTACCCCATGTAAGAAGCTCGCAGCCCTCGTCTGAATACATCCAGTCGAGATATTTTGCGGCGTTTGCAATTCTCGCATCATCCTTTGTATTACATAGGACAAAGCCGTAGTTATCAAGATTGTATTTTGCAAGGCTGTGTGTTCCGGTCGTTTCATTCATAATCGGCGGAACCATTGCCGAGAGCGTAAAGTCCGGATTCTGCGTTCTTGCAAGAGGTGTGAAGAAGTCTATTCTCGTCTGGTAATCCGGGAAGATAAATCCACGGTCAGATGTGATAAGCTCCTGCCATGACTGCGTGTTGATTGTAAGAAAATCTGCCATAAGAAGCTTTTCATCACGCATCTGCTTTAAGAAGGTTACAATTTCAAGCATTGTGTCTTCCGTTGCGCCGTAGCACCATTTCTCATTATCAAAGTCGTAATATGCATACTGCGAGAAATACGGTTTCCACTGCGGACCAATCATCTCAATAAAGTTGAGTCCGTCGCGCATTGAGAACGGATAAGAATCGGGATAGAGCTTTTTAAGCTCGCGGCAGACTGCGATCAGCTCATCCTTGTTTGTCGGAACTGCAAGGTTGTTTTTTTCAAAGATATCCTTGCGGTAGAGCCATGCGCGGACGCCCTGCATGCTTTCGCGTCCGATTGTCGGGCTGTAATACACCTTACCGTCAGCCGCCTTGCGGGTTGTGACGGCACGCAAGGCATCAGCCTCCGGAAGAGATGCAAGGAATGCGTTGTAGTTCGGCATATATTCCTCAACATCGTCAAGAGCTATGAGTGCGCCCTGTGTGGCGTACTTATCGGTCATAGGCTTGCTCATGAGCGCCATAAGATCAGGAAGGGTGTCCGGAGCGGCGAACATAATAGGAATTTTTGTTCCTACATCAGAGTTCGGAATAGCCTGAATTTCAAGCTCCATTCCTGTTCCCTCTTTGATGTACTCCCAGACCTTCCAGTCATCACGAACCGGCCAGCTCGGGCTTGAAAGCGTTACAAGCTTTACCTTTGCGACATCCGATACGGTTTCGCCGTTTGACTGTGAGCCGCATGCAGCGAGCGATGCGAGCATCAGGGCTGCAAGCAGGAGTGCGATCAGTCGTTTTTTCATTTTCTTTAGTCCTCCTTATATTATTTGATATATTCCAAAATGCGGCTGATAAGCACCGCAACTTCGGCGCGGGTAGTGTAGTCCGTCGGGGCGATGCGTCCGGATTTGCCGTTGACGAGACCGTTTGCAATGAGATAAGAGACGGCGTCGGTTGCATAATCCGCAACAGTGTCAAAGTCGGGATATTGTGATAACACCTCATCCACCGCCATTCGGCGGTCCCCGTCTCGCTGTGGCTCGGTCACGTCGCGGTTCTGATAGTCCACCGGACTATCATTCATTGCCGCGCCGACATTCGGCTGCGCCTCACTACCC
>JAFSIZ010000171.1 GCA_017439555.1 Oscillospiraceae bacterium | reverse complement strand
GTGCCGGCGGCGGAGAAGCGGCAAACAATGACCCCTTGACAAAGGAAGATGTCATAACACTGACAACGATATCACATGCAAGCTGGCCGTATGATGAAGACTGGGTAATCTGGGACTACATCGAAGAGGGAACAGGAGCAACACTCGACGTCAACGCAGTACCGGACGTTGACTATGCAACCAAGTGGTCACTTATGTATTCAAGCCCCGAAACACTTACCGACCTTGTAATATTTGACTACAAGCCGGATTCTGACAAATATGTAGATCAGGGCGCATGCAAATCCTTTGAGGAAATGGCAGAGTATATGCCGAACTACAGGGCCTTTGTCGAAACACTTTCCGACACAGAGAAGAAAAACATTGTGGATGTAAGAAAGGCATACGACGGAAAAATTTATTACAGCCCGGCAACGGGACGTGAAACAACAAGAAGTATCCGTGCATGGATGTACCGTAAGGACATTTTCGACAAGCACGGGATTGCAGTGCCGACGACATACGATGAAGTTTATGAGGCGGCAAAGAAGCTCAAAGAGCTTTACCCCGATTCATATCCGTACGGAATCCGTTCGGGAATAAACACTTTGAATTCAGCAGGCTCAAACTGGAAGGAATATTGGGAAACGGGCGTTTATTACGACTATAACACCGGCAAATGGTGCTATGGCGCAACGGAAGACACGATGCTTGAGGTTATAACATGGTATAAAAAGATGGTTGATGAAAAGCTTTGCCCGTCCGACTTTATGACAATGAATTCATCCGCATGGCAGGAGCTTGTAACAACTGACCGAAGCTTTATGTTCCCGGACTACCTCACAAGAGTAGACTTTTTCAACTCGATGGCACGTCCGAACAATCCGGAGTTTAATCTGACAGCATTCGTTCCGCCAGTTGCGAATGCGGAGACGGGAGTATCAAAGCAGAGCAAAAATAACTTTGAATCCGTAGGCTTTACAATCTCCAATACCGGAGACGAGAAGCGCATGGCAAACGCTGCAAAATTCCTTGACTGGTTCTATACAGACGAAGCCCGTGATGTTGTTTCGTGGGGTAAAGAGGGAGAGACCTATAAGCTTGTAAACGGAGAAAAGGTATATATTCAGGATGAAGAAAACACACAGGTAAGTACGCTCTACGGCTTCTCGACACACGGAACGTTTACACGTCTTGACCCGAAGGCAGTTGAGGCGGCAGAATCCGAGGATATCGCAGCGGTACGTGACATGGTAATTGAAAACAGTGTGGACTATTTCAACCCTGATTCCTTCCTTGCGTTCAATAAAGAAGAAGCGAAGATAAAGGATGAGACATTCACAACCTGCAAGACATATGCACAGGAAATGATAACAAAGTTCATTCTTGGTCAGGCACCGCTTTCACAGTTTGACGAAATGGTGGAAACACTCCATGAACACGGAGTTGAAAGATTGCTTGGTGCATACGAATCTGCGTATAACAGGGTAAAGTAACAGATATAAGGGATTGTAGCAAAATACATTTTGTTACAATCCCTTATGAATTTATCATATGCTTTTTCTTGCGCAAGATCCATTTGCATGCTATTATTATATCGGTGATTAAATATGAACGATATTTTTTCGGCACTTTATGCCCCTCTTTCGAAAGCTCAGGCAAAGGAGTATCTGCTGAGGATAGGTTATAGCGGCGTGCATCATGCAACAAAAGAGGTTCTTGCAGAGCTTATGCAATGCCACTTCATGTCTGTGCCGTTTGAAAACCTTGATGTTTATTACGCACATAAAGAGCCTGACCTTT
>JAFSIZ010000170.1 GCA_017439555.1 Oscillospiraceae bacterium | reverse complement strand
TAGCTGTAGATGTTCTCGCCTTCTGCGTTTACTGTGTAAACTCCGACAAAGCCGCGGAATTCAAATATATCTCCGACATTGTAGGTTACGCTGTCATTCTGCGCATATACGACATAATCGGTACGGCCGTCAATAAGCTCGACCTTAACGGCTTTTGCGATGTCATATTTTCCCGGAGTTCCCGAAACTATTGTCACAGGAACGTTTTCAATGTTTTTGATATATCTCTCGCCGTTATATGGCTCGATGACCGTTGTGAAGAGTGTGTTAAGGTCACGTCCCTTACGGCGGATAAGCATATATTCAAGATGATTCATATATTTGAGGTTTTCAGGCTTTCTCGGCGGCATACCGTTGGCAAGTGTTACCTCATCTGCCGCCCAGTCATTTACCGCTGTCATACGCAAGCGTGTATCCATCTTTCCGTTACGTGAAAGTTTGCGGAAGTCGCAAATCTCATAATCCACCCAGAACTCACCCGTTCGCGGATTATCCGCACGGTGAATATCAAAGAGCCATGTATATCCTATTGGATATTGAAGCGGTGCGTAATTATCACCTTCATTTGACCATGGATCCTCACCAAACGGAACATTTGCTCCTGCATACGAGCCGCCCGTCTGTTTTTCGAAAACCAGATTTTCTGAAGCGTTCGGATGAATATCGGAGTTTACGTGCAGTGAGTAGAGGTGATCATTACCGCCGCGAACCTTGAAGAAGTCAATGCCATATGACACTTCGCTGTCATAGTCTATCATAACCACACTTCTGCGATATTCGTCGGTTGCAACATATGCGCTTGATGCGTCTACGTCTATAACCTTGACACGAGTATCCTTTGCATCAAAATGAAGAGGTTTGTGTGCATAACCATTTTTCAGCTGACTCTGTTCATTCACAACAACCGTATTATGTGCAAGTGTAGCACTCTGCCATTGGAATCGGTTTGAATTTCCTGAAGTAGATTCAGGATATCCAAGATCTGTTGTCATACCTATTCCGTATGACTCTATGCCGAGATTCAAAGCATCATTGTTGCTATGTGACTCTGCGCCGCCGAAGTATATCCAGAAATCTCGCTGTGTATCACGCAACACCTCTGAGCCGACACTTTCGTGAAGTGTTCCTGCGCGTAGGATTCCCATGCCATAGCCCGTAAGCATCGAGCTCTTGTCATAGTTCCATTCACCATGTTCTTTGATTATCGCATCAACCTCATCGGCAAGGCTTTCCGGATTCTTTGTAAATATGTCGTAATGCAGTTTCGAAAGATTTCCACCCTTAACAAAATACATATGCTGTGCAATTTTTCTTGCTTGCTCAGGATTTGTATAGCGGAGGGCCTTGAAGCTGTCAAGCATTACGCTATCGTCATCAGGGAGAGCCGGATAAGCTGCTGCACCTCCGCCGTCTCCTATTGCCGCAACACCCCTGCGCACAAGCGTCACATATGGATAGGATTGAATCATACCAACATATTTCGGGTGCTCATAAAGGCTCATACCATCATACTCCGAATATCTTGCAAGCGTATTTGCAACCCCCGTAAGCTCCGTTACCCAGATTCGATTGTATCCAAATGCGGATTCTGTTCCCTGTCCGTCACGCGAAACCTTACTTACGAGACGTTGATTTATAACGCCTCCTGTGTTTTTGCTTACTCTGTCTGTTTCACCGTATCTGAAAATCCAGTCTATCATGTTGTCGGTATCAGGATGTGTATCGAGAACAACTGCCGCAATTGCAAGGGCGTTTTGATGCATACCTAAGTTTCCGTAGCTCTGAGATTTTTGAATCGAGCTGTAGATCTCGCGGAGCAATCCGTCTTCAATATTTTTTCTTATCTTCTCCGGTGTTGTTTTGTCGTTCTTTTCCGTGTTGTTGAACTCAACCGCTTTCTCGGAAAGAAAACTGATTACATTCGGATCGTCATATGCCGGGAAAAATGCATCGTATGCTGCGGCAAAATCCTGTTGGAGATATGTCTCCCAAATCGAACCGATTATCTTACCGCTCTTTGTATTTCCGTCTGAATTTGCCGTATTGGGGAAATACTGGGCAACATTGAAATCCGGATACAGGTCAGCAATTCTGTCAACTATAACCGCACCGATGCGTCCGTATTTTATATCGCCTGTGTACAGATATGCCTTTGCAAGCGTATTAAGTGATTTCTGAACAATCCCTGAATCTCCTGCCACATCATTGAGCCATATTCCGTAATGATTGAAATATGCAATATACATATCCACCTCGGCGACACCGTTTACATTCTTTCTTCCTGTGTCATATCCGAACCCGTCGTCAACACCCCAGCCATCTGTTGTTTCATTTCCTGAGAACTTGACGGTAGACGGATGTCTGTCTGCGCTTCCGACTTCCGGGTAATCTGTGTTTTTGAGATAGTTTACTGCGCCGTTTGTCTCTTCAACAAGCTTTGTGTTGCGCTCGTGAGCAAGCTCACGGTTATATATTCCGTGTTCATCACGTCCAAGCTCATAGAGCTTTGCAAAGTCATTTGATGGGAAGAATCTCTTACAGCTCGGACACTGAATCTTCCACGGATCTGAAATCGCATTCACAACCCACGGATAATGTCCGTAATCCGTATAAACATTTTCTCCGCAGTAATTGCAACGCCACTGGTCAGGGTCATTTCTATACGCTATCGAGTTTGCACGCGGAATTCCCTCGCCCGGAATCATATTGTAGATAGTTTCCATAAGTGACAAATAACGTTCCGCATCCTTTATGACACTCTTGTTATCGGCTGCCGCCCACGAATATTTATTTATATTTTCTCGGGCCGCGTCTACCATTTCATCGGTATAATACGTTCTTGAAACCTTTCCTTGACGCACCGAGATCGGACGTGTTACCGTAATTTCAACACCATCATATACTATCGTGAGTATTATGTCGGCTGTTCCGATTCCGTGCGGCGTTACATATCCGTCTTCGGATATGACTGCAACTGCACTATCAGAGCTTTCCCACGTTATTATCGCCGACGAAAGGTCAACAGCCTTGCCTGCCGCGTTCTTTCCGATTGCAGAAAGCTGTGTTCCTTCTGCGCTTGTGCTCATTACAAACGAATCGCCTGCAATTTCAGCACTTGCAAGAACATTATCATCAACAGCCGCACTAACATTAACTTTTACAGTATGCGTCATTTCCGAATTATTTGTTCTTGATGTGACCGTAATTTCTGTCTCTCCCTCAGAAACAGCTTCTATTTCCCCATCTGCGGAAACTTTTGCAACAGCACTGTTTTCGCTTGAATACTCTATGCTTGCAAGTGTATCTGTGCTACCGTCTGCCGCTTTTTCTCCAGCATACGTAAATCCGTCCGCTGTTGTAACTGACGCATTTATGCTATACTTTTCTCCTACCGAAAGCAACAGGTTTTCAGCAGCATTTATCGCTTCTATCGCAGGCAGAGAATCAAATGCACGGAAGCGAAGCTCTTTGAGAATCTGCTGCGCACCATATGCTCCGCGTTCAAGCGCACGGAAGATGAACTCATGTTCCCCTGCCTCAAGATACACAGATCGCAGGTCTTCGCGAACCGCAGTTTGGTTTGTCCCTTCCCAACACAGCGTTCCCATATACGATCCGTCAAGATATACCGCGCCTTTAGAGGCACTGTATCCGCCAAGACCAACATGAAGAACAATCTGATAAACGCCGGTATACGGAACTTTGACACGTATCGCCATATCACTGTTGGCTGAAGTGGTATTTCCGTTAAGCCCCATAGTGTCAAACTTTGACTTTGCTACACTTGCCTGTGATTTTGAAAGATCAAGTTCCCAATTATCAACTTCGATTTTTACATTTACCGGAGCAGATTCCGATGCAGTGCGGAAATCAATTGAGAAATCACGAAGGTCGGTTTTTACAACTTCAATCTCAATTGGATTGGTCTGCACCATATTTCCGTTTAAAGTTACTTTCGCATAAACCGTTGCATTAGCACCGAAAATCTCACCGAAAACGCGATTATCCTCGCCAATTGAAATACCGCCTATCGGATCTGATTCAACAACCCATTCAACATCAGCGGCCGAAATATCAGCTACATAGCCGCTCTCCATAATTCCATTAAGAACAAGCTGTTCATCACGGAGGTATCCGACTGTGGGACAATCCGAGAGCGTCGCGGATACTATCGGAGTTGAATCCGTTATGATTACCTCTGTTTCTGCGGATACTCCGTGATTTCCGAGAAGAATATCCGCACGAACACGACCTTTACCCGCACTCTTTGCTTTTATCGTTCCGTCAGCTAAAACCTCTATGATATCAGGAGTGAGAGATTTATATGTAACACTTGCTCCCTTCATATCAGCAGGAGTACCATCTGACATATATCCAACCGGAATAACCGCGCCTTCACCGCCGGCTTCGATACTTTCCGGAACAATGGTTGCCGAGGCATACAGAAGCTTCATCGCAAAACCGCTTGTGGTAATTTCGCATCTTCCTTCTCGCGTTATGCCGTTGATTTCAACGCGTGAAATAATTTCGGCAGTTCCATTCTTTCCGCCAAATTTTGCATCTGCACAATGCCAATATTTTCCCAATCCGTCATTTGCCAAAGACGGATTTATAAACGCACTTATTATATTTTCATCTGTGCATAAAAGTGTTGCCTCATCGATTCTCCAATCGCCGCCGACAGAAATGCAATGGCCGAGAGTTGTATACGGTTTTGAATATATCTGAAGCGCTGAACCTTCGGTTGTCTCTCCTGAAAGCTCTACCTCAACGCCTGCATATCCTACCTCTCGAAGCTCGAAATCGTCAAACCAGACACTTCCGTTATACCCTAACTTCTCCTTGTCACCCGAAGACGGATCCATACACAAACGCGGAGTTATGTATATATAATCGCTTGCATAATCCGTCGGTGCACCAAGCGGAACAACAACCTCTTTCCATTCGGACTATTCCTCGTGGAAGTTTTCTGTCTTTGCAAGATTCATTGAACGGTTGGAATTAAATGCGATGGATGCTGAAGAATTGCCCGTCGGATTCGTATATGTATACAAATCAAAATACAGAAGCATATCTGATGCACCTGACGGAACTTCATAATCCGCCTTGAATTTGAAGGAAAGCTGATACAGTCTTCCCGGCTTTACAGGCACACGGTAACCGCTGTTTTTGAGGAATCCCGTTACTCCTGTATTTCCGCAATTTCCGTCAAACTCAAACTTAAGTGCACGATTTCCGTTTTCTTCCGTAGCAATATATGAGCGTACAAACTTTGGCGTTGACGGAATATTCGGTTCATTCGGAAAAGTCCAGCACCACTCATCCGTTTCAAAATCCGGATTAAGACTTTCCATCATATTTCTTCCTGACGGAGCAACGAGAAGATTGTATACGCCCCTTTTTGATGTTCCTTTATAAGTTATGTCAGCAAAGAGTTTCACTGTTCCGTTCTGATGTGCAGTAATTACACCGTCTTCCGAAATCGTCGCAATCTCATCCTTTTCCGATGAATATACGACGGATACATCATTTTTATCGAAATCGGTAATTTCTATTCCGATATCGTCATAGAGTTTATAATCAAGCTGTCTTGATGTCATGTTCGGCATAGGATCAGACTCGTTGATGAGGTCTTCCACAACAAGACCGACAGCATTAAAATCACCTGCAGGCGGTTTCAGCTTTAATGAATTTGTCGTTACCTCAAAATATCTTGTGCTGAACTGCACAAAATCCGGATTAAGATCTACTGCACGATACAAAAGATAATAATGTGAGTCGGCATCAAGAAAAACTTCACCGAAGCTTATTTCTTTAGGTTGTTCTTCCTTTGCATACATATCGACCTGAGCGAGCTTGACTGAATCGTCCAGATTCGATATAAACTTAAGCACTG
Organism: Oscillospiraceae bacterium; assembly: GCA_017439555.1. GTDB lineage: Bacteria > Bacillota > Clostridia > Oscillospirales > JAAYXM01 > SIG480. The sequence goes on along the minus strand of JAFSIZ010000170.1, from coordinate 869 downwards.
TGCTGTAGTCATTTCCAACAGGAGCATACTTTAATTCAGATGTAGCAACTCCACCCGAAATGGTTCCTTCTTTTACAAGGTAGATATCCACAATCGGAGCACTTTGCTTTGCAATGTATTTTATGGATGGAATATACGTTCCGCTTTCCAAAACATCGATCTCAACACCAAAGCATCCTGTCTTATTTGTTGCACGCACATCTACTGCGTTCCAGTAAAGTCCGGCAGTTTTTGCATTTACATTATAAATATCCGTTGTCGCAGCAACTCTCCAAGGTGAGGACAATTTTTCATCCGGGGTTTCAAGCGTCATTTCAGCAAGAGCCGAGCGCGATACATCTGTTTTTACACCAAAAACAGCATTTGTGAAATCATAATTATACTCTTTTGTTGCTCTTGGACGAGCTTTTACAACAACATCAAACGTATCAGCAAAGTTTGTTCCGGCTACTTTTGCTGTAATCCTTGCATTTCCTTCTTTTACACCGACAACAGTTCCATTCTGCGTAACAGTTGCGATTAAATCATCGCTGCTTGAATACTCGACACCATTTTCCAGAACAGTTTCACCGGCTACAGCATATATTGCCTTTGCTGCAAGTTTTATACTTTCATTCTCAAACACGGTAGCTGTTTCTGCTGAAAGCTCAAACGAGATTAATTCATCTCCGAACATCTTTGCTTTTAATTCAAGGCTTCCGAGTGTTACTTCAAGATATCTTCCGCTATATGCTGTAAAGCTGTCGTTCTTTCCTACCGTACGGAAAAGGAAGTAATATTTGCTGTTTGAATCAAGCTCAACATCTTCAAACGTCACGTCTATCATTTCATCCGTTGCAGAATACATATCTATTTGTCCGAGCTTTCCT
>JAFSIZ010000018.1 GCA_017439555.1 Oscillospiraceae bacterium | reverse complement strand
GCAGCTTTGAATACGTCCATTCCGCCGTAAGAACCTACCTGAGTCATTCTTACCGTGGTATTAGTATCCCAATCCCATCCTTCCCAAGTGGTAGTATTGATAGCGGAGGGATAAATGGGCTTGCCCTGTACGAAGGGCTCAAGCACGTAGCTGGTCTGGTTGTCAATTTCCTTGGTAGCGAAAGTGCCATCAGCATTAACAACTCTCTGATACTCATGCTGTGCAATGTAAACGTTACCAACGGTCATAACGTTCACGTCGCTGTCGGTGTCCTGAAGATATGCAACGGTTCCGCCGACAACAAGGGTTGCGGTGAGCATTGAGCTTATAAGTATAAGCGCAATGTTCTTGAGAAGTGTTTTCTTCATGGTCTTTTCCTTTCTGTTATCTGCTCTTTGTAACGTAATTATAGTTATGTTGTAAAAATAAGCTTACATACCCAAAGAGCATATTTTAAGATGTACTTAGTTTAGCACGATAAAGAGCTTATTGCAAGTATTTTTTCAGAAAATATTTAAAAATAAGTAAAAATTTGCACCAAAAAAGAACCCTTTTCAAGATCGCTTTGAAAAAGGTCTTGTTTTTGCGCTCTTTTTCTGTATTTTTCCGTGTTAGCGATGGCTTTGCTTGTGTAGATTTACAACATAACTATAATTACGTTACAAAGAGCAGATCACAGAAAGGAAAATATCATGAAAAAGACTCTTCTCAAGAACATTGCGCTTGTACTTATAAGCTCAATGCTCACCGCAACCCTTGTTGTCGGCGGAACTGTTGCATATCTTCAGGACACCGACAGCGACGTAAACGTTATGACCGTTGGTAACGTTTACATTGAACAGAACGAGGAACAGCGCGTTGATCCTTCCAAGAACGGTACTCTCACCGACGCTGACATTGAGGATTTTGAGCAGGCAAAGCCCATTTATCCTTATGTTGACGTAAATCTCAACGGTGCAATGAGAGATGATTATGAGGAGATTACCTTCCCCAATGGTCAGACAAACAAACTGTTTATTGGCGATAATGCAATCGACAAGCTGGTGTCTGTGACTAACACAGGAAAAACCGACGCTTACGTTCGTACCATCGTTGCCCTTGAGGCACCTACGGACAAAATTGATCTTTCCTTCAACCCTACTGATTGGACGATGGATAAAACTGCAAGCTCCTACAGCATTGAGGTTGACGGCGTAAAGTATGACCTTTTTGTGTGCGTGTACAAGAACGTTCTCAAGCCCGGTGAAACCACTCCTTACAGCTTGATGCAGATTATTCTTGACGGCACAGCTACAAACGAGGAAGCTGCAGCTTACGGCAATACATACGATGTTCTTGTTCTGTCTCAGGCTGTGCAGGTTGCAGGTTTTGCCGATGCCACAACCGCACTTGATACTGCTTTCGGTGTAGTTGATTCCGTTAGCGCTGCTGAATGGTTCGGTGGTGTTGAGATCCCTAACGTTTTGTCGGATGCACTCGGTATCAACAAGTCCACCAATACGAGTGGTACTTTCGTCTTGGCCGATGATATCGAGACTACCGGTGATGCTTCCGTTTCCGGTGCAACCCGTTACGGATACGGCTATGAGTATATCATTAGAAGCGGTGTGGACTACACCTTGGATCTGAACGGAAAGACGGTCTCTCACAAAGCAATCAACAAGAATGCAAACCACAATGCACTTACTTATTTGTTTATTGCCAACAATGCGGGTACCAAGCTGACCATTGACGGTGAAGGCAAGGTTTATTGCCATAACAGTGAAGGCTATACTTGCGCCATTCAGGGCAAGGACGGCACTTTGGTTACCGTCAACGGCGGCGATTATGAAGTGGATAACGGTATTGCCGTTTGGGCAGGCGCAGGCGCACACATCGTTATCAACGGCGGTAGCTTTGTGAACGGCAATGCCACGACAGACCACGAGTTGATCTATTCCAGCGGCGGTGTTATCGATATTTACGGTGGTTTCTTCTATAATACCGACGGTAATTACACCCTTAACGTCGAAGACCGTAACCGTGCTACCGGGTTCATTAACGTCTATGGCGGCACCTATGTGAACTTCGATCCTTCTACCGGCGGCCAGGATCCCAACAATATCAAGGTTGCTGACGGTTACAAGGTCGTTTCCGAGACTCAGGCAAACGGCGATGTGTGGTACACCGTTGTTGCCGAATAATTTGATTTAGTCTTGTCTTCATAAAGTCCACCCACTCCTCTTTCATGGGGAGTGGGCGGCAATCAAAGCACATAAGCAACCGTTTGTGTGTTTTGATTGCCGAAAGGCATAAAGCTTTTTTCGATATAAGACCTGCAGGATCGAAGAAAAGTTAAGTCTTGAATGCAGGCAAATACCAAAAGGCGGCATGCATATATGTCAAAACTCAAAAAGGTGCTCTTAATGTGCGCCGCATACGTGCTTGTTGCCGCGCTTGCTATCGGCGGAACTGTTGCATATCTTCAGGACACCGACAGCGACGTGAAGGTTATGACCGTTGGTAAAGTTTACATTGCACAGCACGAGCATCAGAGAGTTGTTAATGCTGATGGCACTTTCGCTACCAAGGAAATCGACAACTGGATC
>JAFSIZ010000169.1 GCA_017439555.1 Oscillospiraceae bacterium | reverse complement strand
TCGGGAGGGCACAGAGACCCTCCCTTACGATTTCACCTCATCCGCCTCGTTCCTCGGCACCCCGTCTTGCTGCGGCTCGGTCACGTCGCGGTTCTGATAGTCCACCGGACTATCATTCATTGCCGCGCCGACACTCCGCTCACGCTCCGCTACCTCAAGGGGAAGGCTATTTAACGTGCGGTAGACGATTACCATCATATCCTGACGGGTAATAGTGTTGCGCGGTGCGTACTTATTATCACCGATGCCGTTTACTATGCCGGTATTTCGCGCTATCGCAAGCTCCGGTGCAAAGTAATCGGTGGCCGCTACGTCTGCAAAGTTTTCGGTGTTATCCGATTCAAGCTCAAACGCACGTACGAGAAGGATTGTAAAGTCTGCACGTGTGATGTTAGCTGCCGGTGAGAAGGTGTTCTCCGAAGTACCCTTTATGATGCCGTCTTCTGCAAGAGCGTTGATTGCATCTGCTGCCCAGGCGTGAGCACCAAGGTCAACGAAGCGTGTCTTCGAAGTCTCGCCGTCGTCCTTTGACGGACCGTCCGGGAGGTCGGTCCCTACATCGTTTTTATCATCGTTCTTATCGTCTGACGGTGTTGACGGAGCTGGGGCAGCTCCACTGCCACCACCGCCGCCACCGGATGCTCCACTTGTGGTTGAACCATAGACCGTGACTGTGAAGTTCACTCGGGTGACTCGCTCACTCTCATCAATTGCATTGATCTGGAAGAGATTTTCACCAATCTGCGAAGCAGACGGCTTCCATATTATTGTGCCTGACGCTTCATCAAGTGTTGCTCCGCGAGGAAGTGTTACAGCACTGTAAGTTACATTTTCATCAATTGGACTGTCTGCATTTACAGCAATGCTGATGGAGCTTCCTACCGATGTGCTTAAGCTATCACTCACCGTGTCAAACACAGGCGCACTGTCATCAACGTGGCTCAGCGGAATGCGTGCTTTGTCGGTAACTTTTATATTGTAGTTGAAACCCTTGTCAAAGTCATGTTCGTCAGCATAGCTTGTTATAAGCGTTGTGTTTCCGAGCGAAAGGCGTATGCTTCCCTCGTTTTCCGTTGACGGTGCGGCACTTTCTATGCGATATGCCGCATTGTCGGATAATCCGTTTTCAACGTAAACATACTTGCCTGCAAGGCTCTCAAAGGCTATGTCGCCGCCGAAATCTATATCCATCCAGTTGTCTGTATCGAGCTTTGTCTGGAAGCCCGTTACCTTACCTTCATATGCCGGGATAAGATTTTCTTTATCGGCAATTGTTGTTCCATCGTTTACATACGTATATGTAATTTTGCCGTCTACCATTGAAACAACGCCGACATATCCGCAGAAGTCAAAGCTTTCGGTTTCGCTGTAGTAAACCTTATACGGAACGGTGGTATCCTTCGCATAGACGATATAATCAACGCGTCCGTTTGTGAGCGTTACCTTAACGGCTTTTGCCTCATCCATTGTAAACTCTGCTCCGTCTGCACGGGTAACATTCACCTTTTCTATGCTCTCAATGTATCTGTCCTTATTATACGGCTCGACAACGGAGGTGAAGAGCGTATCAAGCTTCACTTTTTCCGGCTTACCGTCATTTTGACCTGTATGACGTGCAAAGAGGAAACGAATTCCCTGAGGCGCGTTTATTACCTGCGGAGGAATGCCGGAGGTTGTCGTTATCTCATCAAGCTTAAATGAATTGAGCATTGTCAGGCGCACATGCAAATTCTTCTGTGACGGACTCAAGACCTTTTCAATATCAACGATCTTCCAGTCCATACTGAACACATCTGCATTTGCAGGATCAATTGCGCGATCAACCTCACCGAACCAGCTGTAGGTGCCGAAGCCATCAGAATCGTCTTTTACTGTGCTTCCGCCCCACATTTTATCTACACCCTGATATGAGCCGATATAATTACCGGCATCATCCTTTTGACTTTCCACCGCGATATTCTCGGAAAGCTCTCCCTCCGTTGCAAGAGTATGGAAGGAGTAGAGATGGTCTTCACCGCCACGTACGTGGAAGAAATCAACGCCGTAAGATATATCATCGTTTGCGTCTACCATAACGAGGGTTCTCTTATATTCCTCTACCCCCTGTGCTGAGTAAACCTCAGGAGCCTCCGCATCCATGACCTTAACTCTTCCTGCATCATCAAAATGTTCAACGTTTCCGTCAAGAGTAGGTATCTGGCTGACATCGTTCACTGTTACAGTATTGTGAGAAACTGTGACATCCTGCATTTCAAAGCGATGCGGATCTGTGCTGGTTTTCAATCTTGCCTCACCGATATCCGCACCCACCTCAAGTCCGAATGCATGGAATCCAAGGGTTAACTTACTGAGATCTCCGTGACCGTTTGTTTGTCCGTACCAGAGATAAAAGTCTCGTTGGGTATTCACATTTTTCGATGGATCGTTCGCAAGATACCAGTCTCCGTCCCGGAGAATTGATATACCGTATCCCGTTAAAGCACGACTTCCGAGCTCGAGAGCAAGTTCTCCGTTTTTTACAACTTCATCAACATACTCAAGGATCATTTCAGGCTCTGCGTCAAATATACTGCCATGAACGGAATCCATATCTTTTTTTGCCAACAAATAAGTTGCTCGGGCAAGATTTTTTCGTGTTTCCTCATCTTCGATAAGTCTGAATGCGGTAAGCAAAGTCTGAACTTTATGTGCCGGGAGATGGAGCCCTATGCGATCATGATCTCCGATATTCGGCGCTGCTGTGGAAACGCATAGTATTTCCATTTGGGATGTAAGCATTTTTATCAGCTTCGGATGCTCATAAAGATTTACATTTGCCACCTTATCATATCCCTCGAGCACGTCGGCAATTTCAACCATATAGTAAACCCAATTGCCATTATAGCTCGGAGAAGCCTCATTTCCATGACCGTCGCGGTCGACGTTCAAGACATCTACAATCTGAGAATGGACATTTCCTCCGGTGTATTCATAAATATTCGTTCTGCCTCCGGACTGAAAAACCCAATTTATCCATTCTTCAGTTTCCGGGAACGCATCAAGCACCACTGCAAGAATTAAATGACATCTCTGAGGAACACCGAAGTTACCTGCAGCGCGACCGTCCAGGAAACACCTATGCGCTTCACGCAAAAAATTATTCTCAATATTCCGCGCTATATCATTTGCGGTTGTCTTTTTGTTCTCGAGATTGAATTCTTCCGCTTTTTGGGAAAGATAAGAAATAATCTTGCCGTCAGAAAGAATATCAAACACTGCATCATATGCAAGTGCAATGGGGGACATCAGCTCATGCTCGTGAAGATTCCCCATAATTTTCCCTCGGCTGGCTCCGTTGGTTTTTCCGGCTTTCCAGCTTATTGTATTCCCGTCACTGACCAAGAATTTGCTGCCACATTCAGTTGTGTCAAACTCCGGATAAACATCTGCAATTCTGTCTATGAGAATTGCGGCAGCACGCCCATATCTTATATCGTCGGTATAAAGGTATGCCATCGAAAGATTTTTTACCCAAAATTCAATTTCAGTTTCCCATAGTCCCCAAGTATTGTAATAGGCAATAAAAGGCTTGCAGCGCACCTCGGTTTTCACCGAGCCGTCTTCATTAAGCTCCGGCGTGCCGTCAGCTTTTTTATATGTATATGTATATTCATATCCCCAGCCGTCGTCCACCGCAAAGAGCGCGTCATCCTTTTCACCGTAAGCATCGTTATACAGATATCCGCCTTTTACGCCGTAGCCGTAGTATGTGTTCCATTCCTCACTTCCGCGCTCGCCTGTAGGTGGCGCACATTCACAATTTTCACCGTCCTTGCAGACGAACTTTTCGTGGTGTCGCTGCAGCGCAAGAGCAAAGCGGTAATTGCCGTGCTCATCTATGCCAAGCTCATAGAACTTTCCAAAATCGTTACTCGGGAAAAAACGCTTGCAGTCCGGACACTGAATTTTCCACGGACTGGCAAAAATATCAATTATCCACGGGTAACTGCCATATTCAGTATAGACATATTTGTCGCAATACAAGCAGTTATGCGCTCCATTGTCATTGAAACGATACGAAATCTGATTTGCACGAGGAAGTTCCTGAGTGGTAATCATACCATAAAGCTTATCAACACCCTGCGCAAGAAGCTCGTCTGCCTCTTCTACATATTTATTGCGTTCGTCCTGAGCCCATTCGTACCTTGCAATATTGTTTTTGAGATTCTTTATCTTTTCATCAGTATAGAAACTGCGTCCTGTTTTTGCGGTACCTACAACAGGATTACATTTCCATGTAATTTCATATCCGTTCCAGCTTGCAGTAACAAAAACCTCTCCGATGCCGTATCCAACAGTTGTTACAACTCCGCTATCTGAAACTTGTATAATCTCAGGTGTTTTGTTTTCATAAGAAAGTGTTACATTATCGGAATATTCCGGCACATCAGTGCCCCACTCAATCGCACTTTTGTCCAGAAGAATGGTTTCCCCTATAGCAAATCCTCGGTCAAATAACCCCTCCACAATCGTGGGCTTTATAACCGAAAGGGTTCCTTGAGCCTCCTTTTCGACTCCGTCTACAATGACGGTTGCGTTTATTGTAACCGTTCCGGACTCATCCCCTGCAGTAACGGTTTTTCCATCAACCGTTGCAACACTCTTATCAGATGTTTCTATTTCTTTCACAGACCAGTCGCTTACAAAGGAATTCTCCAAGTTAACAAGCGACAATTCTGCCTTTTCTCCGGGCACAAGCTTTGTTTTTGCCGGAATCAGACTATATGGAGGGTCTTCTTTGCCGATCCATTTTAACGAAACAGCTGCCGGGTACATATTGCATACATTTCTTGCGCCATCAGCGGTGTTGCTCGCAGTTGCCCTGAAAAGAATAATCTTTTTCTTACCCACAAGATGCCCTAACACAGCTTTTTCTTTTACTGTTTCACTGCTTTTTTCAGTGTCATAATACTTTACATCTTTTGCCACTGTGACAGTTCCCGGAGCAGAAATCGCAGCATCAACATTCGTTAAATCAGCGTTTTCAGGAAGAATATATACATTTCCTACGCCACCGTTGCCTTTTACTCTAAAAGACGAAAACTGAATTTCATACCAACCATTTTTCGGAATGCTTATTTCGAGAGCAAGCCACATTCCAGCAGCTGTGGAAGAAACCAACATTCGCCCGTTTTTTACCTGCGATGAATTTCCGAGCTTAGCTGACGACGCTGCACGATATGTCCATTTATTTTTTGTATTGGAATATTTAACAGAACTGACACTGGCATCGGCTGCGGCACCGCTCTTTATTCCGAATTCATAGGGAACCGGTTCTTCCGGTACATTGCCGGAATCGTCGTCTTCATCGTCGTCTTCACCGCCGCCTGTATCACCGCCTGTATCACCGCCTGTATCACCAACAGGAGTTAGCTCTATTGCGGAGAGAAGGAAAAGCTGGAACCAAGTTCCGTTGCTATGCTTCCAGTAATCCTTGTTTGCATCTGCCGCTTTTTTGTCGAGGTCGAACAGGACATAGTATGCACCTGCGTCAAGCTCGACTTCGCTTATGTCAGTGCGCACAGGGCCACCTTCAGCTGTCGCAAGCTTTCGGGAATCATAGGAGCCGATTGCTGTATCTGCCGAGAAGCCTAAAGCGCCGGCATTTGTAACATTACAGTTTACGGTGTTATTGTTGTGGTATGTGAGGTCCGGTGTCTCGGCGGTTACTTTTACCAGATGCACTGTCGGAACAGCGCCCTCATCAACTGCACCGTTATTAACGGTATACTTGCTATGCTCTGATGGCAGTGTTGTAAAACCATTCACTGCTGTGAACATATATTTTCCGGCTTTCGGAACATTGATTTTGATTAAGCAAAAAGCTCTTGTCCCTAATGCTTCGTTTTCTACGTTATCAAAATAGAATGTATCAGCTTTTCCGACTGCGAGTCCTGAAGCAAAGCCGCTGTTGTAAATGCCGGGATTTATATCACGCAGGTTGTTTCTTCCTGTTGTCGCAAAACCCGGTTCGTCTTCATCTGTAATTACTGCAGGAGATTCCCCTTCCCAGCTTATGTAACCAAGATTACCATTTTTAGTTACTGCCTTACTCGTCAACGAGTCCGTTGTCAGATTATACTTATATCCGCCTCCGGTCGTCTCTGTCGCAAATGCAGTCGGGAGCATGCCAACCACCAACATTATTGCGATCACAATCGCTAAAAATCTTTTCATTGTACTTTGCCCTCCTAATATTTTTTTGTTAAGTCAAAATGAAAGTTGAGAACCTCTCAAATCTTCCGGTATAATAGCTTTATAAACAGCTCTGCACCGTTTACCGTATAGTCATGCAGAGGGATATCCCATTTATATTTTTCTTGTAATTTCTCTCTGATTATATTATAATCAAATCAGACAAGATTGAACATGTACCAAAAAGACATCATTATTTTTTTAATGTCATTAACGCGCGAAAGGAGCCGGTAATTTATGGGACCTCAGTATCCCTTTGAGCTTACAGTTAAAAACAGGATTTATAACATTCTTCTGTTTGCCGACGCGCAGCGCAATTTCACCTCTCAAGCACACACTCACTCAGGACATGAATTTCATTATATGAAGGAAGGGGAAGGCTCCATCCTGATAGAAGGCAACACCCATCCTATGCACAGCGGAAACTGTTACCTCGTGACGAAAGGCAACTTCCACAAAACAACTAATGTTTCAACTAATCTTACGCGTATCAGTCTTTTGATAAATCCTCAGGATGAGCTTTCCTGCGATACTCCGGACTTGTTGGATATTGCACCTGCCTTTACGGAATTCCCGGCAGAAGGAAGAATAAAAATATTTCTTGATATTCTCGCAGAATATCTTTGCAACACACCAAGCGAAAGCATTTCCAATGACTATACGAGCGCGCTTTTAATGCTGATATATATAGAGCTTATTGAAAAGCTTTCTGCCAAGGGTAGCGACATTACTGTACACGCCGGCGTACAACCGCTTAATCCAAAGCTTTCCGACGAGGCGCGGAAGGTCAAAATCTTTTCGTATTTTGTAAACAACCTTTCCACGGCAACACTTGACGAGCTTGCGGAAATGCTTTCCCTGAGCAAGCGTCAGGTAGCGCGTTTTTTGAACGACAAGATGAACAGCAGCTTTTCCTCACTTCTTCAGAAGCACAGAATAGAACACGCAAAAGCTCTTATTGTATCAGGTGCGCACACTCTTGATGAGATTGCCTATCTTTCGGGATATAACTCATACAAGGGCTTTTACGACGCGTTTTTGCGATACACGGGAGTGAATCCGCAGACGTTCAAGAGCACACTGCGGCTTTGATTATATTCCGAACACATCAAGTTCTTTTGTTTTAAATTCATCGCGGATTCTTGAAAGCTCTTGCTTTAAGCTTTCTGTCTCCTGCGGTGAATTTCTTATAAACGGACGAATAGAATATCCTGCGTCAAGTCCGCGCATTCTCATAAGATCATAGATGCTTGAAAGACCGTTATACTTAAGAGCGGCGAAGATAAACTCGTCCGCAACAGCCTGATATTCCATACCGGCTTTTACATCGCTGTTCTTATAAGCATTGTATATCTTAATATACAACTCGGGAATGCAGTTGTAAAACGAGCCGATGATACCGTCTGCACCGAATGAAAATCCGGAAAATGCCATTTCGTCACAGCCGGAGTAAATCATAAACTCCTCTCCGAGCTCACGTTTTATTGAACCCATTTCGTCGTGGGAACGCGCTGTATATTTAAGTCCTTTTACATTCGGAATGTCCGCTATCTTTTTTATGAGCGCTCTGTCCATAAGCCCCGCAAGTGCGATATTGTAAACCACCATAGGAATACTTACGCTTTCGGCGATGTCTTTATAGTAATTGTAAATAGCATCAGGAGAAAATCCCCAATAGAACGGCGGTACAGAGGAGATTGCATCCGCACCGACGCTTTCAGCGTGGCGTGCAAGCTCTATGCTCTTTGCTGTTCCGATGTCACCAACATGCACGATTACCGGAATTCTTCCTGCCACCTGATCGATAACTATCTCGGTGGATTTTTTTCTTTCCTCAGTTGTCATTGTGAAGCAAAATCCCGTACTTCCCGTTATGTAAAGACCGTCCACGCCCGAGTTTACAAGAAATTCGACAAGGTCGCGGGTTCTTTTTTCATCAACCTTTTCATTCTCATCAAAGCATGTGAGCGTAGCAGGAATTACTCCTTTGATTTCTTTAATATCAAATTTTGCCATTTTTATGTTTCTCCTTACTGTAGTTTACCATTAAATTATATAAAAAAGCATCCTCGAATTACATGTACAAAAATGACGTTTTTAATTTCTTTACGTCATGTTAAAACAACACAGTTCGGGATATGTAAAGATTTTTGATAAAAATTGTACAATTTCTATGATTTTCAACAAAAAAGGTAACAGGCACACCAACGCTTGTTTACTCTTTTATCATATAGCAAATTCCACTACCGACACTATCCTTGCCATTTTCACCTCTGCCCACGAACACCATTTCTGCCCCAAAATAACTAACAAATAATCAGATGGACGCACAGACGTTTTTTAATCACAAAAAACATCGCATAGGAAATGTTTCTTTCTATGCGATGTTTTTGTTTTATTCATAGAATTCTTCCTCCTTTTTATAATTCAAACCAAAGGTTTAATCTATCTGCAAAAGTTATAAAATTTACCCATTTTTCTTTGACAAATATAACGCCCGATGCTATGATTTTATAAGAAAGAGGTGAGTTCATAGAATATCCGTTATTAATATCACCAAAGCCTGCACTTCTTGTTCTCCCTGTAACGGTAGGAACGATGTGTTCACGTTTTTCGGTAAACGGCTTGCATCTTCACGATAATGCGGAAATGTATTATCTTATGAGAGGAAGCGCAACCCATCATATCGGCGATAAAACCTATTTTCAAAAGATACGGTGGATGAGATTGCAAAGAATAGCGGACTTTATGACAAATCACGGCTGACCTCTGCATTTTCAGAGTATTTCGGCACAACTCCGTCGGAACACAGAAAGTTGAATCGCGGTTCAAGACTTCTCGAAGACCTCGAATCGCGCGACCTCCGCGCATTGAACGATGATATAATTGAATACTATAAACTACAAAACATACATTCATAGCCGGATTCTGCAACGGCTCGCAGTTGACAACTATGATATAATCGAGATAAGGGAGATGATAAATATGAAAAAAACAGTTTCGGTTATTCTCGCGCTTGTACTTCTCTTTCTTTTCTGCGGATGCGTCAAAAGAATCGACATGCCATTCAACGGAAATGTGAAATTCCGTGAGATTGAACTCACCATTCCTGAACGTTTCGTCAGGGATTCCACGCAGAGTTCCGAGAATATGTTCATTTTCGAACGCGGCTACTATGAAGAATATATAATAATATCCGGAAACGAAAGTCAGAACGCCGCAGCACCTGATCTCGGGCTTGAAAAATATATGGAACAGATGCTTTCTGTGAACGCCGAAAGTAAAATTATTCCGTTCCTTGACCGCAAGGCTGTATTGTCGACATATTATAAAGAAGATTTATATTGCCAGGAAGTTTTCTTCTACCATGGCAGCCAAGCATATGCTATCGCACTCCGCGGAGGAACAGAGGATGCATTCTGGGAGATTGCCAATTCTGTCAGAACAGGCGAAGAGACGGAAAATGCGGCTGGATAAAATGCTTACTTTTTTCGAATTATTGACATAATTTTCAACATATGATATTATTTACAGGATAAAAAACAAGGGAGAAAACACTATGGGACTTAATGAAATTCTTCTTATCGCAGCGGCACTCCTGCCTGCTATCGCACTTTGTATCTACATATTCAGAAAAGACAGAGTCGAGAAGGAGCCGATCGGTCTGTTGCTCGTCCTTCTCGGTTGCGGTGTCATCGTGACCATACCTGCAGCTTTTCTTGAAGGTATTATCACCGGAATCATCGATGCTTTCTTTTCTCCGTTTATAGTTTCCATGACTGAGGACGGATCAGCTGTATTCAATTCAATTCTTTCACACCGTATTTACAATTTCCTGACAGCCTTCGTCGGTGTTGCACTGGTTGAAGAGGGACTCAAGTGGGGCGCTCTCATTCTCGTAACAAGAAAAAACAGAGAATTCAACAGCGTTTTTGACGGGCTCATCTATGCAATCTTTGTTTCCCTCGGCTTTGCTGCTTTTGAAAACGTGCTCTATGTCATTCAGAACGGCTGGATGGTCGCTATCATGCGCGCCATACTCTCAGTCCCGGGACATATGTTCTTCGCCGTTATGATGGGCTACTACTACAGTTTGTGGCACATTACGGATAAAGCTGCCGAGCTCGAGCGAACACTTCAGAGCGAGGGAATTCTGAAATTCAGCGGTATAACCTTCAACTCTAAAAACCATATAGTTATGAGCATTCTGATGCCCATACTCGCACACGGTCTCTATGATTATTGCTGCTTCGTCGGCTCCGGGCTTGCAACACTTGCACTTTATGCTTTTGTAATTATAATGTATATCTTCTGCTTTGCGCGCATCAAAAAGATGTCTGCAATAGATGCACGCGACCACGACTTTGCGCTTGCGATGGTCATTAAGCAATATCCGTTCCTGGCAGAACAGTTTGGAGAAAGATTCTGCAATCAATAACAAAAGAAGGGTCGTAGCGACAAAAACTACGGCTCTTTAATTATAAAAATATACAATTATGAAAGAATTAAAAAACAGAGGTGTCTCGATGAAAAAAATTTTTACGGCTTATGTCAAATCTCCGCTCATACTGCGTATAGCTATAGGCCTTGTAATCGGCGCCGTTCTTGGGCTCTGGCTTCCGGGTGCAGACTTTCTGTCTGTGTTCGGTGAAGTCTTTGTCGGCGCGCTCAAGGCTATTGCACCGATTCTCGTATTTGTGCTTGTCATAGCTTCTCTTGCAAGCGCCGGAAACGGCATCGGCAAGCGCTTTGCGACGGTTATATTTTTCTATATGCTTTCAACCTTCCTTGCAGCAATGCTCGCCGTCGTGGCAAGCTATATTTTCCCGACAACGATTCCTCTTACAGATGCCGCTTCCCAAAGCGCTCCGACAGGGCTTTCCGAGGTTTTCCGTGTCCTTCTCGGAAATATGGTAATGAACCCGGTATCCGCCATTTCGTCAGGCAACTATATCGGCATACTCACCTGGGCTGTCATTCTCGGACTCGCGCTCCGCTCTGCAGCAAGCGAGAAAACAAAAGAGGTGCTTACTGATATTTCAAACGCGGTTTCAAAGGTTGTCGGCTGGGTTATCCAGCTCGCTCCCTTCGGTATAATGGGGCTTGTCTTCTCATCTGTCAATGAATACGGTCTTGAAATCTTCACAGACTACGGAAAGCTTCTTCTGCTGCTCGTCGGCTGTATGCTCACAATGGCGCTCATCGTCACACCTGCAATCGTCGGCATAGCTTTGCGGCGCAACCCATATCCGCTTGTATTCCGCTGTCTCCGCGAATCAGGAGTTACCGCTTTCTTTACGCGAAGCTCTGCGGCAAACATCCCCGTCAATATGTCTCTTTGTGAGAAGCTCGGGCTTGACCGCGAATATTATTCCGTCTCCATCCCGCTCGGCGCAACGATAAATATGGACGGTGCGGCAATAACCATAACGATAATGTCACTCGCAGCCGCATTCTCACAGGGAATTGAGGTAAATATCGTTATCGCGGTTATCTTAAGCTTCGTCGCAACGCTCGGCGCCTGCGGTGCTTCAGGAGTTACAGGTGGCTCACTTCTTCTCATACCGATGGCGTGTTCTCTGCTCGGCGTCGGACAGGATGTTGCAATGCAGGTCGTTGGTGTCGGATTTATCATCGGCGTCGTTCAGGATTCTCTCGAAACGGCGCTCAACTCCTCCGGTGACGTTATATTCTGCGCAACTGCCGAATATCTCGAATGGAAAAAGCAGGGCAAGGAAATAAAGTTCTGATAAGTTTAATAAAATTCAAAAGATGGATGTGAAAAATTCACATCCATCTTTTATTTTACCTTTTATATCTCTTCAACCTTGATTGTGTTTGTATTTCCCGATTTGCCGTTTATTATGCCGCCCGTGAGAACCACAAGATCGCCTGGCTGAAGCGGCAGATTTTCTTTTGCTGCACGTGCTGCGTGGTAGAACAGAACGTCTGATGAATTGAACTGCTCACTGAGCACAGGAATAACTCCCCAGGAAAGCGCAAGCTTATACCAGACAGCCTTATTCGTCGCCATTCCTATTATATCAGTCGGTGCGCGGAATCTCGAAACCATACGCACAGTCATACCCGACATAGAGCTTACCACAATCGCCTTGGCATCGATATCTATTGCCATACCGCAGGTAGCATGGGAAATTGCGTCCACCTTGTTCTTGATCTTGAACGAGCTCGTTCTGAAACGCTTTTCATAGTTTATGTTTTTCTCTGTTTCCTCGACAATCTCTTCCATTGCCTTGATTGTCTCGACGGGATATCTTCCTGCCGCGGTTTCTCCGGAAAGCATAACTGCGCTTGTGCCATCGTATACTGCATTTGCAACGTCTGAAATCTCCGCACGTGTCGGGCGCGGATTATATATCATCGACTCAAGCATCTCTGTCGCCGTTATAACGCGTTTTCCGAGAAGGCGGCATTTTGTTATGAGATATTTCTGGATTGCCGGAAGCTCGGCATAAGGAACCTCAACACCGAGATCGCCGCGCGCAACCATAATACCCTCACAAACCTCACATATTTCATCGATGTTGTCAACGCCTGAGCGGTTCTCTATCTTTGCAATAACCTCGATACTCTCGCCACCGTTTGCAGCAAGAAAGCTTTTGAGGTCTATAACATCCTGCTTTGAAGAGACAAAGGAGGCGGCAACAAAATCGACTCCGTTCTGAATACCGAACAGCAAATCCTCCTTGTCCTGCTCGCTCACATATGCCTTGTTGAGAACCTTATTCGGGAAGCTCATACTCTTTCGGTTTGAGAGCTCACCGCCCACGATAACATCACAGATAACATCATTATCCTTTATCTCGCGGACCTTGAAAACAACAAGGCCGTTGTTTACAAGCACACGGTCGCCTATTGCAAGGTCGTGTGCAAGCCCCTCGTAGTTTACTGAAACGCGCGTTTCATCACCCTCAACATCCTCTGTTGTGAACGTGAAGGTGTCACCCTGCGCGACAGTCACCTTGCCGTCGCGGAAGGTTTTTATTCTATATTCAGGCCCTTTTGTGTCGAGCATAATTGCAATCGGCAGATTGAGCCTTTCGCGGACACGCTTTATCATATCGAGCTTCTGCTGATGCTCTGCATGTGTGCCATGGGAAAAGTTGAGGCGCGCAACGTTGAGCCCTGCGCGGCACATCGCTTCGAATACCGCTTCATCAGAGCTTGCCGGACCTATTGTGCAAACTATTTTTGTTTTTCTCATTTTTCATCTTCCTCTCATCCGGAATAAAAAGCAAAAAATTCCGACACATATATCATAACACAAATCAGATAAAATTTAAATAGCAGTTGTTTATTTATTTTTTCACAAACAATAAATAAACACAGCCTGAAGGCGAGCGTCCCTCAGGCTGTGTTATTTTATTCTTCTATCAAAAGCTCATAGAATTTATTCGGGCCCTCACAAGCCGTTATACCGACATGAAAGTTTTCGGGAAAATCCTCGTTTTCCACCTCAAACGTATTTCCGTTCACGCTGATTGAAAGCTTTTTTCTCTCAAACAGAACCGAAATACCGATAAGCTCATCGGGCTCTATTTCAAAATTCAGATTGCCGATATTCGTTGATTTTATCGGGCGCTTTTCATTCTCCGGGTTTGGCACTATATGCCAGACGTTACAGCCGCCCTCATATGCCACAATCTCAAAATGCAGGCCATAGAGCTTTGTGCCGCCATCTTCATCCGCTATATCATCCGTAAAAACAATAAGCGGTGCACCAAACCTTTCAAAAGCGCATTTTGTCGTGACGCGCACTCCTTCACTGAAGCGTTTTTTTGTTATAATGCTTACATAGCTGAATTCATCTGCTCTTTCAGGCTCAAAATTCGCAATGCAGCTGTTATACATCAAAAACCTGTTCCTGCCTATTGCATGAGGCGAATAGGCATAATAAAAATCGCTGAGGTCTCTTTCTTCCTTATTGAATCTGTATGTTGTTCTGCTCACTTAAAAATTTCTCCGTATCTATTTATTGATTATTGCGTTATATGATGTCTCTGCCGCGGATATAGCCATATTGCAGGCTATCCTCCAGAAGCGCGCGCCTTTCGCCGCAGCGTCGACCGCATCAAGCACAGCTATGACACCGTCTCCGCTTGGAATATGTATACTCGGCAGCAAATTCTGGATGATCTCATTTTTTTTGACTTCACAAACGGAATTCTCCGCCCCTCGCTCGAGAAAGCATATATCCGTAAGCTTTACTCCGGCATTTTTATTTATACCCTCTTTACCACACCAAGGCGTGCCATAGGCATAGGCAACGCCATCAATCACGCGGATAAGCGGCTTGTCACCGTTTATTATCTCACAACGCTCCCCGAGAAGCTTCAGCCAAAGAGCCGCGTGAGTCGATTTCCCTGTGCCGCTCTCAGCAGTCAGCAGGATTCCGTGCCCCTCTGCGCTCATCAGCACACCGTGCATAAGAAAGCCGTTATATTCCGAGAGCTTCTCCGCGATTTTTCTATAGACGGCAAGCGTTTCAAGATATGCCACGGGAAAATCCCCGGGCTGTTCGCTGTTTTCGCGTGCAATTTCTTCATCCGTAACGCTCACCGAAAACTGTGGCTCGCTGTCTGTTATATAATCGCGGCAAAGAATTTTTATATAGTCATATTTATTTTCTATCCCGATTGCAATGTCGGCAACTTTTATATTGAACATAGCCTATTCCCCCACACCGGCAAAGAATTTTCTTATCTCCGCAATGCTTTTGCCCGTTTTCAAGGCAAGAGTTGCGAGATCTTCATATTCAAGCTTTTCTTTTCTGACTCCCCAGCCGCAGGAAATCTTTTTCCCGGCCGTTCCGAGCTCTGATACCGCCGTTTCAATACGCCGCGAAAGCTCGTGTCGCACACAGGGAATTTCTCTTATTCCAAGCGTCGTTGTATGTGTAAACATAGCTCTTGTGACAGCTTCTGCAAGGCTTTTTTCACACAGCGCACACAGCATAATTCCCGGACGTGATTTTTTCATCCCGATGCTCTGCGTCCACACATCAAGTGCACCTGCTCTGAAAATTTGCTCTGTCGCAAACGAGATATCTTCACCTGTCATATCATCGAGGTTCGCGCGCAGCTCAACCATAGCTCGGACGCTCTCTTCCTCGGTTTCTCCGAGGATTGCGCGCACGCAGTTCACAGCCTCGAATTCGCGTTTTCCCATACCGTAGCCGATTTTATCAACAGAGAGCTTTGGCATCTCGCCGAAAGCAGAAACGAAATAACGGAGCAGCGCGGCACCTGTCGGAGTGCAAAGCTCGCCTCTGATCTTTCCGCCATATATCGGCACTCCCTTTAAAATCTCCGCTGTTGCAGGAGCAGGCACAGGAAGAATTCCATGGGCGCATTTCACCTGCCCTGAGCCTACGTGAATCGGAGAAGCAATTATTTTGTCCGCTTCAAGCATTCTGACAGCAAGACACACTGCCGCAATATCTGCCACTGCATCGAGCATTCCGACCTCGTGAAAATGTATTTCATCCACCGCAACACCGTGAACTCTGCTCTCCGCTTCTGCGATTATGTTGTATACTCCGAGAATATCTTTTTTTATATCATCGCTTGCAACAAGCGAATTCACGATGTGCCCAATATCGTGCATACCGTGCCCGTGGCAATGCTCGTCCTCTTCAACGCCGTTTACGCATACAGAAAACGACTTACCGCAAATACCTCCGCGGCTGAGCGAAGCTATGGAAGCTTCAACTGACGGTATGTTCATCGCACAAAAGCGTTTTGTAAATTCTTCTTTGCAATCCAACAGGTCAACCAGCGCTGCCGCCAGCATATCGCCTGCTGCTCCCATATTCAGGTCGAGATATAAAACCTTCATCGCTTCATCCCTCCGTGCGATTCATCATACTTGCAAGATAGCCTGCGCCGAAGCCGTTGTCTATATTGACGACAGACACGCCGCTTGCGCAGGAATTCATCATAGACAGAAGCGCCGCAACGCCGCCGAATGCCGCACCATAGCCGATGCTTGTCGGCACTGCAATTACGGGGCAATCGGCAAGACCGCCGATGACGCTTGCAAGCGCGCCCTCCATTCCTGCAACAGCGATAATCACGCTTGCGCTCATTATTTCATCGAGGTGTGCGAGCAGGCGGTGAAGCCCTGCGACACCGACATCATATATGCGCTCGACTTCATTCCCGAGAAATTCTGCGGTCAGTGCCGCTTCCTCTGCAACGGGAATATCACTCGTGCCGCCTGTCGCAACGAGAATTTTTCCTCTGCCGCGCACAGGTGCCATTTCCCCGAATATTCCTATTCTCGCGTTCTCATAATAGGTTATGCCGGAAATTTTCCCAGCCTTTTCTGCATCAAGACGAGTTATCAGCACATCCTTCTCACCGGCGCTTTTGAGGGCGGCAAGAATTGCGTTTATCTGCTCTGCTGTTTTCCCCTCACCGTAGATCACCTCGCAGGCGCCGTTGCGCAGACGTCTGTGGGTATCCACCTTGGCAAAATCAATATCGCAAAACGGCTTGGTCTTCAGCCTGAGCTCCGCTTCCTCGACAGTCATATCGCCGTCTCTTACTGCGGAAAGTATTTCAGTTGCAAAGCTTTTCATCTCGCGCCTCCAGATCAACGGTAACAGATTTGAAATAAGCTTTAAGCTTATCAAGTATTACAGCTCTCTCATTTAAAAGTTTTTCAAAATCATCGCGGCGCAGCTCAAGCTTCGCTGAATCTTTGTGAAGCCTTACCCGAAAATCGGAAAAGCCCCGCTCTCTGAGAAAATCCTCAGAGGCTTCAATCGCCAAAAGCTTTTCTTCGCTTATTCTCTCTCCTGTTTTTACGCGCGTTGCCATGCACGCATATGACGGCTTATCCCAAACAGCAATTCCTTCTTCCCGTGAAAGCCTTCTTATTTCTTCTTTTGTTATGCCACAAAGACGCAGCGGTGAAATTATCCCGAGCTCCGAAAGCGCGCGAAAGCCCGGGCGGTCGTCTGCATCATCCGATGCATTCGTGCCATCGCACACCACCGCATATCCATCGCTCTTTGCGGCCGCGGCTATGCTCTGCATAATCCTCTTTTTGCAGAGGTAGCAACGCTCTGCGCCGTTTTCGGCAATGCTTTCATCACCGAGCACAGAAAGCTCAATAACCGAAAGCTCAACGCCGCACGCGCCTGCCTCACGCCTCGCATCGCAAAGCTCAAAGCACGGCTGAAACTCTGTTTTTACAAAATATGCCCGGACGGCTGCACCATATTTCTTTGCCGCATACATAAGAAAAACGGAATCAATTCCGCCCGAAAGCGCTATCGCAAGCTTTTTGTTGTTTTCAAAAAATTCCTGCAATGTCATATTCCGTTTCCTCCTGCGCACATATTTTATCAATTATACATTATATATTTCGCGGTCTGCTTTGTCAAGCAGAGCAGTCTTTCACTCGTTCATTTACAATCAAAAAATTGCCATACAAAAATTACAACTCATATAAAATCTCAAACGGTTCAAAATACTAATGAACTTAAAACAAGGGAGGTGAGTTTTGAAATGGCAATCGTACCGAATGCACAGGATGCACTTAACAAGTTTAAGATGGAAGCTGCAAGCGAGGTTGGTGTTAACCTCAAGCAGGGCTACAACGGTGACCTTACTTCGCGCCAGGCAGGTTCTATCGGCGGTCAGATGGTTAAGAAGATGATCGAATCCTATGAGCAGAACTTAAGCAAGTAACGATATTCTTTTATAGAATATAAAGAGGCTGTTGCATTTCGATTTTTATTTAAAACCGATTTGCAACAGCCTCAAACCTATTTCACTTGTGCTTTGTCGCCTTTTCTTTTTCTTATATAGCCGAGATAGATCACCGCGGCCGAAAGCCCCCAGAAATAGGCATTCATATACGGAACCTCAAAAATATTTTCAAAAAACGAATGAGAAAGAACGCCGAGCTGACCTGCCACTATTCCGCAGCTGAGCACGGACATCCTGTTTTTCTGTGTCTTGAATATGCTTCTGCACGACCAGAGCAGATTGCGAAGCAAAAGCCACACATATGACACAAGCCCCAAAAGTCCCATTTCAGTCAGTGTTTTCAGATAATAGTTATCCATATAATAATATGCAAGATTATCTATTTCCTGATTCTGCATTGCGATAGCTCCGCCATATCGGCCAAGCCCGAAGCCGAAGAGCTTGTTCGGGCGCCACAGGCGCATTCCGATTTCCCATCTCTCTCCGCGCCCACCGCTTGCATTTGCCTCTGCAAAATCGGAGGTGAAGAGAAATGCTATTCTGTTTGATATCTCAGGAACGCAGAATATGACTGCCAGAATTGCCGCACCTGCAATAAAGAGAAGCTTGCGGTCAACAAGAAGCGAGAAAACCACGACCGCAATAGTCAGCCCGAACCAGGCACCGCGCGAGAAGGTGAACAATGTCGAAAGGCAGAATATGCCTGTAACTCCCCAAAGCGCACATTTTGCCCAGAGCGGCTTTACATAATATGCACAGGCAGCAATCATCGGAGCTGTCATAACCAGGAATGCGCCCATTACATTCGGGCTTCCGATTATCGAATATACACGTGTGCGGACACCTGCTTCTGCCTGCGCGACCCATTGCGACGGCATCGGAGCTTTTGTGATATACTGATAAATTCCGTGGAGCGCGATAACAGTCGCCATTGCGCACATTGTGAAATAGAGCGTTTTGAAATCCTCGTCCTTCTCAAGAAGCCTTGTGAGCACAAAGAACCACAGCATAAACTGGCATACTGCGCGCCATCCGTCAATAGCCGGGCCAAGCTTCGGCGAAACAACCGCAACGAGCAGAACGCCTATAGCTATAAAGAACATAAGCGGCATATCGACAGGGGTTATGCGCGGTTTTATAAGCTCGCGCGATGAAGCTATGCGGAATATTATATAGCAAACGCACAGAAGCATAAACGCCTCATCCCATATTGATGAAAGAAAACCGATCTGCAGTACATCGCGCACAAATACGTCCATCGGGAGGTAGAGCGCAAAGACGGCAATCAGCAAACGCCGCATACCGAGCTTTGAAAAGAAGGCGAAGATTGCGCTTTCCCGAAGCAGCTTTGATGAGCAAAGCGCACACCAAGCCTTTATCACAAGGCTGTTTTCAAAGGCAGGGCGCAGAAGCTCTCCGCATTTTTGTATGAACTTGTTGAGCTTATAGAGCAGCTTATAAAAATTTGAATACACGATTTTCGGCGAAACGGAAAAGAACACGTGGATTGCACGCCTTGTCACCGAATCGTGGTAACACCGCTTGAAAAACGCGACAATCTTCCCGGGAATGCTCCCCGGAAAAGCGAGCGCAAAAAGCGCACACAGCCGCGCAATAAAGCAGCCGCGAATCATATTATCCATCAAACTCTACCTTCTCGATAATAGCATTTACCTCAACTGTCTGCGTTTTGAACGTGAAGCCACGGCCGATGCGGATTTCCTGCGTTCCGATTTTGAGGATCGGGTCATCCTTCGCCTGCTTTGCCTTTATCGTAATGAGAAGATCGTGTTTCTGCGGATCCTGCGCCGTTATAAACTGGCCTGCATCACTTGTTGCCGCAGCAAGATAGGGCACGCTTTCGACAGATACGAGCTCTGCATCGACATAGCCGCTGCCCATAATGAGGCGCTCACCAGGCTGAAGCTTTATAACCTCAGCTTCGAGATAATCCATAGCGCCGCGGACACGCATCGTGACAGTCATATCCGATTTCGGAGCTATAACTTCGCCTGCCGCAGGAGCTGCAAACTTATACACAGCCGCAACCGCAACAAGCGCGATTACCAGAATGACCACAAGGTCGATTACATTGATGATACCAAAGAGTTTTCCTTTTTCGTTTACGATTTTCATAATTAAAATTCCTTTCGTTATATCTATCGCTTGACCGATTATGTATTCTATTATATAATATATGTAAAAATATAACAACAGTTTTTTATTATTTTTTTGGAAACAGGTGTAAAAATGAAAATTGTTCATATGATAGGCGGCGGCGATGTCGGCGGCGCCAAGACACACGTTCTCTCGCTTGTTTCAAAGCTCTCAGAGGACAACGACGTGCTTCTCATCAGCTTCCGCGAGGGCGAGTTTGCCGAGGATGCACGAAAGCTCGGAATAAACACCCGTGTTATAAAGAGCAAAAATCCGCTGCGCGATATAAGAGAGCTGAAAAAAACCGTTGCAGACGGCGGCTTTGATATTGTGCATTGTCACGGCGCAAAGGCCAATGTTATGGCGGCGCTGATAAAGCGTCACATCAAGGTTCCCGTTATCACAACGGTACACAGCGACTATCGCCTCGACTATATGGGAAGTCTTGTGAAAATGCTTACAAACGGCCTTCTCAACACAGTTGCGCTCCGCGCACTCGATGGCTATATCGGCGTTACCAATGCTTTTATCGACCTGCTGATTGAACGCGGTTTTGACCCTTATAAGCTCTATACACTAAACAACGGAATTGATTTTGATATTTCTCCGCAGCCCGCGACCTCGAGGGAAGAATATCTCTCACGGCTCGGCATACACTGCGTCGAAAATACGGTTGTGTGCGGAATTGCGGCGCGCTTCCACCCTGTCAAGGACATCGGCACGGCTATCCGCGCTGTCGCAAAGGCTGCGTCTTCCTGCCCGGGTCTCCGTCTGATTCTCGGCGGCGACGGTGAGGAGGCCGAAAATCTCAAGGCGCTGGTTGAAGAGCTTGGCATGAGCGACCGCATCATCTTTGCCGGTTGGATAGACGATATGGATTCTTTCCTCGGCGCAGTCGATATAAGCATAATCTCTTCGGTAAGCGAGGGCTTTCCCTATAGCATACTTGAATCTGCGCGCGCAAAATGCACAATGGTTTCAACGCCTGTCGGTGCTATGCCCGAGGTTATAAGCAACGGCCGTGATGGGCTTCTGTTTGATGTCGGCGATGTTTCTGCGCTTGCCGCTCATCTCGAATATCTTTATAAAAACCCTGATGCGCGCAATCAGTTTGCCGAGCGTCTTTTCGAAAAAGCAAAGGAAAACTATTCCTTCCGTGCGATGGTATCGGCGCAGCTTTCAATATATGAGCGCGCAATAGAGATGCGCAACCGCCGCCAAAAGAAGCGCGATTCCGTCGTTGTCTGCGGCTCCTATGGAAGAGGCAACGCCGGTGATGATGCAATACTGAAAGCTGTCATAAGGGAAATCCGCGACGTTGACGATTGCACAAAGATATGTGTTATGTCAAAAAATCCGCTGCAGACGAAAAAACGCTTGCGAGTCCGCGCGATATATACCTTCAACATTTTCAAGATGTTTTCCGCAATGCTCCGATCACATCTCTATATAAACGGCGGCGGAAGCCTCATTCAGGATTCAACCTCAAGCCGCTCCCTCTATTTTTATCTGCTCACGCTGTTTGCCGCAAAAATCTCAGGTTGTAAGGTTATGATGTATGGCTGCGGCATAGGCCCGGTCAACCGAAAGGGCAACCGCAGGCTTTCCGCTCGTGTTATTGACAAAAACGTTGATTGCATAACGCTGCGCGACCCTGATTCTTATGATGAGCTCCGCAAAATGGGGGTTTCAAAGCCTCAGATGAAGCTCGCCGCAGACCCGACTCTCAGCATCAGACCTGCAGATGAGGAAGCTGTTATTGCCGCTCTGGCGGCAGAGGGCATAGATCCGTGTGAAAAATATCTCTGCCTTGCGATGAGAAACTGGAAGGATATCGACAGCGTGCTTTCAGAAATCGCAAAGGTCGCGGATTATGCCGCAATA
This sequence comes from Oscillospiraceae bacterium, assembly GCA_017439555.1. Classification (GTDB taxonomy): domain Bacteria; phylum Bacillota; class Clostridia; order Oscillospirales; family JAAYXM01; genus SIG480. Next base: position 6,680 of record JAFSIZ010000169.1, on the reverse strand, counting down.
CAGCACAACCTCAAAATAGCACTCATCGCTATGGAGCATAAAAAAGATCTCCCCATAGCAGAAAAGCTCTGTGGGATGATATCGGCTCCTTGCGTTATTATCCGCAACGAATATGATGTTCACATGGTTATCGGTATTCTTTCAAAAATGCGCATTATAATGGCGATGCGTCTCCACGCTCTTGTGTTCGGTGCCGGTCAGGGTGTTGCAACAATCGGCATTGCATATGACCACAAAGTCACAGGCTTTATGAATTATATTGGTCGGGAAATGTGTGTACCGTATGACGAATGTTCACAGGATGTGCTCAAAAGCTTTATCGACCGCACAATGAGCGACTCTGAATACAGCGAAACTATGCAGCGTGCGTGCTCGGATATGCGAGAGAACGAAAAGCACAACACCGCTGAGCTCCGCAAATTTTTTTGAATAAAGAGGTTTTGAACTATGAATAAAATCGTTTGTCTTTCAACAAGCTGCTACCTTCCTTTTCCGACACGCAAGCAGCACGTAATGAACAGAATTTCCGCAGATGAGATTCTCTATTTCGACCCACCCGTCACATACCTTGCGCCGCTCAAGGACAAGAGCGCGTGGAAACGCCTTTTTAAATATCTCAAAAAGGGCGAAAAGGGCTCACGCGACAACCTTACTGTCTATGCGACGCCGCCGATGCTTCCGTTTTTCAACAAAAATCGCCTTATAAACAAGATAAACCAGAGAAGGCTCGCGCGATTTGTGCGCAAAAAAATGAAGCTCCACGGCTTCGATAATCCGATTCTCTGGTGTTATTCTCCGACCTCGGCAGACGCTGCGCCCTATATCCCCCACAGCGCACTCGTCTATGACTGTGTCGATCGCCACAGCGCATATAAGGGGCTTATAAACGAGGATGTTGTCAACACTCTTGAAAAGGATCTTTCCGAGCAGGCGAACACAGTTTTTGCAACTGCAATCGGTTTGTATGACACACTTGCACAATATAACGAAAATGCGGTTATGCTTCCAAACGGCGTGAACTTTGCGCATTTTCATCGCGCCGTTACCGAAACCTTTGAGGTTCCCGAGGATATGAAGGACATCAAGCACCCGGTAATCGGTTTTGTCGGTATGCTTCAGGAATGCATCGACTATGACAAGATCGAGCTTATTGCAAAGCAGCGCCCTGATTGGTCTGTTGTGCTCGTCGGAAAGCCTCTGCCCGGAGTCAACCTCGACTATTTGAAGCAATACGAAAACATCCACTTTCTCGGGCTTAAAAAATATGATGAGCTCCCGGCGTATATCCAGAACTTTGATGTATGCCTCAATGTTTTCCGCGACGGTAACCTCTCACGTGATGTAAGCCCGCTCAAGTTCTATGAATACCTTGCAACCGGAAAACCGGTCGTCAGCACACCTCAGCCCGAACAGGTGCTCGGCTATTCCGATTCTGTCTATATCTCCTATGGTGCTGCGGATTTTGTCAGGAAATGCGAAGAGGCAATGAATGAACCCGACAACGAAAAACGTGATCTCCGCATTACATATGCGCGTGCTTGCTCCTGGGACGCAAGAGTGAGAGAAATGGAAGAGATCCTCAAAAACAACGGCGTTGAATAAAGCATATAAAATGAAATCGAAGAACTCATCATATGAGTTCTTCGATTTTTTCTTTATATAATCCCAAGCGCCTTTGCGCCGTTTTTCTTTATCATTTCTCCGTCAAGATCAGATAGCTGTGTCCTCAGGAGATTTGTTTCAATATAATTAAACGGTGAGAGCGAACCGAAGCATATCTGCTCCTGCGGCACGCGGCTCAGCGCAAGCCTGCATATTGCACGGTCAAGCATTCCGCCCTGCGTTGTGTCGAAATATATATTTTTTCTCGCTTTGACGAGGTCGCCAAGCTTTCCGACGACAGCCAGCAGGCTGAAGCTCGTCAGGAGCGCTGTGACATTTTCATATTTTGAGAGAAGCGCAAAAAGCTCGTCTCCCGAAATATTATCCGGCGTGTCGAGATCGCTTCTTTGACGGAAATTCTCAAAGCTTGCGCAGATTCTCACAGGAACGCCGAGCTCCTCAGCAAGCTGCATAACAGCTCCTGCGCGATGCACCGGACTATACATATCATAGAGCATTTCCGGAGAAAGCGAATATTTATGATAGCGAGGCGCAAGCTCAAATCCACAAAAGCCCTTTTCTATCATCTCACGGGCATCCTTTTCCCAGCCAGGATATGTCGGATTGACAATCGCAAACGGGACAAACTTCGTCGCTCCGTTATATTCCTCAAGCTCACGCAGGAGCTCAAGGTTTGCAACATTTGCGTCTTTATAGAAAAGGCCGTTTACATTCGCCACCGCCATATGCGTTATATCATATTCACGGGCAAGCTCATCAAGCCCTGAAAGCGTGTTGAACACAAGCTTGCGGAAGGGCCAGTGTCCGACATATGCATTTATATCAACAAACATAATCTATCGCCCTGCCCTTTCCAGAAATCTATTGAATGCGCGCCCCGCGAGAATAGTCTTTTTATCCTCTTCCGATATTCTTGCGCCGAGAAGCTTGCCGACACAGGCAGACGGCGAATTATCAGTTCCAAAGAGTATGCGCTCTGCACCCAGCATCCGTACAGCTGTTTCCATCTGCGGGCGGTCATATACGCTTCCGCTCATATCCGTATAGACATTAGGGCAATCTTCAATCGCCTTCAGCGAATATTCCCATTCAGCGACTGTAAAGTGACCCATAACAAACGTTGCCTCAGGGTATCTGCGCGCGGCATTTGCCATATGCACACCGTCTGTTACAAGGGGCTGGCGAACTTTGTTCGGCTCATCCATAACGTGCATTGAATGTTGCAATATCGGAATATCGAGTTCAATGCATTTTTCTATTATCGGAGCATAGACGGGGTCATCCATAAAATAATCGTAATAGAGCTTTATGCCAACAAATCCGAGCTCCAGCACACAGCGCTCAATCTCGGCAACCGCTTCTTTCACGTAGCCCGGATGCACATACGCCATACCGTATACTTTCCCCGGATAGCGCTTGACAGCTTCATTGGTCACGTTGTTTGCGGAGATAAAAACCTCAGGTTCACAACGCTTTATAGTGTTTACAGGAAGCGATGCCACCACCTTATCGACACCGACAAGCTCGAACATACGCATCGTCTCATCAGCCGATTCTACCCTCAGCGTTTTGAAATCTCCTGTGCTCCAGAAATGTTCGTGCCAGGCAACAACCGGGTTTTCCATGAAAATTTCAAGTTTCTCTCTTATATCCATCTTTTACACCTTTATCTACTTAACACTCTGAAAATATGCTGATACCTTTCTGATTCCTGCGATTGTCTCCTTAAGATCCTGCTCTGTGAAATATTCCTTGCTTTCAAGCCTGATGCAGGTTTTGAGTATTTCCTCAGCGTTCGGGCAGAGCCCTGTCTTATATTCTATATCACGTCCGTAGAACGGGCAGGAAAACGGACAGTGCATCTCGCCATAAGCTGTCTTGTTTGTGAACATATCCATCTCATATACACACTGTGCGATATATCCTGCACCTGCCTGAATACCCTCGGCACGAAGAGCCTCTGCAAACTGCTCACGAGTGCAGCCGAGTTCTTTTTCATCAACGCGGATTAGATAGAACCAATATGACGACTTGCAATCCGGATGTACCTTCGGCACATAGATGCCCGGAAGATCCTTTATACCTGCTGTGAGCGCATCGCCATAAGCATTGCGCTTGCGGCATATCTCCTCAACCTTTTCAACCTGCGCAAGACCGACAGCGGCAACCAGCTCACTCATACGGTAGTTGGGTGCAACGTGCGGTGAGTTGCGAACAACATCAGCGCCAAAACGGTTGTAGTTCTTATCTGCAAACATAACAGCCTTATGATAGAGCTCATCGTCGTTCATAATGACCATACCGCCATCGCCTGCGGAAATGTGTTTGAAGTCGTTAAGCGAGAAGCAACCGATATCGCCATAGGTTCCGACATATTTGCCCTTATATTCACAGCAATAGGACTGCGCGCAGTCTTCGATTACATATATACCTCTCTTGTGGCATACCTCCACGATTTCATCAATCTCTGCAGCATTTCCTGCAAGGTGAACGACAACAACAGCACGTGTTTTGTCGGTTATTTTCTCTTCGACGGTCTTTGCTGTCATATTATATGAATTCGGGTCAAGATCTGCAAAAACGGGAACTGCATTCTGATAGAGGATGCCGATAACACTTCCCATATCCGTTATCGGGGCTGTTATGACCTCATCGCCGGGCTGAACTCCGCAAGCACCGAGTGCTGTGTGGATTGCGCTTGTTCCGGAGCTTGTTACCGCGCAATGCTTTGCTCCGTAAATTTCTGCAAACTTTTCGCAAAGGCGCTTTGCAAAGCTTCCCTTCCAATAGAATAATGTATTCTGCTCAAGAGCCTGCTCGAGATATTCAAGCTCACGTTTTCCAAATCGCTTTGTCGTTCCGTAGGGCGTTGTCTTTACAGGTGTACCACCGTGAATTGCCAGCTTTTCCATTTTTTCTTCTCCTTTTCTTTGAAAACTAATTTTTGCCCACAAGCACTTGCGCACCTGTGGGCATGGATATTTATAATTTTTTCAAGGTCTTATTTTACTCTGTTATATGCAGATTCATATGCTGCAAGAACATCTTCGAGATTCATATCCTTGAGATTCTCGACAAATGCATCAAAGTTTGAAAGCGGCTCCTGACCGAGGAGGAACTTTATGAGCATCTCTTCTGAATATGTTACAAGACCTGTTTTGTATGTATCGATAACTGCCTGCTCTTCGTCGTTGAAATCAAGCCAGAGCGTTACCGGATAATACGGAAGTGTATGCTCTACAACAAGCGCTTCGCTCTCAAGAGTTGTTTCTGTCTGTATCGCCTCAGCTGCAAGCGGATCGAGGCGGCAGAAGCTTCCATAGGTCTGGAATCCATACATAGTGTTCGGGAGTGTTCCAACCTCATCTGTTATAAACTTCTTCTTGCCGTCCACAACTTCATATGTCTCGCCTTCCTTACCCCAGGAGACAAGCTCCATTGCTTCGTCTGTATACATCCAGTCGATGAACTTTGCAGCGTTTGCAATGCCTTCGGCTCTTCCGCTGTCAGCGATTGAGAATCCGATCATTTCAAGATCGCCGCGCTCTATCATAGCCACACCCTTTTCCGGATTTGCAACAGGAGGCGCGAATGCCTGAAGCTTATATTCTGTGTTTCCGCTCTGATGTGCGAGCTGATTGAAATAGTCTATGCGAAGCTGGAGATGTGGAAGAATGAAGCCCTTGTCTGTAAGCATAAACTCTTCCCAGGTTGAGTTGTTGAGAGTTACTGTATCTGCCGGCATAAGCTTTTCGTCTATCATCTTCTTATAGAAGGTAAGGACCTCAAGAGCCGTATCCTCTATTGCACCCCAGCGCCATTCGCCATCGTCATGGTCATAATAAGCGCCGTGCTCCCACCACTTGTCAAATGACGAGCCGGGGATATCAAACAGATATGACATACTGCGTGTGCAGAACGGATAGGAATCCGGATAGAGCTCTTTGAGCTTTTTACATACATCATAAAGCTCGTCAAATGTCTCCGGAGCCTTTAAGTTGTGTTTCTTGAAAATGTCTTCGCGATAGAGCCATGCGCGCATACGTGTCTTGCCTGCACGTCCGTGTCCCGGTGTGTAGTAGATTTTGCCGTCAGCACGCTTTCTCGGCTTTACGGAAACCGCATATTCTTCCTCGGAAAGAGATTCTACCCAAGCATTGTAGTTCGGCATAAAGTCCGCAAGATCTTCAAACGCGATGAGGCCCTCTCCTGCATATAAGGAATGTGTTCCTGCAACTCCGAAGCCGATTATATCAGGAAGTTCTTCACGTGCTGCAAACATAAGCGAATATTTTGTTACAGCATCAGAAGCCGGAACAGCGATAAGATCAATCGTTGCGCCGCTGCCTTCAGCCATATATTCCCAAAGCTTCCAATCGTCACGAATCGGCCAGCTTGCCGAGGACTCTACCATCATTGATATAACATCATCTTTTGTGAGCGGTGCTGTCGGGTCCTGTCCTTCAAGCGAAGTGGTTCCGCCGCCACCGCCGCACGCTGCGAGTGCGAGCATCATAATGCACGCAAGAGAAAGTGCAATAAACTTTTTCATAAAATTTCCTCCTTTAATGTATAAACCTGTATTTTAATTATAAACTAAGTCACAGGCGAATTTCAACATATTCCTGTTACATATCGGGCGGTTTTTAGGTTTTTTCAAAAAAAGAATCCGGAATTTTCATCCCGGATTCTTTTTTAATTTGATTTATTTTGCTGTGTAGTCGAGAATTCTCTTGATGAGAACTGCGACTTCTGCGCGTGTTGTGTTGTCGGTCGGGGCGATCTTTCCGCCCTTTCCGTTTACAAGGCCGCTTGCGATGAGCGCCTTGACTGCATCCTTTGCATATTCTGCAACGGAAGCGAAATCAGAATACTCAATGTCGCCTGTCTCAAGTTTAACCTCGAGCGCCTGGAGCGCGCGGTATACAATCGTCATCATATCCTGACGTGTGATTGTATTTCTCGGCGCGAACTTATTATCACCGATTCCGTTTACGATACCTGTATTTCTTGCAATCGCAAGCTCCGGGGCAAAGTAGTCGGAAGCATTTACATCT
>JAFSIZ010000168.1 GCA_017439555.1 Oscillospiraceae bacterium | reverse complement strand
TGTGTTTCTTGCAATCGCAAGCTCAGCTGCAAAGTAGTCGGAAACCGCTACATCTGCGAAGTTCTCTTCTTTCTCACTTGTCAGTTTGAAAGCGCGAACCAAGAGAAGTGCAAAGTCAGCACGTGTGATGTTTGCTGCAGGTGAGAAGGTATTCTCGCTTGTGCCCTTGATTATTCCTTCATCTGCAAGTGCGTTGATAGCATCAGCCGCCCATGCGTGTGCGCCAAGGTCAACGAAGTGGACATTTGAAGTCTCACCCGAGATTTCGCCGTCATCCTTTGACGGAGCATCCGGGAGGTCTGTCTTGTCGTCTGACGGGGTTGACGGAGCCGGAGCAGTTCCACCACCGCCGCCTGCAGATCCGCCGCCTGCGCCACCGCCGGATGTGCCCGGAGTACTCGGTGTCGAAGGTGTCGAAGGTGTCGAAGGTGTCGAGGGAGTTGAAGGCTCGCTCGGTGTCTGTGAGCCTGCACCTGTTGTCGAGCCATAGACATCGACGGTGAAGTGAATTGTATTTTCGCGTCCGTCACTGTCTCGCGCCGTAATTGCAAAATGGCTCTCGCCTGTCTGCGAGTCTGTCGGCTTCCATGTAATTGCGCCTGTGTTTTCATCAATCGAAGCACCGCGCGGAAGCGTTGTTCCGATATAGGTGATTTCGCGTCCTTCAAGCGGGCTTTCAGCCTTGATGTTTACGGTCATTGAGCTTCCTGCGCTTGTCGAGAGGTTAGCCGGAATCTCAGTAAATTCCGGAAGACTTGCATCAACAAACACACGCGGAATTCTTGCGTCCTGATCGACCTTGATGTTGTAGATATAACCCTTTTCCATATTATACGGATCGATGTGCGCACGAATCTGTGTTGTGAGACCTGTGTGGAGACGTGTTACACCGTTTCCGAGGTCCTCTGCCGATTCGATTTCATAGACGCCGTTTTCAACATCATCGTTGTCGATATAGACATATTTGTTTGTAAGCTCTGTCGTATCGAAGCTTTCGTTGAATCTGATGTCGATATAGTTATCAAACGAAAGATCCTCCTGGAAGCCTACAACAGTTCCGGTATATTCGCTCGGTTCATTCGTTTCTGCCCCGATGATATCGCCGTCGTTGACATAGCGATAGATTATCTCGCCTGCTCCGTTCTTGCTATATACGCCGACGAAGCCGCGGAAATCAAATTCATTGTCAACAGTATAGGTTACCTTGTTGTTTGTTGCATAGACAACCCAGTCAATTCTGCCATTTTCGTGCTCGACCTTGACTGCACGTGCAATATCGCGCTTGCCCTCGTTTCCGTCCTTTATCACAACTTCTGCCACATTGATATCCTTGATATATCTTCCCTCAGATCCCTTATAGGGCTCAAGCACTGTTGTGAAGAGAGAATCGAGATCCTTTCCTTCGCGCTGTACATACATATAGTCAAGAGTTTTCGGCATAACCTTATTTTCCGTTCTCTTCGGAACAGGACCTGCCGCAAGCGCAACCTCGCTTGCAGTAAAGTTGTTTATCTGTGTTGCGCGAAGAACTATGTCATTGCCGCCAACGGTTGCCTTTCGATAGTCTTCGACATCAAACTCAACTGCGAACTTCTCAGCAGGAGTCTTGTCGCGGCGCACCTTGCCGAGCCATGAGTATCCGCGCGGATAAACAGTTTCATATGTCCACGCCTCAGGTGAGTTCGGGTCTTCGCCGACAGGCCAGTTGACGTCTGCATAAGAACCGATCCAGTTGCCTGCCTCATCCTTCTGCTCTTCCATTTCAAGACCTTCGACAACATATGCGTTCTCTGCCTGGCTATGGAGACCATAGGTGTGAACCTTGCCACCGATTACGCGGAAGAAGTCAACGCCATAGGAAACATTATCGTCTACCTCGACCATAACGATGCTTCTGCGGAATTCATCACACTGCGAATTTGCCTTCGGTGCGCGGACATCCGCAAGCTTTACTTTGCCCGAATCGTCGAAGTGGAGCGGATAGCCGTGGATACCGTTATCCGACTGACCCGCTCTGTCAACAGATACCGTGTTGTGGGAAACCGACTGGCTTACCCACTGGAGACGCTGTGCGTCTGTACCTGTAATTTCCGGATATCCGAGGTCAGGAAGGAGGTTGAGACCGTATGCTTCCATACCAAGTGTAAGGACATCATCATGACCGTGACCTGCGTTTCTTCCGAACCAGATCCAGAAATCGCGGAGTGTGTTTGTTGCGGTAGTTGATTCCGCAAGAGTATACTGATGGCCTCCGCGGAGGAATGCGATACCGTAGCCCGTCATCATCTCAGACGGAAGATGCGGAATCTCGCCGCCGTTTGTGAGATCAAGTATCTCTTTCTGGATGCGCTCAGGATTCTTTTCATAGATACCGTAGTTGAGCTCAGAAACATCATATTTGTTTGCGACATAGAGCATATATGCAATCTGACGGCGAAGCTCGGGGAATTCCGTTGTTTCCTTGAATGCGCTCATCATAGCCGGCTGGTTGCAGGCGATGCCCGAAACTGCTGTGCCATAACCGTCACCGACGTTGAGCGTCGTGTAGTTTGCCGTGTATGTCTTTGTGAATGCGATGAACATATTGACGAACTTCGGATGATCCCACGGGTTGAGATTCTTTTCTCCCTTATAATAGGAGAGAAGATCTGACATACCGTGGAGACGGCCGAGCCACATTCCGTTGTATGCAACGGATGCCTCGTTACCCATACCGTCGCGGTCAACAACGTCTATGAACTTCGAGTTGAAGTCACCGCCTTCAAGAAGTGTATAGATGTCTGTTGACTCATCATCCTTTGCAAAGAGCCATTCGAGCATTTCCGTTGTCTCGGGCTCACTGTCCTTAACGATAGCCGCAGAGGAAAGCGCGTGGTGATAGAGACCGTAGTTACCGTTTATACGTCCGTCCTTGACGCAGACGAAAACCTGATCGAAGAAGTTGTTGTCCCAGTTCTCCCAGATATCAATTGCAGAGGACTTCGGGTTATCAAGATTATACTCGATTGCCTTCTCCTCGAGGAAGGATATTACCTTCGAGTCTGTAAGTGCCGGGAAGAATGCGTCCGCAGAAACAGAGAGATACTGTGCTGTTGACGGGTCAGCAATTCGACCTGTAAGATTACCGCGTCCCGAGCCACCGCAGGAGAGCGGATACTTCTTTCTCTGAATCCAGTTGTCAAAGCTCGGATAGAAGTCTGCAATTCTGTCAAATATGATTGCACCTGCTCTGCCGTACTTTATATCGTCCGTGTAGGTATACGCCTGTGCAAGGTTTCGGACGATTGTTGTCAACTGATTTATTGCAAGATATGCATAGTGCGGAATGTATGCGTGACATTCCTCAACATCGTTTGAATATATGAATCGGTTTCCGTTTTCATCGAGCGGAATATAGCCGTAGCCGTCATCAACGCCCCATGTCTCTGCCGATTCACCGGGACGGAGCCCCTTGCCCTGATATACTGCCGAAAGCTCAGGGTAGAGATCGTTGTGCAGTGCGTCCTTCTCACCGTTTGCAACAGCTTCGGCGTTTGCCGCAACTGCACGGTCGCGGTCATAATAGCCGTGCTCGTCAAGTCCGCGTTCATAGAGAAGTGCAAAGTCATTTGACGGGAAGAAGCGCTTACAGCTTCCACACTGAATCTGCCACGGATATCTTACGATATTTACCGTCCATCCGCCGTAGTCGACCTCAATATCCTCGCCGCAGAACTTACAGTTCTTATATTCCGGGTCGTTGAGGAATCCGATATGGCTTGATCTCGGAATGCCTTCGCCGAATACTGCGTCATAGACAGCTTCATAGTCTTTAACCCATCTGTCTGCCGCAGCTATTGTTGACTTCGCGCTCGATTTTGCCCAGGAATATTTCTGAATGTTTTCCTTTGCATTTGCGCGGCGCTCATAGGTATAGTAGCTCGGCTCAGTCTTGCCTGTTGCCGGGATGACCGTTATCGTTGCCGTGTCGCTGATTTCCTCACCGCGGAAGTTTGCACGGAGAGTAAGCGTAACAACACCTTCCGCAACACCGGTAATTCTGCCCTCTTTATCAACCGAGACAATACCTTCGGGCTCTGCTTCAACTACAACGTCTTCAACCGGAACAACAATTTCATTGCCGCTCATCATAATAGCGCGCCAATCAAACTTTTCTGCGCCTCTTACATAGATTGTCGGGTGAACAGAAAGCTTCGTTTCGCTGATACCTGTGTTATCGGTTGCCTTTACTGTGATTTCCTTTGTAATTGTCTTGACGCCGTCTGTTATCTTTATGGTGATTATGCTCTCGCCGTCACCCTTTGCGGTGAGGTGTCCGTTCTTGTCAACGGAAACAACCTTCGGATAGAGCGAATCATATTCAACAGAGAATTCGGAGGGATCCATATCCGTTCCGTCAAGTCTCGTTGCGGAAACATAGATATCTGCCTCTTCGCCATAGAGAAGCTCACTCTTTGTGACGGTTGCTTCTGCATTTCTGATGCAGTTTACACCGTTGAAGAGAAGCTGAATCGGGCGGAAGTATGTACCCGTTGCCGATGCCGGCTGCTTGAATACGAGGATGTATTCGCCTGCCGCATCAAACTCGAGGTTATTGAGCGTCTGCACGTGCTTTTCAACAGTATTCGTGAGGTTCTTGTCAACAAATACAACTGTTCCGAAATATGTGTCTGTGTTGCACGCAGAGAAGATATCCTCATTCGCCGTATCTCCCGGAAGAATGTGGAGATCAAGCGTTGCCTCGCCGTCTGTATACTTCATATACTCAAGTGTCGGAGAATATTTACCTGCCGCCGGAACCTTGATATTGAACGCCATATACTGGTTTGAACTCTTTAAGCGGCACTTAAGGTAAGAGCCGTAGCTTTCAAGCTCTCCCGATACGTGCTTGAAGGTTTCCCAACCCTTATCATTACCGACACCGCGGTATTCCCAGTTACCGGGCTCTTTGCCGACGCCTGTATACTGATATGTAATTCCGCGGACGTCATAGAGGCTCTTTGCATCCTCATAGCCTGCCGCGAGTGACATATCTGTTGTCCAGCCGTTTTTAAGCCTGAAATCGTAAGTTGCGTCAACGCCCGAATATGTCATCGGAGCGATTGAAACCTCATACGGTACGGAAATGACCTTACTTACCGGACCGAATGTTATGTTTGCCGTAATCTCAGTTGTTCCGATTGAGTTGTTGCTGATAATACCGTTTGAGTTTATCGTTGCAACCTTCTTATCGGAGCTTGCATATGATGCAGTCGCCTTTGTCATATCCGCGGCAGAACCGTCAGAGAGGATGCCCGAAAGGACTGCTTTCGAGTTCTCAATAGACATATCTGCCTTCATAAGAGCAAGCTCTTCGCCGCCGTCGAGGACGATGTCGCCGACTTTACCCTTAACTACTGCGATATATTCATCTGCCGAAAGGCTTACAACACCGTTCGGAGCTGCATTTGCAAGTGCTTCTGCAATATCCGCATCCTTCGGGAGGATATAGACCTCATCCTCGGACTTGACGAGATATTCACCGGAAACCGGAACCTTGATGTTTACTGCAGTATAGTCTGCACCCTTGGAGTTGAATGCATAGAAATCGTTTGTGCTTTCAAATGTTGCGGATTCGACTGTGCTTGCATCAATAGCATATGTTACAATGTAGCCCGAACCGTTCTTCGGATTTACCTTGATTTCATAATCTGTTGAAACGCTTGTCACGCCGTCACTTGCAGTTGCAGTGAAGACCGCAGTTCCTGCCTTAATCGCCGTCACGACACCGCTTGCGGCATCGATGGTTGCGATATCGGGAGTCTTTGCCGCATATGTTACGGTCGCGTTTTCGACCTTTTCACCGCGGTTGTTGTATACCGAGGTTGTGAGCGCTTCGCTCTCGCCTGCCTTGATAATTGTGCGCTCGCTTGAAACTGCAGGGCGCATTATAGCAGTCTTCGGAGCTTCTCCCTCAACCGTTCCGTCGAGGATGAGATTGCCTGCGCTGCCGTAGTCGCCTGTTGCCGCGCGGAATGCAACACGATAATAGCCCGGCTTTGCAACAACAAGCTCACCGAGATAGAAGGGCTCTTCGATCCACTCAAAATCATTTGAGGTTGCGCTGTCTGATTTGTTTGTGTCAATTGTATTTACAAGGTACGAGCTGTTTGTAACCGGCTTATCACCATCCGACGGCGATATATATACCTCAACATTGCCCGAACGGTTGAATCCTCCGATTTTCGTGCTTACCGAATATGTTCCGACTGCGGGGACATAGATTTCATAAGCAAACCAGCGGCTTCTTGCAAGCTGCATACCGGTTGGAACGAAGCAGATTGACCAGTCTTCGGTCTTATCCCAGTTGTGTGAATTTGAATGGTAATTCAAAAATCCTTTTGTCTCAACCCAATCAAGCGATTTAAACAGTGTTGTCTTGCTTCTTGAATGAGCTTTTCCGAAATCAGAAATGTTGTATTCAACCTTCACGCCCGACTTCTGATACATCGGGTTGGTTGACGGAACAACAGTTATCTTCTTTGTGAGCGGTTCGCCGTATTTAACTTCTGCAGTTGCAGTGATTGTTACCTCACCCGGCGCAACCGGAGTTACAACACCTGTTTTTGCATCAACCTGCGCGATTTTATCATCGCTTGATGTATAGGTAAATTCTGCAGGAGCTGCAGTTGCGGAGAGATAACCTTCTGCCGTCACCTTGAAGTTCGGCTGATATACTTCAACAGTTTCTGCATCTGCGGAAATTTTTGCATTCATAAGCTGGCTGTTCTCGCCGGCAACGAGCGCGAATGAGTCGATCATCGAATATGCATCTGCACCTGTGGGAACATAGAATGTCACGACATAAGTTCCCACTGTATCGAAGGTGACGTTTCCGATTTTCTTCGTTACAGCCTTGTCACCGGCGTTCGCATTATACACATTGTATTTTCCGATATATTTACTACTATCTGTTGTCGCCTCGTTGGAGACGAAAACGGACATATCTACATTATAGCGTGCATCGGACTTCACCTCATGGTTATACATTTCGAGATTATACGTTCCCGCTCTCGGAACGTTTATCTCGATTGCAAGCCATGTGCCTGTGCGGAGCTGATATCTTCCGATGGAAGTGCTGCCGCCTGAATATTTGATATAGTTATCATCCGGATATCCGGTTTCGGCATTGATTCTGCTTGCCAATGCGGAATGGAATTTATAGAATCCGTTTGTCTCATCATAATTGAGGTTTGCAAGCGGAATTTTTGCGCCGCCCGATACCCAGTGCATACCAAGCCTGCGCATATCCTCGTTGAGATTATAGAAAATCTTAATCTCATCTGTTACAACGGTGACTTTCTTCTTTGCGGTAAGAACTACACCTGCCTCATTTGTAACGGATGCGGTGATAACAGTCTCACCGGGGGCTATACCCGTGATTTTGCCGGAAGCTGAAACCTCAACTATATCGGCATCATCGCTTTTATAGGAAACTGTATATGTACCGGTTGCACTGCTTCCGTCATTATTATAATAAGCAATGTCAAAGTCTGCACTTCCGCCCTTGAATACAGTTGTTTCAGCTTGCGTTGCAACGCCCGTGAGGACCTTTCCGTCACCCTTGCCGTCAAGCGTCATATTTCCGATGTATACCCAACAGGTATTCTTGTATTCATCCTTGCCGTCAAAGTTGTAAACAAGGTAATACTCGCCTGCTTCAATATATCTTGCATCGAAGACCGCAACATCCTTCTCGCTCGGGTTGAGGTCCTTTACATAACAGCTCTGCTGTCCGAGTCGATTTTCCTCGGTAAGGCTTGCTTCGGTAAATGCTCCGTCCGCAGTGCTTACAAGATATACACCGAGAATTCCGCCATAGCGGTACTTTGTATAAGGTACGCTCGGTGTGTACATTCCGCTTTTGGGAACGACTATTTTAATCGCCCACCAGCCCTGATTCATCTGCATATGTGAAGCAGTTCCGTTCCAATTGAATGTTGTGCTTGTGTCGATTGAAGGAAGATTCTTTTTGTTTCCGTAATATTCCCAGAGTCCCTTGTTTGACTGATATGTGAAATCAGCAAACTTAACAGAGTCGTTGCTCCAGGAGCCAAAACGGCTGTTTACATCATAAGTAATTGAAATTCCCGCATTTTCCGTTGACGGAGCAGTTCCCGTAACGGTGACAGTCTTTGTCGCCTTGATTTCCTCTCCGCCTTCGTTTACTGCAGTTGCGGTAATTTTTGCAACACCTGCCGCGACACCTGTTATCTTGCCGTCAGCATCAACAGTTGCCGCATCTTCGTTGTCGCTCTTATATGAAATTGTGTATGACTTTGTTGCAACGCTTCCGTCACCCATATAAAGAGCAGTATCAAAATCTGCGCTCTTTCCTGCATCAAGAGAAAGTGTGGGAGCAGTTTTCATCCCGATAAGAATGGGGGCTCCTCCATCACCCAGCTGAAGCTCAAGATACTTTATGTAGCTGTAGTTTGAGCCCTTGAATGAAACATAGTAATAACCCTTCGTAAGCTCAAGCTCGAGATCTGTATCCGTAAGCGCAGATGTACTTGTATCCCATTTTTTGAGCGTCATTGAGAGACCGTTCCTCGGCTCTGTTACGCCCTCGGGCATAGCCATACTATACTGGGAAACCTGATAATTCCAGGCTGTTGACGGAGCCTCTCCCTGATTTATATAAATCTTCATTGTTCCGGCTGTTGCGTTTTCGCGATAACCTACGTTGAACTTATACGTTCCGCTTACGGGAACATATATCTCAAAAGCGACATAGCGGTTTCCGCCTAGCTGGAAATAATAATCACCTGTTGCAGGAACAGCGACCGTGAGATATGGATTATGGCGGTTGCTTCCTGCAATATAGTTATTTCCGCTTATGGTACTTCCGTCATCCTCCGTCTGTTCAATAGAGGAAGCGGCATATTGATATAATCCGTTTGTGTTCTCGTAGCTCATATTTGTGAGCCACGGACCCGATTCGTTCCATTTATAGCTACGTGCAGACATAAATGCACCGAAGTCATATCGGAGTGTGGTCTCGACGTCCGCCGCACCTGCAATTGATATGCCGGGAAGAAGGGATATAAGCATACAAACCGCAAGAACAAGCGATAATACTCTTTTAGTTTTCATTGTGTTCCTCCGTTTAATCAGCATAGATTACTCTTATTGAGTTATCGCTGTCGCGGAATATCATATATCCGCGTGCGATTGTGTCGTCCGTTCCGTTCGGCTTTGCCGTGAACTGGCCGCTGCCTGTCTTTTCTGTTGCCTTTGAATGGAAGCTTCCGATCGTAGGCTTTCCGCGCTCAGCAAAGAGTATTCCTGCTTCAAGCTTTGTATATCCTGCCGGAACATTATATGTGAGGAAGTGTTCGCCATTAATTGTGTCGAGCACAACTGTCGGCTCTGCTTTTACTTCCGCGCCTGTTTCCTCTGCCAGCGTGATATCGCCATAGACATCGAATGTGAAGCTCTTTTCATAGCTCATTATCTTATCGCCAAGCTTCCAGCACGCAAAGTCGCTTGCCTCTGATGTTACGGTTACGCTTTCACCGTATTTCTTGCCCGCGATGGTCGTATCTCCTGCCTTTACCGTGTAGGTATTGTTTGTTTCCTTGAAGAGTGCTACTGCGCGCGTTATGTTGTTGATGATTGTTGCATCATCGATGCTCCAGCCGGTGAACTCAAAGCCCGTGAGTGTCGGTTCGTCTATCTTTATTGCAGAGAACTCCGTTCCTTTGTTTACTTCCTTCTTCTCAATAAGGTCGCGGTTTCCGTTGTAGAAATATACAGGAGCTGTTTCTGCATCCGCTGCAGGAATCTTTTCAAAATATGCCTTCACGCTTGTGTTGACATTTATTGTGAAGGTTTCCTCTGCCTTTGTCGAGAGAACCTTTCCTGTTGCATCTGCCCAGTATGCGAACTCATAGCCATCTG